>NZ_JACAPT010000009.1:407923-791855 GCF_013385565.1 Pseudomonas sp. E6002 | reverse complement strand
GATGATCTGAAGCAACTCGCTATCGAAACCTACATAACTCTTTGTTTACCAAGGAGTTTTCCGTTTCGACTGCGCCGGAAGTGGGGCGAATTATAGACTTCCAGAATCTGCCGTCAACCCTTAATTCAGCTTTTCTATCAAATAGGCATTTCTGGCTAAAAACCGACCAACTTCCCTCTATATAGAGAGCCTCAACAACCCTCTATATAGAAGAGAAGCTTCAGATGACCCCGGCCTCCCTCAAAGCCGACACATTCGCTGGCGTCAAACCCAGCACTTGCTGCAGCACCTGATAGGTATGCTCACCCAACAGCGGAGGTGCGCTGCGGTATTCAACAGGCGTCTTGGACAGGCGCATAGGACTTGCCACCTGGGGCACAGTACCAGCCAACGCATGAGGCAACTGCATCGCCAACCCGCGCGCTTTTACCTGAGGATCGGCAAACACCTGCGCCAGGTCATTGATCGGGCCGCAAGGCACACCTACTCGCTCCAGCTGAGCTACCCATTCAGCCGTGCTCTTGAACACGGTAGCCTGACGGATCAACGGAATCAGCACCGCCCTGTTGGCCACTCGCAGCTTATTAGTTGCAAACCTAGGATCATCCGCCCACTGGGGCTGCCCAGCCACTTCGGCAAATTTGCGGAACTGCCCATCATTACCCACAGTAAGAATGAAATCGCCATCCGCCGTAGGAAAATCCTGATAGGGAACGATATTCGGATGAGCGTTACCCAGACGCTTTGGAGAGACGCCCGTCGTCAGGTAGTTCATCGCCTGATTAGCCAGACAAGCCACCTGCACATCCAGCAACGCCATATCGATATGCTGGCCGCCACCATCATGATCCCGGTGAGCCATGGCCGCCAGGATCGCAACTGTCGAGTAAAGCCCCGTAAGAATATCCGTCAGCGCCACGCCAACCTTAACCGGTCCGGCGCCGTCTTCACCCTCCGGGCGGCCAGTCAGGCTCATCAGCCCGCCAAGCCCCTGGATCATGAAGTCGTAGCCCGCCCGCGTCGCATAGGGCCCGGTTTGACCAAACCCGGTAATCGAGCAGTAGATCAACTCCGGATTGATCTCCTTGAGCGACTCATAGTCCAACCCATAGGCCGCCAAGCCGCCTACCTTGAAGTTCTCGATCAGAATGTCGGACTTCGCCGCCAGGTCACGCACCAGCTTCTGGCCCTCCGGCCGCGTGAAGTCGATCGTCACCGATTCCTTGTTGCGATTGGCAGACAGGTAATACGCCGCCTCAGTGGTGTTTTCCCCATACGCATCCTTGAGGAAGGGTGGCCCCCAGGCACGAGTGTCGTCGCCATTCCCGGGCCGCTCGACCTTGATCACTTCAGCGCCAAGGTCTGCAAGTATCTGCCCGGCCCAAGGGCCCGCCAGCACTCGCGACAAATCCAGTACCCGCAGGTGCGAAAGCGCGCCCATGGTCGTTCTCCTATTAATAGAACGCCTGAATACCGGTTTGCGCTCGCCCCAGGATCAATGCATGCACGTCGTGAGTACCCTCATAGGTATTCACCACTTCAAGGTTGACCAGGTGGCGGGCAATGCCGAACTCATCCGAGATGCCGTTACCACCGAGCATGTCACGCGCCATCCGGGCAATGTCGAGCGACTTGCCACACGAGTTACGCTTCATGATCGAGGTGATTTCCACAGCCGCAGTGCCCTCATCCTTCATACGACCCAACCGCAGGCATCCTTGCAGCGCCAGGGTGATTTCAGTCTGCATGTCTGCGAGCTTCTTCTGGATCAGTTGAGTAGCCGCCAAAGGCCGCCCGAACTGCTGGCGATCAAGGGTGTACTGACGCGCGGTATGCCAGCAGAACTCCGCGGCCCCCAAGGCACCCCACGAGATCCCGTAGCGTGCCGAGTTAAGGCAAGTGAACGGTCCTTTCAGGCCACGCACATCCGGGAAGATGTTCTCTTCAGGAACAAACACGTTATCCATGACGATTTCACCGGTGATCGAGGCGCGTAATCCGACCTTGCCATGGATCGCCGGAGCACTCAGGCCTTTCCAACCCTTTTCCAGCACGAAGCCGCGAATGTCGCCCGCATCGTCCTTGCCCCACACCACGAACACATCCGCAATCGGGCTGTTGGTAATCCACATCTTGCTGCCAGTGAGGCTGTAGCCGCCATCCACTTTGCGCGCGCGGGTAATCATCGCGCCCGGGTCGGAACCATGGTTAGGCTCGGTCAGGCCAAAGCAGCCAATCCATTCACCAGAGGCCAGCTTCGGCAGGTATTTCTGCTTTTGCGCTTCGGTACCGAATTCATTGATAGGCACCATCACCAGTGAGGACTGCACACTCATCATCGAACGGTAGCCAGAGTCCACACGCTCTACTTCACGAGCGATCAGGCCATAGCTGACGTAGTTCAATCCACTGCCACCGTACTGCTCTGGAATCATCGCCCCCAGCAGGCCGGTCTCACCCATTTCGCGGAAGATCGCAGGGTCAGTCTTTTCATGGCGGAAGGCTTCGAGAACACGGGGCGCCAGCTTGTCTTGGGCGAACTGTTCGGCACTGTCGCGCACCATGCGTTCTTCTTCGGTGAGCTGTGAATCCAGCAGCAGTGGATCGATCCAATTGAAGCTTGCCTTACCGCCCATGAGTGAGTCCTCGCGAAGTAAATCAAAAGTCGTGCATGGAGCCTAGGCCGGGCAGGCGAGGAGGGCAAACGAGGATTTTGCATAGCCTTGTGCTAATTTCTCACTCCGTAACATTCAAAAGCGGCATAGATGCTCTTTACTTGTGAGGTCACGGTACATGCGCAGAAAAATTCCCAGCACCACGGCGCTGGTCAGTTTCGAGGCTGCAGCCCGCCACGAGAGCTTTACCAAGGCGGCACAGGAGCTTTCGATCACCCAGGGCGCAATCTGCCGACAAATCGCCAGTCTTGAGGAGTTTTTAAGTGTCGAGCTGTTTCGACGCTCGCGCCGGGGCGTGAAACTGACAGAAGCAGGGCTTTCCTACAGTCGCCGGGTGGCTACGCAACTTGACGCCGTGGAACGCGACACCCTTTCGATCATGGGACAGCAGGGCACCAACGTTATTGAACTGGCGGTGGTCCCGACCTTCGGCACCCAATGGCTGATCCCACGCCTCAAGGACTTTCAGCACCAGCATCCCGAAGTCACCGTCAACCTGACCAACCGCACACGGCCTTTCCTGTTCGCCGATACCGAATTCGACGCGGCAATCTACTTTGGCGATGCCGACTGGTCCGGTACCGAATCCCACAAACTGATGGGAGAAAACCCGCTCCCGGTATGCAGCCCGCGCTTGCTGGACGGTCGCACGCACTTCACTGCACACGAAATCGCCGAACTGCCCCTGCTGCAACAAACCACTCGACCCTATGCCTGGCGCCAGTGGTTCAACGCGCAACAGCTGGACATACCCCGCGACATGACAGGCCCGCGTTACGAGCTATTCTCCATGTTGTCCCAGGCAGCCATGCACGATATGGGCATTGCACTGATACCGCCGTTCCTTATTCAAAGGGAACTGAGCGATGGGCACTTGGTGATTGCCAGCCCTCAGGTACTGGCGAGCTCAAAGGCTTACTACCTGATGATTCCCGAGAGAAAGGTCGAATCAGCTTCTCTGCATGCGTTCAGAGACTGGCTGATTGATCAGTCGCATCGTTACAACCCCAATATCTAAAGGGTCTTCGTCAATTTATTAACTTTGTAGTCAACAAAATAAAATACCTACATATGTATATATATGTCGCAATTTAGAAGACCGCATCTTTTGACCCTGAAATGGCCTTTAAGCCATGTAGGTATTGGCCTGTAGCCATAAAATTGCAGCGATGCCCAAGCATTCACGTCGGCGATGGAGAAGCGCTGATATTTCGGTAAAAACTCTTTAATCTCCTGTATTTAAACGACTTTAATCTATCCATTGCGACAATCGGTCACGGGGTGACTTGTAGTTAATTTTTCGTCACCCGTCATAATCTCTTGAAGGCCGTAAAGTTCGCCTGCAAAATGCCGCGCCCCGCTGTATTTCAGCGGGATCGTGCTGATCGGCCGCCCAGATTCGCCTGTCGTGGCGCACTGGCCTTTTACAAAAATCAAAGCAAAAAGATCATGCAGGAGATTTGACGTGCACATTGGTGTTCCTCTCGAAACCCAGACCGGTGAAACGCGGGTGGCTGCCACCCCGGAAACCATCAAGAAGCTGATCGGCCAGGGCCACAAGGTCACTGTGCAAAGCGGGGCAGGCATCAATGCCAGTGTCGTCGACAGTGCCTATGAAGCGGCAGGCGCAACCATTGGCAACGCCAGTGATGCATTCGGCGCCGAGCTGATCCTCAAGGTAGTAGCCCCCAATGACAGCGAACTGACGCTGATCAAAAGCGGCGCAGTGCTGGTGGGCATGCTCAATCCGTTCAGCAACGAAACCATCACTCGACTGGCCGAGCATGGCATCACGGCCTTTGCCCTTGAGGCCGCGCCGCGCACCTCCCGCGCGCAGAGCCTGGATGTGCTTTCTTCCCAGGCAAACATTGCCGGCTACAAGGCTGTACTGCTCGCCGCCCATCACTACCCACGCTTCATGCCAATGCTGATGACCGCCGCCGGTACGGTGAAAGCCGCTCGCGTGCTGATTCTTGGAGCTGGTGTAGCAGGGCTGCAGGCGATCGCTACCGCGAAACGCCTGGGTGCGGTCATCGAAGCGTCCGACGTGCGTCCGGCGGTAAAGGAACAGATCGAATCCCTCGGCGCCAAGTTCGTCGACGTGCCATACGAAACTGATGAAGAACGTGAATGCGCGGTTGGCGTGGGCGGTTACGCGCGCCCAATGCCAACAAGCTGGATGCAGCGCCAGGCCCTGGCCGTGCATGAACGTGCCAAGCAAGCCGACATCGTCATCACCACCGCACTGATTCCGGGCCGCAAGGCACCGACCCTGCTCAGCGCCGAGACCGTCGCTCAGATGAAGCCAGGCTCGGTGGTCATCGACCTCGCCGCAGCCCAGGGCGGCAACTGCCCGCTGACCGTGGCAGACCAGGTGGTCGTGGAAAACGGTGTGACCATCTGCGGCCCGACCAACCTGGCCGGCGCCGTCGCCGCCGATGCCTCGGCGCTGTACGCACGCAACCTGCTGGACTTCCTGAAGCTGGTCTTCACCAAGGAAGGGCAGTTTGAAATCAACCTCGAAGACGACATCGTCGCCGCGTGCCTGATGTGCCGCGACGGCCAAGTCATCCGCAAAAACGCCTAAGCAGGGATTCAGACGATGGAAGAGCTTATTTCCCCCGGTATCTACAACCTGATCATCTTCGTGCTGGCGATTTATGTCGGTTATCACGTGGTCTGGAACGTCACCCCGGCCCTGCACACCCCGCTGATGGCCGTGACCAACGCAATTTCGGCGATCGTGATCGTCGGCGCCATGCTGGCAGCCGCACTCACCGTGACACCACTGGGCAAGACCATGGGCACCCTGGCCGTAGCCCTCGCGGCGGTCAACGTGTTCGGTGGCTTCCTGGTTACCCGCAGGATGCTTGAGATGTTCAAGAAGAAAGCCCCGAAAGCAAAAGAAGAGGCGCCATCGTCATGAGCATGAATCTGGTCACGACGCTCTACCTGATCGCGTCGATCTGCTTTATCCAGGCCCTTAAAGGCCTGTCACACCCGACGACGTCCCGGCGCGGCAACCTGTTCGGCATGCTCGGCATGGCGCTGGCAGTGCTCACCACCGTGGGCCTCATCTATAAGCTCGGCGCCGAGCTGGCCACTGCCGGAATTGGCTACGTCATCGTTGGCCTGCTGGTCGGCGGCACCGCCGGCTCGATCATGGCCAAGCGCGTGGAAATGACCAAGATGCCGGAGCTGGTGGCGTTCATGCACAGCATGATCGGCCTGGCTGCAGTGTTTATCGCCATCGCCGCAGTCGTGGAACCACAGTCGCTGGGTATCGTGAAACACCTGGGGGATTCGATCCCCGCCGGTAACCGCCTGGAGTTGTTCCTCGGTGCAGCCATCGGTGCAATTACGTTCTCCGGCTCGGTCATCGCCTTCGGCAAGCTGTCGGGTAAGTACAAGTTCCGCCTGTTTCAGGGCGCACCAGTACAGTTCGGCGGTCAGCACAAGCTGAACCTGGTGCTGGGGCTGTTGACGCTGGGCCTGGGCCTGGCCTTCATGTTCACCGGCAACCTCAGCGCCTTCGCATTGATGCTGGCCCTGGCGTTCGTGCTGGGCGTGCTGATCATTATCCCGATTGGCGGCGCCGACATGCCGGTGGTCGTCTCGATGCTCAACAGCTACTCCGGCTGGGCTGCGGCGGGGATCGGCTTCTCGCTGAACAACTCGATGCTGATCATCGCCGGTTCGCTGGTGGGTTCAAGCGGTGCGATCCTGTCGTACATCATGTGCAAGGCGATGAACCGCTCCTTCTTTAATGTACTGCTCGGCGGTTTCGGCAACACGGCAGACGCCGCCGGCCCGGCCGGCTCGAAAGAAGCGCGCCCGGTGAAATCCGGCTCGGCTGACGATGCAACCTTCCTGCTGACCAACGCCGATACCGTAATCATCGTACCGGGCTACGGCCTGGCGGTGGCACGGGCACAACATGCACTGAAAGAGCTGACCGAGAAGCTGACCCACCGCGGCGTGACCGTGAAGTACGCGATCCACCCGGTTGCAGGCCGTATGCCTGGTCACATGAACGTATTGCTGGCCGAGGCAGAAGTGCCTTACGACCAGGTGTTCGAGATGGAAGACATCAACTCCGAGTTCGGCCAGGCCGACGTGGTGCTGGTGCTAGGCGCCAACGACGTGGTCAACCCGGCCGCCAAGAACGATCCCAAGTCGCCCATCGCGGGCATGCCGATCCTCGAAGCGTTCAAGGCCAAGACCATCATCGTCAACAAGCGCTCGATGGCCAGCGGCTATGCCGGCCTGGACAACGAACTGTTCTACCTGGACAAGACCATGATGGTCTTCGGCGACGCCAAGAAGGTCATCGAAGACATGGTCAAGGCCGTCGAATAAACACTGCGCCAGCGCAGTACCCAAAACCCTGGCCTTTAGTAGGCTGGGGTTTTTTATTACCGGTAAAAACCGACAAAAGGCTCTAAATCGCTGCCTGGCATTCGACCATGGTAGCGGGACGAAATTTTTTGAAATCACTAGACTGCGCATCTTGCTTCCGTAGCCCGAGATAACAATCCATGTACCGTGATCGTATCCGCTTGCCTTCGTTGTTGAACAAGGTCATGAGCGCGGCTGACGCTGCCGCACTGATCCAGGACGGCATGACCGTCGGCATGAGCGGCTTCACCCGCGCCGGTGAGGCCAAGGCCGTGCCCCACGCCTTGGCCGAACGCGCCAAGACATCACCGCTGAAAATTACCCTGATGACCGGCGCCAGCCTGGGCAACGACCTGGACAAGCAACTGACCGAAGCCGGTGTACTGTCGCGACGCATGCCATTCCAGGTAGATAGCACCCTGCGCAAGGCGATCAACGCCGGCGAGGTGATGTTTATCGACCAGCATTTGTCGGAAACCGTCGAGCAGCTGCGCAACAATCAGCTCAAGCTACCGGACATCGCGGTGATCGAAGCCGTAGCGATCACCGAGCAAGGCCACATTGTGCCAACCACTTCCGTGGGCAACTCTGCCAGTTTCGCGATTTTCGCCAAGCAGGTGATCGTCGAGATCAACATGGCGCATAACCCGAACCTGGAAGGCCTGCACGACATCTATATCCCGAGCTATCGCCCGACCCGCACGCCAATTCCGCTGGTGGCCGTGGACGACCGTATCGGCAGCACCGCGATTCCGATTCCGCCGGAAAAGATCGTCGCGATCGTCATCACCAATCAGGCGGATTCGGCCTCCACCGTGACGCCGCCCGACAGCGACACCCAGTCGATCGCCAATCACCTGATCAACTTCCTTAAAGAAGAAGTCGACGCCGGACGCATGACCAACAAGCTCGGCCCGCTGCAGGCAGGCATCGGCAACATTGCCAATGCGGTGATGTGCGGTTTGATCGAGTCGCCCTTCGAAGACCTGACGATGTATTCGGAAGTCCTCCAGGATTCCACATTCGACCTGATCGACGCAGGCAAGCTGAGCTTTGCCTCAGGCAGTTCGATCACATTGTCGGAACGGCGCAACGCCGACGTGTTCGGCAACCTGGAGCGCTACAAAGACAAATTGGTGCTGCGGCCCCAGGAAATCTCCAATCACCCGGAAGTGGTGCGGCGCCTGGGCATCATCGGCATTAACACCGCGCTGGAGTTCGACATCTATGGCAACGTCAACTCCACCCACGTCTGCGGCACCCGGATGATGAACGGAATTGGCGGCTCGGGCGACTTTGCGCGCAACGCGCACCTGGCGATCTTTGTCACCAAGTCGATTGCCAAGGCCGGCGCGATTTCCAGCGTGGTGCCAATGGTCAGCCATGTGGACCATACCGAGCATGACGTCGACATCCTCGTGACCGAGGTCGGCCTGGCGGACCTGCGGGGCCTGGCGCCGCGGGAGCGGGCTCGGGTCATCATCGACAACTGTGTGCACCCGGCGTACCGCGATGCCCTGAACACCTACTTCACCCAAGCCTGTGTGCTGGGCGGGCACACCCCGCATATCCTGCGAGAAGCACTGAGTTGGCACATCAACCTGGAAGAAACCGGGCATATGCTGAAGGCGTGATTGATACAGATTCGGGCTGATGCAAACACAGTTTCATCAGCCCGAGCTTCCGAGCCCAACTTTTATAAAAAACTGTACTGCTGTACCGGTCATTTCCTACTGAAATATCCTACCTCGAACTCCATAAACGCCTAAAACGCACCATAAAAGTGCCGACAGGTACAGTTGCCCCAATTTCGTACAGTACAGCCCCTATAAACAGTTAACTGGCCCCTCACAATACAGGTGAACTGTATCTAGAGAGTCTTGCCTGGGAGGAGGATCATTGGCACCAGTTAAACCACTACCTAATCCCGCCACAAGCGGAAGGATGTCATCATGGAACGTACACTCAGTTCCGATCTGTTCTTCGAAGAAAAAGCTGTAAACACCCAGGCTTCCCTGCCTCTGCGCGTTCTCGCCAACCTGATGTTGTGGCAGCGCCGCATCTCCAGCCGCCATCAACTGGCTCGTCTGGATTCGCGTCTGCTGGCTGACGCCGGTATCAGCGAAGCACAACGCTACGAAGAGCTGAGCAAGCCGTTCTGGCGCTAATTAGCGTCCGCTGGCCCTGACCCACCGGGTCCACCGCCAGCACTCCGAATTGTTAAAGCAGAACCCGCCCCGGGTAACCGGCGGCGGGTTCTGCTGTTTCTGGGGTTTGGATTTTCAATGGCGAAAACAGTCGGCTTTCTACAGACCGATACAGTTTAAAAAATATAACAATTAAGCAGTACAATTTAACCCGCGTGTATCTGTACCGGTAGCACCCTCCAGCCCAAGATGGTGTTCCAGGACCTCATGAAAGGCGCGCGTCATGAATACCAAAAACCAGCAACACCCTCGGTTGATACAGCTACTCAAGCGCACCGCTGCAGCACTCGTCTGCTGGGGGCAACGGGCCCGCACACGCAGGCTGCTGGCTCAACTGGATCCGCGGGAATTGTCCGATGCGGGTATCAGTCACGGCGACCGGGCATCTGAGCTGGCCAAATCGTTCTGGCGCGAGTAATCACCGCAGGAAGCTATCCGAACAGATAAGCGGCGGCTAATATCCGGCTACCACGTGGCGAACCCTGTAGAACGGGCGTCTGATGCCCATGGTCTCGCTGCTCAAGCAGTAGCTTTGTGCCACCCTTTCGTTCATTTACAGGAGTCACCCCATGTCCCGTCTTCACCTGCTGAGCGCTGCAGCTCTGCTGGCCCTGGTTGCCAATGCCAACGCCTCCAGCCTGATCGTGACCACGGATTCGATCGTCGGCGCACTGAAAGCCACCTCAGACGCCACCTCCGATGCCACTTCCTCCCTGCGTGACAACAAGGTCGTACGTGCTGCCCGTGACGACGCCGCCAGCTTCGTTGCCAGCGAAGGCGCCATCCGTGGCGTAAAACTGGAAAGCGCCCTGGCCCAGATCCGCCAACAGGCTCCACAACTGAATACCGCGACTGACGCGCAGCTGGCCCAGGCGATCCTGGCCATCTGACCGCAGGTGGGATAAAGGGGGCGCCAGGCGCTCCCCGAACCCTCCGCGCTGGCTCTCGCCCGGGCATTGCGCTAGCCTTGGCGCTCGTTTTCAGTTGTCGAGTCCCATGGCTTTTTCATACCGCCTGTTGATCGCTCCCGTAGTGTTTTGCACCTGCTGGTCCACGCAAGCTCCGGCCTTTGACCTGTCCACCCAGAGCCTCGTTGTCAGTGCGTATGCCACCAGCAAAGTGACCTCCGCACCGTTCGACCATAAACTGATACTGGCCGCCCAGGATGACGCTGCCGCTTTCATTGCCACTGACGGCCAATGGCGGGGAGCCCGACTGGAATCAGCGCTGGATTATCTGCGCCATACCCAGCCAAAACTTAACGCCAGTGACCTTGAACTGGCGCAAGCAATTCTCGTCCAATAATCATCTTTGTATTTCGGAGTCATTCCATGCGTAGCCCGCTGATCGCCGCCGCTCTCGGCCTGCTGTTGTTGGCCGGTGTTGCCCAGGCACAAACCCTGAAGGCCACCAGTAACATCATCGTCCGAGCCTCGGCCCGTACCATCGATTTCACCTCGGACACCACCACGTCCATCCGCGACTCCAAAGTCGTACGCGAAGCCCACGACGATGCCGCCAGTTTCGTCGCCAGCAATGGCGAGATTCGTGGCGCTCAACTGGAAGCCGCCTTCGACACCCTGCGAACCCGCGTGCCGGAAGCCCGCGACGCCAGCGACCAGGTCCTCGCCGAAGCTATCCTCTCTCTGTGAGGCGCATTGCCGCCTGGCTACTGGCCGGCACCTTGCTGCTGGGCGCCAGCGCGGCTCAGGCCGCCCTGCAACTGCGGCTCAAGACCGATGGCTTGAGCCCGGCCCAGCAGCAGGCGAGCCAGGCATTGCTGGATGAAGCGATGCAGGCGTTGCCGCCGCGCTTCATCGAGCAACTGGACCGGACCATCGACGTCGGCTGGACCGACAAGATGCCCGAGAACGCCTACGGCCAGGCTTCGCTGGTGTCCGAACTGGACCTCAACAGCAACTTGCTGGAAAGCCTTACCGACGGCAGTGCCGCGACGCAAAAAACCAATCGCCCCCACGGCACCGTGCGCCGGGAAATGCTCGCCACCGTGCTGCATGAACTGACCCACATCTATGACCGTGCCCGCCTGTGGTCCAGCGCCGACCGCAAGCTGATCCAGCGTTGCAGCCGCCAGAACAACATCACCGGCCTGATCGGCCTGCCCGATCAATGCCGGGGCCAGAACGACCGCCGCTTTACCCTCAGCGATGACCCACGCCTGCTGGACCTCGCCGGGTGGCCGCAATACGTCGGCCGTCGCGGCGAACGTGAACAGAACAACCATCAGGTCGCCCGCAGCCCGGACATCTACGAAACCACCAGCCCGCTGGAATTCGTCGCCGTCAACATGGAGTACTTCCTCCTCGACCCGAGCTATGCCTGCCGCCGGCCTTCGCTGTACCGCTATTACAAGGAACACTTTGGCTGGGCGCCGCCCGCCCAGGACACCTGTGCCAAAACCTACGCCTTCCTCAACGCCGGCAACGACTTCGCCAAGACTCCACTGGGCCAAGTCGACCCCGAGCGGGTCTACGAAATCGACTACCTGCTGGCCGAAGCCAACCAGAACCTCGTGAGTCGCTGGGGCCACAGCATGCTGCGCCTGGTGATCTGCGCCCCCGGCCGGCCACGGGGCCCGGACTGCCGCCTGGACCTGGACCAGCACCTGGTGTTGTCCTACCGCGCGTTTGTCGGTGACGTACAACTGTCGAGCTGGGACGGCCTGATCGGCAAATACCCGTCGCGGCTGTTCGTGCTGCCGCTGTCTCAGGTCATCGACGAGTACACCAAGACCGAGCTGCGCGGCCTGGCGTCGGTGCCGTTGAAGCTCACGCGCCAGGAGATCAACGACACCGTCGAACATGCCGCCGAAATGCACTGGAGCTACGACGGCAACTACTTCTTCATCTCCAACAACTGCGCAGTCGAGAGCCTGAAACTGTTACGCAGCGGCAGCGCCAACCCGCAGCTGACCGGCCTGGACAACATCACGCCTAATGGCCTGCTGGAAGTCCTCAAGGGCCGAGGCCTGGCCGATACCAGTGTGCTGGACGACAAAAAACGCGCGCTGCGCCTCGGCTATCACTTCGACTCCTTCCGCGAGCGCTACCAGGCGATGTTCGAGGTGTTGAAAAAGCGCCTGCCGATCAAACAGGCTGAAGTGGAGGATTGGTTGTCACTGAGTGCCGAAGAGCGCCGCCCATGGTTCGCCGAAGCCGACCTGCGCGCCAGCGCCGCCTTGTTGCTGCTGGAACAGGCGAGCTTCCGCAAGCAGCTCATGCTGGCCCAGGATGAAGTCAAGCAACGCTACCTTGGCGCCCGCGAGCTGAAGAACGGCGGCATGGAAAAGGCCAACGCGACGTTGCAGCAGATCCTCGCCAACAGTGGCTTCCTCAGTCGCCCGGCAGAGCTGCTGGGCACCAGCGGTTACGGCTTGCCACAACCAACAGAATCCAAACGCCTGGAATCAGAGAGCGCCGCGCGCCAGAAGCAGTTGCAGTCGCTGACCGGCGATCTGGACAAAGAGGTGAGGGCGCTGCTGGAACCGGCCCGCGCGGCGGAGATTGCCGCATGTGAAGCCAACCTCAAGCAGCTAGGCGAGCACTTGCGCGCACTGCACAAGGCCTCCGGCGGGTTCGAGCTGCCCTAGAGCGCTTCTCCGTCTTCTTCCGGTAGTTGCTCATCCAGGTGTAACCACGGCAATCGGCTCTCTACCCAGATGTGCCGATCTGCCGGGGCCAGCTCCGGGTGATCCAGGGTTGCGATGGTCACATCGATACTCTCGGCACTCAGTTGCGTTACCAGCGCCAAATGCGCCCCACAGTTAGAACAAAGATACCGCACGCATGTCGGCGAAGATTCGTACTGCGCCGGCGTTCCCGCCACCCAGGCGAACGCGGAACGGGGCAGGGTGATCCAGGTCGTCACCAAGCCGCCGCTGACCCGTCGGCAAATCGAACAGTGGCAGTGGGCAATATCCACCAACGCCCCGCTGAACTGATAACGCACCCGCCCGCAATGGCAGCCGCCTTGGTGTTGCTCATGCATGCTCTGTCTCCCACATCCTTATTTCACACAGGACCAGTCGTCCATTCAACGTAGCCCGTTTCTCAAGCGAAAGCTGGCTGAAAGCTTCCGGGACTAGGATCGCCCACCACTACCGGCAACAGACCGGTTGTTAACAACAACAATGGTGATTCCCGATGTCCGCTCGTACCCGCCTGTTTGCCCCGACTCCACCCGTACGCCCCGTGCCTTTCGTTCTGCGCTGACCCAACCGGTTCGCCATTCCCTAGCCGCGCTACGCCTGGAGTATTCCTATGCTGACTTTCCTTGGCTTTGCCATGGTCATCACGTTCATGTTCCTGATCATGACCAAGCGCCTGTCTGCGCTGATCGCCCTGATCATCGTACCGATCCTGTTCGCGCTGTTCGGCGGCTTTGCCCCGCAGATCGGCCCGATGATGCTCGCGGGCATCACCAAGCTTGCGCCGACCGGCGTAATGCTGATGTTTGCCATCCTCTATTTCGCCTTGATGATCGACTCCGGCCTGTTCGACCCGGCCGTGCGCAAGATCCTCAAGCTGGTCAAGGGCGACCCGCTGAAGGTCTCGGTCGGCACCGCCGTGCTGGCCCTGGTGGTATCACTGGACGGAGACGGCGCCACCACCTACATGATCTGCGTGGCCGCCATGCTGCCGCTGTACCAGCGCATCGGCATGAGCCCGCGGATCATGGCCGGCCTGATCATCCTCGCCGGTGGGGTGATGAACATGACCCCATGGGGTGGCCCGACCGCCCGCGCCGCCAGTGCATTGCACGTGGACCCATCGGATATTTTCGTCCCGATGATTCCAGCCATGGCCGCCGGCGTCGTCGCCATCCTGGTGATTGCCTATATGTACGGCAAGCGCGAACGGGCACGCCTGGGCGAGCTGCACCTGCAAGGCGATGAAATCGACCACAGCGAAATCAGCGTCTCGCAATACCCGGACGCCCGCCGTCCGAAACTGATCTGGTTCAACGGCGCACTGACCTTCGCCCTGATGTGCACCTTGATCGCCGGCCTGTTGCCACTGCCAGTACTGTTCATGGTGGCCTTCAGTATCGCGATGATCGTCAACTACCCATGCCTGCAGATGCAGAAAGACCGGATCGCCGCCCATGCCGGCAGCGTCCTGGCGGTCACCGGCCTGATCTTCGCCGCCGGTATCTTCACCGGCATCCTGTCCGGTACCGGCATGGTCGATGCCATGTCCAAGAGCCTGCTGGCCGTCATCCCTGACGCGCTGGGGCCTTATCTGGCCGTGATCACCGCGCTGGTGAGCATGCCGTTTACCTTCTTCATGTCCAACGATGCCTTCTACTACGGCGTTCTGCCGGTACTGGCCGAAGCCGCCAGCCACTACGGCATCACTGCCGTGGAAATGGCCCGCGCCTCGATCGTTGGCCAGCCTGTGCACTTGTTGAGCCCACTGGTTCCATCGACCTACTTGCTGGTAGCCCTGGCGGGTATCGAATTTGGCGATCACCAGCGCTTCACCCTCAAGTGGGCGGTGCTGGTGTGCCTGTGCATAATGGTCGCCGCTTTGCTGATGGGGATTTTTCCGCTGTTCAGCACTCTATAATCGTACAACTCACTGCGCCGGCTCTTAAGGCTGGCGCGGTCTAACACTCGCTCAAAGGAATACACATGGAATGGCTGACCAATCCGGAAATCTGGATTGCCTTCTTCACCCTGACGGCCCTCGAGATCGTCCTGGGCATCGATAACATCATCATGATTTCGATCCTGGTCAGCCGCATGCCCAAGCACATGCAGGCGCGTACCCGGATCTTCGGCCTGGCGCTGGCGATGGTCACGCGGATCCTGTTGCTGCTGTCGATCACTTGGGTCATGCGCCTCACCGACGATCTGTTCGTGGTGTTCGGCCAAGGCATTTCCGGCCGCGACCTGATCCTGTTCTTCGGTGGCCTGTTCCTGCTGTGGAAAAGCTCCCAGGAGATGTACCACGCCCTGGAAGGTGAAGACGAAACCCACGACGAGCCGAAGGGCGCCGGTGGCAAGTTCATCTACACCATCATCCAGATCGCGATCATCGACATCGTGTTCTCCCTGGACTCGGTGATTACCGCCGTCGGTATGGTTTCCCACGTACCGGTGATGGTGGCCGCGATCATCGTCGCCGTACTGGTGATGATGCTGGCCGCCGGCACCATCAGCGATTTCATCGACAAACACCCGTCGCTGAAGATGCTGGCGCTGTCGTTCCTGCTGGTGGTGGGTACCGTGCTGATCGCCGAAGCCTTCGACGTTCACGTGCCAAAAGGCTACGTTTACTTCGCCATGGCATTCTCCCTGGCGGTTGAAGCGGTGAACATCAAGATGCGTACCGCCATCGCGAAAAAGAAGAAACAGCAGGACCCTGTGAAACTGCGCAAGGACATTCCGGGTCAATAACCTGGACCCGCTGCTGAAAAAGGGGCTTTAGAGCCCCTTTTTTTCATCTGCAAAAAGCTGATTTCATGACAGTTTTGTTTCAATCCCGACTTTAGCTATGCGATGCTGGCGCCGAGCCCATTCGCCAACTACAGCTTAAGTACAAGACGTAGAACGGCACGCGGCACTATTCACTTGCTCCGATTGGAGCACGACTCAACACAGGGGGCCCAGCATGCTGACCCTGCTCAATCTGCTTTCCGCGGTAACCCTGCTGATCTGGGGCACGCACATCGTCCGTACCGGCATCCTGCGGGTCTACGGCTCCAACTTGCGCCAGGTCATCGGGCAGAACATGTCCAAGCGCTGGCTGGCGTTTATCGCCGGCATCCTGGTGACGGCCATGGTGCAAAGCAGCAACGCCACGGCGATGCTGGTGACTTCGTTTGTCGGCCAGGGCCTGATGGGCCTGATGCCCGCCCTGGCGACCATGCTCGGTGCCGATGTCGGTACCGCGCTGATGGCCCGGGTGCTGACCTTTGACCTGTCGTGGCTGTCGCCGCTGTTGATTTTCCTCGGGGTGATTTTCTTCCTGTCGCGCAAACAGACACGCGCCGGGCAGATGGGCCGTGTCGGGATCGGCCTCGGGCTGATCATCCTTGCGCTGCAACTGATCGTCGAAGCCGCGGGCCCGATCACCCACGCGCAGGGCGTCAAGGTCCTGTTCGCCTCGCTGACCGGCGACATCTTGCTCGATGCCCTGGTCGGCGCACTGTTCGCGATGATTTCCTACTCCAGCCTGGCCGCCGTCCTGCTGACCGCGACCCTCGCCGGTGCCGGCGTGATCGGCCTGCACGTGGCCATCGGCCTGGTGATCGGCGCCAACATCGGCAGCGGCGTGCTGGCCTTCCTCAGCACCAGCATGCAGAACGCCGCCGGGCGCCAGGTGGCCCTGGGCAGCCTGCTGTACAAGCTGATCGGCTTGCTGCTGATCATCCCGGTACTCGACCCGCTGGTCGGCTGGATGGATAACCTGGACTACAGCGCCCAAGGCATGGTGATCACCTTCCACCTGCTCTATAACGTTATTCGCTGCCTGATCCTGCTGCCCACCATCGGCCCGATGTCCCGCTTGTGCGCCTGGTTGCTCCCGGAACGCGAAGAGGTCAACGGCCTGGCCAAGCCGCGCCACCTGGACCTGGCAGCACTCGCCACCCCAAGCCTGGCACTGGCCAACGCCGCCCGCGAAACCCTGCGTCTGGGCGACCTGATCGACAACATGCTGACCTCGATGCTGGAGGTGCTGCGCGGCAAGCAAACCGCCATCACCCAGGAAATGCGCAGCCTGAGCGACGATGTCGAGGCGCTCTACAGCGCGATCAAGCTCTACCTCGCGCAAATGCCCCGGGAAGACCTCAGCGAACAGGACAGCCGACGCTGGGCCGAGATCATCGAACTGTCGATCAACCTGAAACTGGCCGGCGACCTGATCGAACGCATGCTGCGCAAGGTCCAGCAGCAAAAGACCTCCCAGCGCCGTTCATTCTCCGAAGTCGGCCTGGAGGAACTCGCGGGCCTGCAAACCCAACTGATCGCCAACCTGCGCCTGGGGCTCTCGGTGTTCCTCAGTGCCGACCCGGAAAGCGCCCGGCAACTGCTGCGGGAAAAGCGCCGCTTCCGCGCCCAGGAGCGTCGCCTGGCCCACGCCCACGTCAGCCGCTTGCAACGTAAAATCGTACAGAGCCTGGAGACCAGTTCCTTGCACCTGGAGCTGATTGCCGACATGAAGCGTCTCAACTCGCTGTTCTGCAGCAGCGCTTATGTGGTGCTGGAAACCACCGACACCGGCGCCCTCTCGGCGGACGATATTGCCGACATCACCCATTCGCCCTGAACGTACGACGGCGAGTGAAGTCAGTTAACAACGGACCTCACTCGCCAGGAAGCCTGTTATGCGTCGCCTGCTATTCGCCTGCCTGCTCATGGGTTCGGCACACACCTTTGCCTTTGACCGCCTGCAAGTCGAGGGCTACACCCTGCCCAACGGCCTGCAATTGCTGCTCAAGCCGGGCACCGAACGCGGCCACGTGGCAATCCGCCTGGTGGTGGGTGTGGGCCTGGATGACTTCAGTTGCGAAGACAAGGAACTGCCGCACCTGCTGGAGCATTTGCTGTTCAGCGGAATCGACGGTGGCGGCGAAGGTGAGCTGGAAGAACGCATGCAAGCCCTCGGCGGCGACTGGAACGCCTACACCAGCAATGCCGACACCACTTTCGTCATCGAGGCTCCGGCGCAGAACCAGCGCAAGGTGCTCGACCTGCTGCTGGCCATCATCACCCGCACCCAACTGACCGACGCCAACATCAATGCCGCCAAACAGGTGGTGGAGCGCGAAGACGGCGGCCATTACTCACACCTGCAACGGCTGCTGGACCGCCAGGACCTCGGCCACAAGGCCAGCAGTCAGCTTGCCGTCGAACTGGGGCTCAAATGCGCCGAGCGGGCCGAAGTCGAGCACCTGACCCGCGACCAGTTGGAAAAGCTGCGCAAGGCCTGGTACGCCCCCAACAACATGACCCTGATCATCGTCGGCGACCTCGACAAGCTGCTGCCGGCCTATCTCGAACGCACCTACGGCGCACTGGATCCGGTTGACCCCAGCGAACATCGCCCGTTGCCGGAGATTCAACACGCCGCCGCCGTCCGCCGCGACCTGATCCATGGCTGGGTCGGTGACAACGCCAAGCTGCACTGGTTATTCCCCGAGCCGGTGCTGGACGACCAGTACGATGAAACCTTCGACCTGCTCAAGGACTACCTGGATTGGGCGCTGTATCGTCAATTGCGCTTGCAGCACGGCTTGTCCTATGGCCCATGGAGCGAGCGCGAAGTGCTGGGCGGCGTCGGCTTCATGAGCCTCAACGCCGACCTTGAACGCGACAACCTGCCCGAAGCCGAGCACGTGCTGGAAACCCTCAGGGCCCAGTTGCTCAAGGACGGCCTCGACCCGGCCACCTTCGCCCGCCTGCAACAAGCCGCCATTGCCCGCCAGGCGTGGGCCGTTCAAGGCAACAGCGCGTTGGCCGACTATTACTGGAGTGCCTCGGGCGACTACGCCAAAGGGCATTTCAGCGACCCGGCCAAGCGCATCAAGGCCGTCAGCCTGGAGCAAGCCAACCAGGCCATGCGCGAGCTGTTCAAGCAGAACGGCTACTGGCGCATCGAGAAACCGTTGTTCAGCTACGATAGCCTCAACTGGATCGCCGCAGGCGCACTGGGGCTGATTGCGATTGTTTTACTAGGCGTGTGGCGTTATCGCAAAGGGATTGCGTAATCGGGCCCCGAGAAAACGGCTAAAACGTTATTCTGTCTGGGATTTTTCCTACAAAGACTGTGAACTGCCGAATGCCTATCCTGACCCACACCATCCAGCGCATCCTCGAGCTGATGAAGCGCTACCCAGGGGTGATTGCACTCGGCGGTTTCATCTCGGGTGTGGGCAGCTTCATCCTGGTGGATCGCCAGCAAGGCATGGCCAGCTGGATCGCGATCATCATGCTGGTGAGCTGGTTATGGCTGATGCTCGAAAACAGCCTCACCCAACTGTTCAGCAAAGTCTTCAAACGGGAAATCCCCGAACCGCTGCTGCGCTACGCCACGCAGATGATCCATCAGGAAAGCCTGTTTTTTGTCCTGCCGTTCTTTTTTGTCACCACCACCTGGAACAGCGGCCAGTCGATCTTTACCGGCCTGCTGGGCGCGGCGGCACTGGTATCGATCACCGACCCGCTGTACTACAAGTGGCTGGCACCCAAGCGCTCGCTGTTTCTCGCACTGCACACCCTGACCCTGTTCGCAGCCCTGCTGACCGCGCTGCCGATCATCCTGCACCTGACCACCGCCGAGAGTTACAAACTGGCCCTCGGCGTGGCGATGGCGCTCTCTATCCCGAGCCTGGCCGTGAGCCTGCCGCTGCGTAGCATCAAGGGCTGGGCGATGCTGTTGGGGGTTACCGCAGCGATTGGTTGCGCCGGCTGGTTCCTGCGCACTTGGGTGCCGCCCGCTACGCTGTGGATGACCGAAGTGGCCATCAGCACCCAATTGCAGGACCGCACGCCCGGCGATGACCTGAAAGAAGTCAGCGCCGCCCAACTGCGCAGCAGCGGGCTGTATGCCTACACCGCGATCAACGCGCCGCGCGGCCTGGATGAGCGGATCTACCATGTGTGGAAATTCAACGGCAAGGAAGTCGACCGCATCGCCCTGGACATCCATGGCGGGCGCAAGGAAGGTTATCGGGCCTGGACCCACAAGCAGAACTTCCCCCCCGACTCGGTAGGACGCTGGCAGGTACGGGTGCTGACCGAAGATGGCCAAGTGATCGGCGTGTTGCGCTTCAAGGTAACTGACCCCGGTCAGGGCGCTACAACGCCAGACGCGCCAAAGTAGGCAGGATCGTGCTATTACGTAGGAATTCTGGAATAGCCAAACAAGCTCGGAGCTTATGACCAGTAGCACAACGGCCGGTGCAGCCCATCTGGACACGTCCACCCAGCCTCCATTGCTGAGGATTACAGGGGATTGGACGCTTGCCCACTATGCCAACCTGAAGAAGCTGTCGGAAAAGCTCGACGGCCAGTACGACGCTGGCGCACGTATCGACCTTAACGGCCTCGGCGCCCTGGACACGGCCGGCGCCTCGCTGCTGGTGGAATTGCTCGGCCCCGAGCGCATCGAACAGTCCGCCGAACAGACCGACTGCAGCCTCTCGACCGCCGACCGCGCGTTACTGAAAACCGTCTACCGCTCTCTGAACGACTTCTGTGTGCCGGTCAAGGAACCGGAAGAAGCCGCCGGCATCATGTTGCTGGCGCGCATCGGCGGCGCGGTCTACACCGTCTGGCAAGACGGCATGAAACTGCTGGGCTTTATCGGCCTGATCCTCGAAACCTTCGCCCGTGGCGTATTCCGGCCCAAGCGCTGGCGCGTGACGCCAATGGTTGCGCATATCGAACAAACCGGCCTCGACGCGGCCCCCATCGTGGCCTTGCTGACCTTCCTGGTGGGCGCAGTGGTGGCGTTTCTCGGTGCCACGGTGCTGGCCAGTTTTGGCGCGAGCATTTTCACCGTGGACCTGGTGGCGTTCTCCTTCCTGCGGGAGTTCGGCGTGTTGCTCACCGCGATCCTGATGGCGGGCCGCACCGCCAGTGCCTTCACCGCACAAATCGGCTCGATGAAGGCCAACGAAGAGATCGATGCGATCCGCACCCTGGGCCTCGACCCGATGGAGTTGCTGGTGCTGCCCCGCGTACTGGCATTGCTGGTGGCGCTGCCGATGCTGACGTTCCTGGCAATGCTCTCGGGCATTATCGGCGGCGGTGTGGTGTGTGCCGTGGCCCTGGATATTTCGCCGGCAATGTTCCTGTCGCTGCTGCAATCGGACATTGGCGTGCAGCACTTCCTAGTCGGCATGGTCAAGGCGCCGATCTTCGCGTTCCTTATCGCGGCCATCGGCTGCCTCGAAGGTTTCAAGGTCAGCGGCAGCGCCGAGTCCGTCGGCGCCCACACCACCTCCAGTGTGGTGCAATCGATTTTCGTGGTGATCGTGCTGGATGCGGTCGCCGCACTGTTTTTCATGGAGATGGGCTGGTGAGTCGTCTGCGCCGTGCGCCCACTGAGGCGGTGATCGAAGTCCGCGGGCTGTGCAACCGGTTTGGTTCGCAAAGCGTGCACGAGAACCTCGACCTGGACTTGTACAAGGGTGAAATCCTCGCCGTCGTCGGTGGCTCCGGCAGCGGCAAGTCGGTGCTGCTGCGCAGCATCATCGGTTTGCGCCAGCCCAGCGAAGGCCAGGTGCGGGTGTTCGGGCAGAACTTGCCGAGCCTGTCGGAACACGAGCGGTCACTGGTGGAGCGGCGCTTCGGCGTGCTGTTCCAGAAGGGCGCGCTGTTTTCCTCGCTGACGGTCACCGAGAACGTTGCGTTGCCACTGATAGAGCATGCCGGCCTCAGCCGTCCCGATGCCGAGCACCTGGCGGCAGTAAAGCTGGCGTTGGCCGGGCTGCCGCTGTCGGCCGCCGACAAATACCCCTCGTCACTCTCCGGCGGCATGATCAAGCGCGCGGCCCTGGCCCGTGCCCTGGCGCTGGACCCGGACATCCTGTTTCTCGACGAACCCACCGCCGGCCTCGACCCGATCGGCGCCGCCGCCTTCGATCAACTGATCCTGACCCTGCGCGATGCGCTGGGCCTGAGCGTGTTCCTGGTCACCCACGACCTCGACACGCTGTACACCATCACCGACCGTGTAGCGGTGTTAGCGCAGAAAAAGGTACTGGTGGCGGATGCCATCGATGTCGTCTCGGAAACCGACGACGCCTGGATTCACGAATACTTCCATGGCCCACGGGGCCGCGCGGCATTGGATGCCGCTCAACTGCTCAACGAGGTATGACATGGAAACCCGAGCCCATCATGTGATGATCGGTCTGTTCAGCGTGATCGTCGTGGTCGGCGCCATGCTGTTTGGCCTGTGGCTGGCCAAGTCCAGCGTCGACAGCGCATTCCAGGATTACGAAGTGGTGTTCAACGAGGCGGTCAGCGGACTGTCCCAAGGCAGTGCCGTGCAGTACAGCGGGATCAAGGTGGGCGACGTCACCAGCCTGCGCCTCGACCCGAAAGACCCGCGCCGGGTGCTGGCGCGCATCCGCCTGGCCGGGCAGACGCCGATCAAGGAAGACACCCAGGCCAAGCTGGCCCTGACCGGCATCACTGGCACCTCGATCATCCAGCTCAGCGGCGGTACGCCCCAAAGCCCTGAGCTCAAGGGCAAGGACGGCAACCTGCCGGAAATCATTGCGTCGCCATCGCCGATCGCGCGACTGCTGAACAACAGCAACGACCTGATGACCAGCATCAACTTGCTGCTGCACAACGCCAATCACATGTTCTCCCGGGAGAACGTCGACCGCCTCAGCAATACCCTGGACAACCTGCAACAGACCACCGGCGCGATTGCCGATCAGCGCGGCGACATCAAGGTGGTGATGCAGCAATTGATGCAGGTGAGCAAACAGGCCAGCGCCACCCTGGAGCAAACCACCGCGTTGATGCGCAACGCCAACGGTTTGCTCAACGACCAGGGCAAGCAGGTGTTTGGCAGCGCCGAGAAGGCCATGCAGTCCCTTCAACAGAGCACGGCCACGATCGACACCTTGCTGACCAACAACAAGGATTCCCTGAACAGCGGCATGCAGGGTCTCAACGAACTGGCGCCAGCAGTGCGCGAGCTGCGCGAAACCCTGGGTTCGTTGCGCGCCATTTCCCGCCGCCTGGAAGCCAACCCCAGCGGTTACCTGCTGGGCAGCGACAAGAACAAGGAGTTCACGCCATGAAGCGTGCGTACCAAATGATCGCCCCCGTTGCGCTGGTATTGGTCAGTGCGTGTTCCATCCTGCCGAAGGCGGATCCCTCGGACGTATACCGGTTGCCATCGGCGCAGGCCGCCACGCAGGCCAGCCCGGTGGCCTGGTCGCTGCGGGTGGCGAAGCCGCAGACCAGCGAATTCCTCGACAGCCCGCGGATTGCCGTGGTGCCTAATGGCGACCTGATCAGCAGCTATGCGAATTCCCGCTGGAGCGATCCGGCACCGGTGCTGTTGCGTAACCGGTTGTTGGACGGGTTCCAGCGGGATGGGCGGGTGACGTTGCTCAGTACCGATGAGACCAATCTGCAGGCGGACTTTGAGTTGGGCGGGCAGTTGCAGGCGTTTCAGAGTGAGTATCGCGGCAGCGCAGTTGAAGTGGTGATACGGCTGGACGCACGGTTGGTGCGCGGCAGTGATCAACGGATTATTGCCAGCAAGCGGTTCGAGGTGAGGCAGCCGGTGGGGGATACCAAGGTGCCGGCGGTGGTGGCCGGGTTTGGTCAGGCTGGGGATGCGCTGAACAGGCAGGTGGTGGATTGGGCCGTCGGCCTGGGAAACCGCGCTTTTGTGGCGAGGGAGCTTGCTCCCGTTGGGCTGCGCAGCAGCCCCAAAACCAGTCAATGAGCTTTGACTGACACACCTGCGATAACTGACTGGGGCCGCTTCGCGGCCCAACGTTAGCAAGCTCCCTCGCCACAGGGATTCAGGTCTTAGCCGAAGAACCAGTAGCACACCGCAATCGCCGCCACCACACCAGCAAACTCCGCCAACAACGCACACCCCACCGCATGCCGTGCCCGCTGGATTCCCACCGAGCCAAAGTACACCGCCAACACATAGAACGTGGTCTCGGTACTGCCCTGAATCGTCGCCGCCACCAGCGCCGGGAAGCTGTCCACGCCCTGGGTCTGCATCGTCTCGATCAACATCGCCCGCGCCGCACTGCCGGAGAACGGCTTGACCATCGCGGTCGGCAGCGCATCGACAAAGCGCGTGTCCATGCCGGTCCAGGCCACCACGTGGCGAATGCCTTCCAGGCCGAAATCCAGCGCGCCGGACGCCCGCAACACGCCCACCGCACAGAGCATCGCCACCAGGTACGGCAGCAGGTTCTTGGCAACGTCGAAGCCCTCTTTGGCACCTTCGACAAACGCCTCGTAGACCTTCACCTTGCGCAGCGCGCCGATCACCAGGAACAACATGATCAGCCCGAACAGCGTGAGGTTGCCGAGGATCGACGACAGCCCCGCCAGCGCAGTGGCTGAGAGCGTCGCCAGCAAGGCCATGAAGCCACCCAGTACCAGCGCACCCGGAATCAGATACGCCAGCACCACCGGGTCCCACAGCCGCAGGCGTTGCATCACCGCCACCGACAACAGACCCACCAGGGTCGAGGCGCTGGTGGCCAGCAGGATCGGCAGGAACACCAGCGTCGGGTCCGCCGCACCTTGCTGGGCGCGGTACATGAAGATGGTGACCGGCAGCAGGGTCAGGGAAGACGCGTTGAGTACCAGGAACAGGATCTGCGCGTTGCTGGCGGTATTGGGGATAGGGTTGAGCTCTTGCAGCGCCTTCATGGCCTTGAGGCCGATGGGCGTAGCGGCGTTATCGAGGCCCAGTCCGTTGGCGGCGAAGTTGAGCGTGATCAAGCCGATGGCCGGGTGACCGGCAGGCACTTCCGGCATCAGGCGCCGGAACAGTGGCCCCAGGGCCTTGGCCAGCCAGTCGACGATCCCGGCTTTCTCGGCGATACGCAGGAAGCCCAGCCACAAGGTCAGGGTGCCGAACAGCAACACCATCACCTCGACCGACAGCTTGGCCATGGCGAAAATGCTTTCCACCATGGCCGCAAAGATCCCGGCATTCCCGCCGATCAGCCATTGCGCCAGCGCAGACACCATCGCCACGATAAAGAAGCCAAGCCACAGGCCATTGAGCATCAGTTGAATCCCCCGAAAGATGGGGCGAATGATAGCGGGGCTGGCAGAAACGACAAACCCCGGATTTTCCGGGGTTTGTGTAGGAGCCAGTCCTGGCGGTCAGCCGCGAGTAGTCTCGCCGGCCGGCAGTGCTTGCTTGGTGCGCCAGTGCGGCAGGGAGTTCCAGTAGCGCTCGCCCTTGGCATCGTCGTACATGCCTTCCCAACGGGAGATGACCAGTACGGCCAGGGCGTTACCGATCACGTTCAGTGCGGTACGGGCCATGTCCATGATGCGGTCGACACCGGCGATGAACGCCAGGCCTTCCAGCGGAATGCCCACGCTGCCCAGGGTCGCCAGCAGTACCACGAACGACACACCCGGTACGCCGGCGATGCCTTTGGAGGTGACCATCAGGGTCAGCACCAGCATCAGTTGCTGGCCAATCGACAGGTCGATGCCATACAGCTGGGCGATAAAGATCGCCGCGATGCTCTGGTACAGGGTCGAACCGTCGAGGTTGAACGAGTAGCCGGTCGGTACCACGAAGCTGCAGATCGCCTTCGGCGCGCCGTAGGCTTCCATCTTCTCGATCACACGCGGCAGCACGGTTTCAGAGCTGGCAGTGGAGTAGGCCAGCACCAGCTCATCCTTGAAGATGCGCATCAGCTTGATCACCGAGAAACCGAACAGGCGGGCGATCAGGCCCAGCACCACAAAAGCAAAGAACAGGATGGCGACGTAAACCAGGATCACCAGCTTGGCCAGCGGCAGCAGCGAGGCGAAGCCGAAGTTGGCGACGGTCACCGCGATCAGGGCAAATACACCGATCGGGGCGTATTTCATGATCATGTGGGTGACTTTGAACATGCTCTCGGACACGCCCTGGAACATGGTCACCAGGGGCTCGCGCAATTCAGGCTTGAGGCTCGACAAGCCGAGGCCGAACAACACCGAGAAGAAGATGATCGGCAGCATGTCGCCACGGGCCACGGCGGCGAAGATGTTCGACGGGATCAGGTTGAGGATCGTCTCGATGAACGCGTGCTCGTGCTGGACCTCGGCGGCGGTGGCCGTGTATTTGGAAATGTCGACGGTACCCAGGGTACTCATGTCGATGCCGGTACCCGGATGGAACAGGTTGGCCAGCAACAGGCCGACCACAATGGCAATGGTGGTGACCACTTCGAAGTAAAGGATGGTTTTAACGCCGATCCGGCCGAGCTTTTTCGCATCGCCAACACCGGCGATTCCGACAATCAGCGACGAAATCACGATCGGGATAACGATCATCTTGATCAGGCGGATAAAGATATCGCCAGCGGGCTGCAACACGTTGCTGATCCACCAGGCCTTTTCAGCACTGAAATGGTTAAGCACCGCACCGATTGCAATCCCCAGCACCAGACCGATGAGGATCTGCCAGGCGAGGCTTAGCTTTGCCTTCTTCATGTCATTACCCTTACTTCAAGTGGACTCAGGCAGATGCGCCAGCAGCTGGAACGCTCGAGAGCGAAAAAGTGTGTGCATCTGCCCCCGTAGAAGGTCACCGCAGTTGGCCGATATGGCTCACTGGCAGGCGAAAAAAGGCGCAACTATTCCGATGCAAGGAGGCGACGTCTAATGCCGTAAACGCCTACCCTATGCCGAATCGGCATGAGTTTTTTTGAGTTTTTCTGTCTGAACGGTCAGTTCGAATACGACATTTCGGCAGGCATAAATGCCGCGAACCGGCCATTTCAGGCTCGCGCAGGGTTTTTTGAAAATCTACGGTCGCAGTTGAAAACCCCTGAAAATTCCTACGCATACCATCGAAAAACTCGTCTGGCAGGAGACAAACTTTCTCGATAGATGGTCACGCGGAAACACCAAGAAATGGTTGGGCGGACGCAAAAAGGAGAATTGCCGCTATGGGCGGCATGACAGAAGCGGGCATAGGAGCCGCAAGCCCGTCGCAAGTTCCACAAACCATCGGCTTGGGAACTTGCGTCGCAGCTTTTCACCTGACCCGGCCCTTGCGCAGGCACTCCCTGTCCCCGTAGGTCACGCCGATCCAAACGATCAGAGCAACCCGGCCCCTTGGTCATGCACCACCCTTGTCGGGCGATGCAAACAGAAAGAAGCACGGCGCTTCTTTCTATGGACGTTAAGCCGGTAGACGACAGCGTCGTCAGACCGAACCTAGTACCAATTCGGATCTTTCTTGAGCTGTTCCATCAGCAGCTTTTGCATGCCTTCGTCCGGCTTGCCAAGAAAACGGTAGTCGGCATGCCGCGTTGGCGATTTGTCCGCGGGCAGCCCCGCCGGGACTTCTACCAACATCGCGTAAGCATCTTCCTTGTCGAAGCTGAAAGCGACGATCAGGCGCTTGTTCAGGCATGTGTCTGCGGTTTCACAGAGCGGCCCGACCAAGTACTTGTCACCATCCTCTTCAACGGCATTCATTTGTTCAGCACTGCCCGAAAGGTTCAACACCCATTCAGGCAGACGCTCTTCCTTCTTGACCACGCTCTGCCAGGTCTCGCGATACTGCGGGTTCGCGCTCAACAGTTCGTTGGCTCGGGACTGGCCATCATTGGCAGCCAGCACCAAGCCGCTGCCGCCCAACAACAGGGCGGCAGCCAGGACTTTAAGGGACGAGTTGAACATGCTTAGCCTCGGCCACGACGGCCAAAGAAGAAGGAAGCGATGAACATCACCAGGAAGACCACAAACAGAATCTTGGCGATACCCGTGGCGGTGCCCGCGATACCACCGAAGCCCAGGACTGCAGCCACAATGGCGATGATCAGAAATGTGATTGCCCAACTCAACATGGTGATTCTCCTTACGCTTCTTTTAGGGGTAACAGCGGTAGTGCCTGCGGTCGCTCGATTGGAGGACCGTGTATTGCCTAGAACACCCAGCGTTCCTGCGATGGCAGGTCGCCGAGGGTGGAGTCCTGTTCAACCGCCGCCAATTGCGGGGTTGTCACATCGGCGGCAGTGCTGCCGACGGAGCGGAAATGGGTCTGGGTCATCATCGGACGTTCAAACTGCACGACTTGCTGCTGACTCTGCTGCCAATGCGCCAATTGCTGACCGCCAATCAAGGTCACCATCAGGGCCAGGCTGGCAAACAGCCCCTGTTGCAGGCGCAGTGGCGATACACGCAGTTGGGTCAGGCTTTGGCGAGTCATGCTGTATCTCTCCCGCATTCTGATTATTCGTAGATGAAACTCGTATGAGGTGTATTGCAGCCTGCGTGCCAGTTTTTTAACAAAATAAAACCCAATAAAATCAACAAGTTAAAAACAAAAGCGCTTTGACACCACGAGCATCCTGCACGATGCCCCTATCCTTGCCGTGCGAAATGCACGATGGTCACTGGTCGGATCAAGGGATAGGAAGGCAACGTTCGACTGCCGAAGTGGCAAGAGGGAGACAAAAACGCCTCTTGTGGGCGTCTTTGTAAGAAGAAGCGCAGATAGCTGCGCGGTGACGGCTTTAATCAATCAGAATAAACCATGCAACTTGCCCGATTATTCCGGGACTAAACAACATCATTCATTCTTAAGGGAGCGCGGGACAGATGGAATCAGCCAAGGAACTTCAAGGCCGCATTCTTTTAGTGGATGACGAATCCGCGATCCTTCGCACCTTCCGTTACTGCCTGGAAGATGAAGGCTACACCGTAGCCACCGCCAACAGCGCCGCCCAGGCCGATGCCTTGTTGCAACGCCAGGTGTTTGACCTGTGCTTCCTGGACCTGCGCCTGGGCGAAGACAACGGCCTGGATGTACTGGCGCAAATGCGTATCCAGGCGCCGTGGATGCGCGTGGTGATCGTCACGGCCCACTCGGCCGTCGACACCGCCGTGGATGCGATCCAGGCCGGCGCGGCCGACTACCTGGTAAAGCCTTGCAGCCCCGACCAATTGCGCCTGGCCACGGCCAAGCAGCTGGAAGTGCGCCAGCTCTCGGCACGCCTGGAAGCCCTGGAAGGCGCAGTGCGCCAGCCCAAGGACGGCCTCGACTCCCATAGCCCGGCGATGATGGTGGTGCTGGAAACCGCACGCCAGGTGGCGGGCACTGATGCCAACATCCTGATTCTCGGCGAGTCCGGCACCGGTAAAGGTGAACTGGCCCGGGCGATCCACGGTTGGAGCAAACGCGCGAAAAAATCCTGCGTCACCATCAACTGCCCGTCCCTGACGGCGGAACTGATGGAAAGCGAGTTGTTCGGTCATAGCCGTGGTGCGTTTACCGGCGCCAGCGAAAGCACCCTCGGCCGCGTCAACCAGGCCGATGGCGGCACCTTGTTTCTCGACGAGATCGGCGACTTTCCGCTTACTTTACAACCCAAGTTGCTGCGCTTTATCCAGGACAAGGAATACGAGCGCGTCGGCGACCCGGTGACGCGCCGTGCCGATGTGCGAATTCTCGCCGCTACCAACCTGAACCTGGAAGACATGGTTCGCGACGGCCGTTTCCGCGAAGACCTGCTGTATCGCCTGAATGTCATCACCTTGCACCTGCCGCCCCTGCGCGAACGCAGCGAAGACATCCTGACCCTGGCCGACCGCTTCCTGGCGCGCTTCGTGAAGGAATATGCGCGGCCGGCGCGCGGCTTCAGCGATGAAGCCCGTGAGGCACTGCTCAACTACCGCTGGCCGGGGAACATCCGTGAGCTGCGCAACGTGGTTGAGCGGGCCAGCATCATTTGCCCGCAGGAAAAAGTTGAGATCAGCCACCTCGGCATGGCCGAGCAGCCGACTAACAATGCCCCGCGTATCGGTGCGGCGTTGAGCCTGGATGAACTGGAAAAGGCGCATATCGGCGCCGTGCTGGCCACCAGCGACACCCTGGACCAGGCGGCCCGAACCCTTGGCATTGATGCGTCGACGCTGTATCGCAAACGCAAACAATACAACCTGTGAGCTGTAGCCTATGAAGCTTGCGATGACCCTGCGCACTCGGTTGTTCCTGAGTATTTCCGCGCTGATCACCGTCGCCCTGTTGGGGTTGCTGCTGGGGTTGGTGAGCGTCATGCAAATGGCCAAGACCCAGGAATCGTTGATTCGCAGCAACTTCATCACATTGGACCTGGGGCTCAAGCTTCGGCAGACCCTCGGCGACCAGTTGATGATCATGCTCAATGAACAGCCGAATACCGCTGCGCTGGAAGACTCCAAGCAACGCTATTTCGCCCTGTTGCAGCAAGGTATCGACCACGAACAAAAGGACGCGGTAACCAGCGGTTTTACCCAGGCCAAGACCAATTACCTGAGCTTTCTCGAGGCGTTCGATGAAAAGGAGAATGCTCCGCCGCAACTGCGCAACAACGACGAGCTCACCAAACGCTTCAACATCCTGCGCAACGGCCTGATCGCCGAGCACAAGAAAGCCCTGGATAACATCAACGATACCGAACACAAGTCCCGTGAACGTGCGCTGCTGATTGCCGGCCTGCTGGGCCTGGTCGGCCTGGCGGTGCTGATCATCGGTTTCGTTACCGCCCACGGTATCGCCCGACGCTTTGGCGGGCCGATCGAAGCGCTGGCCAAGGCCGCCGACAAGATCGGCCAGGGCAACTTCGAAGTCACGCTGCCCATTTCATCCGCAGCGGAAATGAACCTGCTGACCCGACGCTTCGGCATCATGGCCGAGGCGTTGCGCCAGCATCAGGCAACCAATGTCGATGAGCTGCTGGCCGGGCAACAACGCCTGCAGGCGGTGCTCGACAGCATCGACGACGGCCTGCTGATGATCGACCGCCAGGGTCGCCTGGAACACCTTAACCCGGTGGCACAACGTCAACTCGGCTGGGACGAGAATCGCCTGGGCCAAGGCCTTGGCGACGCCCTGGGCCGCCCGGAACTGGATGAACAGCTGCAGCTGGTACTGCGCGGCGGCAATCTGGAGCGCGCACCTGAAGACCTGGAAGTAGAGGTTGAGGGTGAGCTGCGCCTGCTGACGTACAGCCTGACGCCGGTCAGCCATACCCAGGGGCACATTCTGGGCGCGGTGATGGTGCTGCATGACGTTACCGAACAGCGTGCCTTTGAACGAGTACGCAGTGAGTTTGTGTTGCGCGCGTCCCATGAATTACGCACGCCGGTGACGGGCATGCACATGGCCTTCGGCTTGTTCCGGGAACGGGCGAAGTTTCCTGCGGAGTCGCGCGAAGCGGACCTGCTGGATACGGTCAACGAGGAAATGCAGCGCCTGATGCAGTTGATCAACGACTTGCTCAACTTCTCGCGCTACCAGAATGGCTTGCAGAAACTCACCCTGGGCCCGTGTGACATCAGCGACCTGCTCGAACATGCCCGCGCCCGCTTCGCGGAGCAGGCGAATGCGCAGAACATCGAGCTGCTGGTTGAGGAACAATCCCCGCTACCGAGGTTGCATGCCGATCGAGCGCAGCTGGAAAGGGTGCTCGACAATTTGCTGGGCAATGCCCTGCGGCACACAGCCGACGGTGGGCAGATCCGCTTGCAGGCGCGTCGTCATGGCGAACGGGTGATTGTCAGCGTTGAAGACAACGGTGAAGGCATTGCCTACGGCCAGCAGGGACGAATCTTCGAACCGTTTGTGCAGGTAGGCCGCAAGAAAGGCGGCGCCGGGCTGGGCCTGGCGCTGTGCAAGGAGATCGTGCAATTGCACGGTGGCCGCATGGGGGTGTATTCGCGGCCGGGGCAGGGGACGCAGTTCTACATGGCGTTGCCCCTGTAGGACCAACGCGCCAACCGTTATTGGTGATTCAACGCCCGCAGGATCGCAGCACTTTCGGCATCCGGCGTCCCATCAAACAGCGACGCCCGGAAATGCATCTGGAACGCGGCCACCACATGCCGCGTCGCCACATCCAGCTCGCCCGTCTGCGGCGTCGGATAGCCCAGCTTCGCCAACTCTTCCTGGAACCAGGTAATGCTCGGCAGATCGGCTGCGTACTGCACCTGGTAACGGGCCACCGCCTTGGCGTCCGGCCACATGCCCAGCCCTTCATCCGCCAGGCGCTTCCAGGGGAACAACGGCCCCGGGTCCAGCTTGCGCAGCGGGGCAATGTCGCTATGGCCGATGATGTTTCGCGGGTCGATGCCGTTGCGTTTGCTGATGTCCTTGAGCAGCACCACCAGTGACTGCACCTGCGCTTCGGAATAGGGATACCAGACGCGGCCCGTCGGCAAATCCCGATAACCCGGGTTCACGATCTCGATCCCGATGGAGCTGGAGTTGAGCCAGGTGCGGCCCATCCATTCACTTTCTCCGGCATGCCAGGCGCGCTGGCTTTCATCCACGAGCTTATAGATGGTGGCCGAGGCGTCATCACCGATCAGGTAATGACTGCTGACCTGGCCATGGGTCAACAGCGCCAGGGAGCGCTCAAGGGACGCCGAGGTGTAGTGCACGACGACAAACTGCACACGATTGTCGTGGTTCACCGACGGATGACTGGTGTCCAGGCGAGGGCCGCTCGCGCAACCGGCGAGCAGGAGAAACAGAAAGGCAGAACACAGAAGTTTCATGGCAGCAAATAGTACGCTTAAGACGATAATGCAACAGTGTAACGTACCGTTTGCTGCCAGGCGGCCAAATGCGATGTTTTAAACAAAATGGAACATTTCCGGTCAGGCCGCCTGCACCTGGTTACGCCCCGCCGCCTTGGCACGATATAACGCCTCGTCAGCGCGCTTGAGCGCCAGGTCACTGCGTTCTCCCGGCTGAAACTGCGCCATGCCCATGGACACCGTAATCGTCACCGGCTCGCCCTTGAAGTGAAACGGGCAGGCTTGGATGGCTGCACGCAGGGTTTCGCCCACCGCCAACGCATCGGACAGCGACGAGTTGGGCATCAGCAGCACAAACTCTTCACCGCCAAAACGCGCGATGAAGTCGTTCGGCCGCAGGCGTTTGCGAAGCACCGTGGCGATGATTTTCAGCACCTTGTCGCCCGCCAGATGACCATAGCCGTCGTTGATGCGCTTGAAGTGATCGAGGTCCAGCATGGCCAGTGACAGGTTATTTCCACGCTGGTGCCAGGCGTTGACCTCCTGCTCCAGACGCTCGCTCCAGGCCGCGCGGTTGGGTAGTCCGGTGAGCGGATCGATCAGGGCTTTCTGGCGCTGAACCTCAAGGTGTTCACGGTAGCCCTGAGCCTCTTGCTCCATATTGGCGACCCGTTCGGCCAGGCCCTTGAGCCGTGCAGCCACTTCCTGTTCGCGCTGGTCACGCTGGTGGCGGTGTTCATCCATGGTGCCCAGCAGCCCTTCGAGATGGCTCTCCAGCACGTGCTTGAGGCTGTCGAGGTCCGCGGCGTCCTGCATGCTGGTTTGCAAACCATCCACTTGTTCGCGGATCTGGGTATCCAGCTCCCTGGCCGCCGACCGGCTGTCGGCGTGGCCGTCACTGGCGACCTGCAGGTGCCCCTGGAACGCCTCGAGACGATCGTTGAGCTGCTTGAGGTAGGCTTCAAACTCGTGCTGGCCGCTGTCGGTGATCGCCAGCATCAACACCGCCAGGTCATCGAGGATCGGCAGCAATTCGTACCAGTTCAATCCGTGGGCCAGGCGCTCACGCATGGCTTCGGCCTGGGGCCGATGGCGCTCGGGCAGCGAGAGGTCTTCCAGTAAGCCGAGCAGGGTATCTTCGATGTGCTTGGCCACCGAACTGTAAGACGGCTCGGGGGTGTCGGGCAGGGCGTAGGCTTGATCCGCTAGCAGCTCGTCTGGGTTCGGCTCTGCCTGCTCGGGCGATTCTTGCGGTTCATCGGCCAGGACCGGGGGCAGGGAAAGACTGCCGATCTCTGTCCGCTCCGACTCACGGGCCTGCACCTCTGGCACCTCGACCATGGCGGCAAGAGCACTCTCGAGCTCAACCTCCGCTTCGATCGGTTGCTCGGGTTCTGGCGTTTCGATAATCGTAGCGGGTGCCTCGACGACAGGCGCTGTGACCGCGACGGCCGGAACAACAGGCACTGCTTCGCTGACAGCGTCGGTAGCCTCTACTGGCGATACCGGCTCAGGGGGCGACTCGATGGGGGCCGGGACCTTCGGCTGCGGTGCAAAAGCCCGCAGCGCCTGGGCCAGTTCCGCCGATTGCGCCGGCGCTTCAACTTCATCCACCGGCCTGGGCTTTGGCGCAGCAGGCGCCGGAGAAGCCGGGCGGGATGGCGTGGGCGCTTCAACCTCCGGCGTGTCGATTGCGTCCTTGGTGCCAAACAGACGCTGCAACAGCCCCGGGCTCGAACGGCTGGTTTCGCCCTCCGGCTCCAGGTTACTCAACGCCTGCCCCTGGAGGCCGCTCAGCTCACTCAGCAACAGCGGGATCTCCCGCGCCTGGCCAACCCGACCGTCCAGCTGCTTGGCGAAAGCCTTCAGCGGGCGACTCACGTCCCGTGGCAAGGGCAGTTTCTGCAACTGAGTGACCAGGGCCGTCAACGCGCTGCCGATCTGGTCAACCCGGGTTTCGCGGCGCTGCTCCGAATCCAGCACGGCCTTTTCCAGGCGCGGCAGCAATGCAGCGAGGGCGGCGTCCATGTCGTCGGTGCGCACCACATCGCGCATTTCCTTCATGCATTGGTCAACCGCCCGGTCGGTCCCTTCTGCCGCCAGGGTGCTGCGCACCAGCCCACGGCGCAGCAGGTCGAGGCGGGCGGCCCAGCGACGCTCGAGCTTTTCTTGTTGCTCGACGCTTTTAAGGTATTTCTCTTTCCAACGCTGGGCGTCGTCGCTCATGCAAGGGGTCCGCGAGGGCCGGGGCTCAACGCGGGCAATGCATCAGCCGTGAGCGAACCCGGCAGACGAATCTCTACCGCGACGGGCAGGTGATCGGAGATGGGCTGCGCCAGTACCTGCACACTTTCGAGTGTCAGGGTCGGGCTGAGCAGGATGTGATCAAGACAACGTTGCGGTCGCCAGCTGGGAAAGGTGGCTTCGACTTGCGGCGCCAGCAACCCAAGGTCGCGCAACGGGGAATTCTGTAGCAGGTCGCTGGCGTGGGTGTTCATGTCCCCCATCAGCACCTGGTGTTTGTAGTTGCCAATCAACTCGCGGATGTAGGCCAACTGCAGGGTGCGGGTTCGTGCCCCCAGTGCGAGGTGCATCATCACCACGACCAATGCTTCCGGCCCTTCGCCGAATCGTACGAGAATTGCACCGCGGCCTTTCGGGCCAGGCAACGGGTGGTCCTCGATCGCCCACGGTTTCAGACGGCTGAGCACACCATTGCTGTGCTGGCCGAGTTTGCCGAGGTTGCGATTGAGTTGTTGATACCAGTAGGGAAAGGCACCGAGCTGGGCAAGGTGCTCGACCTGGTTGATGTAGCCGGAACGCAGGCTGCCACCATCGGCCTCCTGCAGGGCTACCAGGTCGAAGTCACCCAGCAGGTCGCCGATCTTTTGCAGATTGCCGGCACGCCCATTGTGGGGCAGCAGGTGCTGCCAGCCACGGGTCAGGTAATGCCGGTATTTCTCGGTACTGATACCCACCTGGATATTGAAACTGAGCAGGCGCAACCGACTGTCAGCCGGCAGGCCCGTGGATTCCAGGTGATGTTCGTTGACCTTCGGGTCATGCAGGCCAACGACACGTTCAGTACCCCAGCGACGCATGACGGGCCCCTTACTTGGCTGCGCGCTCTTTGGCGATCAATTGGTCGGCCACGTTCAGCGCCTGCTCTTCGCCGCCGGCACTGCCGATGTCAAAGCGGTATTTGCCGTTGACGATCAGCGTCGGTACGCCTTGCACGCCGTATTTCTGGGCCAGTTCCTTGTATTGGGCCATCTTGCCCTTCACAGCGAACGAGTTGAATGTCTCCAGGAACTTGGTTTTGTCGACGCCTTGGGTGGCGACGAAATCGGCCATGTCTTCAGGCTTCACAAGGCGCTTGCCTTCTTTCTGGATGGCATTGAAGACAGCCGCGTGAACCTTGTGTTCTACACCCATGGTGTCCAGGGTAATGAACAGCTGGCCGTGGGCGTCCCATGGGCCGCCGAACAGGGCAGGAATACGTTTGAAGTTCACGTCCTGAGGCAGCTTATCGACCCACGGATTGATGACTGGCTCAAAAGCGTAGCAATGCGGGCAGCCATACCAGAACAGCTCCACCACTTCGATCTTGCCCGGTACGGAAACCGGCACAGGATTGGCCAGCTCAACGTAGGTTTTACCGGCTTCAAGCGGCACATTATCGGCAGCTTGTGCGGTCATGCCGAAAAGGCTGGCAGTGACGAGAGCGGCGCTGAGGATCAGATTACGCATGCTTTACTCCTGGACAAATAAAGTCGCCTCACGCGACCTTTGTTGTGACAGGTCTACGCGGGCATGAGTTCGTTAGTGTAACGGCACCGGCCACAAAAAAGGGCAGCCTGGGCCACCCTTTTTATGCTTGCATCGACGGATTAATCGAGCGTTAACGTAGCCGGGGCACTTAGTGCAGGCCCTGGATGTATTGGGACACGGCTTCGATGTCCTTGTTGCTGAGTTTCGCGGCGATGCTCTGCATGATCTTGGTATCGCCGTCGTTGGTGCGATTGCCTTCGCGGAAGTCTGTCAGCTGTTTGCCGATGTACTGGGCATGCTGGCCGCTCAAGTGCGGGAAGCCAGCGGCAGCAAGGCCTGCGCCGTTAGGCGAGTGGCAGCCGAGGCAGGAAGGCATGCCTTTTTCCAGGTTGCCGCCGCGGAACAATTCTTCACCGCGGGCCACCAGTTTCGGATCAGCAGCTCCCACACTGCCTTTCTGGCTGGCAAAATACGCCGCGATATCCGCCAGGTCCTGATCGCTGAGGTTGGTCAACAAGCCGGTCATTTCCAGGACCGTACGCTTGCCGTCCTTGATGTCGTGCATCTGCTTGGTCAGGTAACGCTCACCCTGGCCGGCCAGTTTTGGAAAGTTAGGCGCCGGGCTATTACCGTCCGGTCCATGGCAAGCACCACATACGGCGGCTTTCGCCTGGCCAGCAGTGGCGTCGCCTGCGGCATGGGCAACACCGGTGATGCCCAGGGTCAACAGCAGACTCACGATCAGTTTGTTCATCAGCTAATCCAACTACGGCTAAGGGTTAAAGAGTTATGGACCGGGTTCACTCACCATCAACTGAATGACGGCATGGTAATCCTCGGTACTGCAGTCCATGCACAAACCACGCGGCGGCATCGCCTTGAAACCCTGGGTCACGTGTTGCACCAGCGTGTCCATACCTTGAGCCAATCTTGGCTTCCAGGCTGCCTGGTCACCCCGTCCAGGGGCGTTGGGCAGCTGTCCGGCATGGCAGGCCCCGCAAAAGCGGTTGTACACAGCCTCCGGTTCCTGTGTAGCCTGCGCACTGTAAAGTGGCATCAAGAAACCGAAGGCCAGCAGCCATTTGGTCATACATCGACCTTTTCAGGGTTTGAGAGCGTTTTGCGTTCTAATGCGCAATAAAGGTCTATCGCTCCCGTGAACTTCATCCTTCGCTGGGACAAAGCACACACAAAATCTGCGGCATTATATACTGGCGCTACTGAAACGGAAACGACACCGCTTGCCGCACCTATTCCCGGCACCGCCCACATCGGAAAACTCATGCAACTCAAGAATCCCATCCTCGGCCTGTGCCAACAGTCCACCTTCATGCTCAGCGCCGCCAAAGTCGACCAATGCCCCGATGACGAAGGCTTCGAAGTCGCATTCGCCGGCCGTTCCAACGCCGGCAAATCCAGCGCGCTGAACACCCTGACCCACGCCAGCCTGGCCCGCACCTCGAAAACCCCGGGGCGCACACAGCTCCTCAACTTCTTCAAGCTAGACGATGATCGGCGTCTGGTCGACCTGCCGGGCTACGGTTATGCAAAAGTACCTATCCCGCTGAAGCTGCACTGGCAGCGTCACCTCGAAGCGTATCTGGGTGGCCGGGAGAGTTTGAAGGGTTTGATTCTGATGATGGACATCCGTCATCCAATGACCGACTTCGACCTGTTGATGCTCGATTGGGCCGTCGCCAGCGGCATGCCGATGCACGTCCTGCTGACCAAGGCCGACAAATTGACCTACGGCGCAGCGAAAAACACCCTGCTCAAAGTGCAGGCAGAAATCCGAAAGGGTTGGGGTGATGCGGTGACTATCCAGTTGTTCTCGGCGCCAAAACGCATGGGGCTGGAAGATGCCTACACTGTATTGGCAGGCTGGATGGAACTGGCTGACAAGGGTTCGGAAGCCGCCGAGTAAAAACTCGGGGCAAAAAAAACCCCGGACTTCGTATGGGGAGGGGAAGTTCGGGGTCCAAGTTCCGGACCGCTAGGGCGGGGTCCAGATATCTGCCAACACTTAACACAACATAGGAGCATTGAAGGGCTTCACCACCCATTCAGTAACTCTGAGTAGCAATTCACGGGTTAAGTTCCGGCACGTTCAAAAAACTATTGGAAATAACCCGCCGCGTTTTCCGATCTAAAGCGCTGCCGCGGCATGATGCCGCGGCCCAGGCCCCAGGCTTAGTGCGCTTCGTCCCAGTTGTCGCCCACGCCGACGTCTACCACCAGCGGCACATCCAGCTTTGCCGCCTCGCTCATGTGTTCACGAATCCTCGCGCTGACTTCAGCCACCAGATCCTCACGCACCTCCAGCACCAATTCATCGTGCACTTGAAGGATGACCTTGGCGTCCAGGCCCGAGTCCGTCAGCCAGTTGTCGACCTTGACCATGGCCTTCTTGATGATATCGGCCGCAGTGCCCTGCATCGGCGCGTTGATTGCCGTACGCTCGGCGCCAGCACGCTCCTGAGGCTTGTTGGAATTGATCTCCGGCAGGTACAGGCGGCGCCCGAACAGGGTTTCCACATAACCCTGATCAGCCGCCTGGGCACGGGTGCGCTCCATGTACTCGCGCACCCCCGGGTAACGGGCGAAGTACACATCGATATAAGCCTTGGCGGTCTTGGTGTCGACGCCGATGTCCTTGCCCAGCTTCTGGGCGCCCATGCCGTAGATCAGGCCAAAGTTGATCGCCTTGGCACTGCGACGCTGATTGGACGTGACCTCGGTCAACTCAACCTTGAACACTTCGGCCGCCGTGGCGGTGTGCACGTCCAGGTCGTCGCGGAACGCATTCAGCAAGCCTTCGTCCTTGGACAAATGCGCCATGATGCGCAGCTCGATCTGCGAGTAGTCCGCCGCCAGCAGCTTGTAGCCCTTGGGCGCGACAAATGCCTGGCGGATACGCCGGCCTTCAGCGGTACGCACCGGAATGTTCTGCAGGTTTGGATCGCTGGAGGACAGGCGCCCGGTTGCTGCTACGGCCTGGTGATAGGACGTGTGCACGCGACCGGTGCGCGGGTTGATCTGCTCCGGCAAACGGTCGGTGTAGGTGCTTTTCAACTTGCTCATGCTGCGGTACTGCATCAGCACTTTCGGCAGTGGGTAGTCGTCTTCAGCCAATTTGGCCAAGACTTCCTCGGCCGTCGAGGCCTGGCCCTTGCCGGTCTTCTTCAACACCGGCAGCCCGAGTTTCTCGTAGAGAATCGCGCCCAACTGCTTGGGCGAGCCCAGGTTGAATTCCTCGCCGGCGATCTCATACGCCTGGCGCTCGAGGTCGACCATCTTGTTGCCCAGCTCGATGCTCTGGATGCCCAGCAAGGCGGCATCCACCAGGGCGCCCTGACGCTCAATGCGCGCCAGCACGGGCACCAGCGGCATCTCGATGTCGGACAATACGCTGGCCAGGGTAGGAATAGCGGCAAGCTGCTTGTGCAGTTCCTGGTGCAAACGCAGGGTCACATCCGCGTCTTCCGCCGCGTAAGGGCCGGCTTGCTCCAGGGCAATCTGGTCAAAGGTCAGCTGCTTGGCGCCTTTGCCGGCGATGTCCTGGAAGCTGACGGTGTCGTGGCCCAGGTACTTCTTCGCCAGGCTGTCCATGTCATGGCGCGTCGCCACGGAGTTCAGCACATAGGATTCAAGCATGGTGTCGAAGGCAATGCCGCGCACGGTGATGCCGAGTGCCGGGTCACCACCGATGGCGCAGTTGGCCAGGATGTTCATGTCGAACTTGGCGTGCTGGCCGACCTTGAGTTTTTCCGGGTCTTCGAGCAACGGCTTCAGGGCCAGCAGCACGGTGTCCCGATCCAGCTGTTCCGGCGCGCCGATGTAGGAGTGGGTCAGCGGAATGTAGGCTGCTTCATGGGCCTGCACGGCAAACGACACACCCACCAGTTGCGCTTTCTGGGCGTCGATCCCGGTGGTCTCGGTATCAAAGGCGAACAGCTTGGCGTCGTTGAGCTTCTTCAGCCAGACATCGAACTGGGCCTGGGTGAGGATGGTTTCGTACACCGGCTCCACAGAAACCGGCGCGACCACCTCAACCGCTTCCTCGGCGACCGCGGCCGAAGGAGCAGCGCTCAACTCGACGCGCTTGGCATCGCGTTGAATCTCGTCAATCCAGCTCTTGAACTCCAGCAGCGTATACAGCTCCAGCAGCTTCTCGCGATCCGGCTCGATCAGGTGCAAATCATCCAGGCCCACGTCCAGCGGCACGTCGATCTTGATCGTTGCCAGCTCGTAGGACAGGAACGCACTCGCCTTATGCTCTTCCAGTTTGGCAACCAGGGTCTTGGCACCACGAATCGGCAAGGTCGGCACGATATCGAGCTGCTCGTAGAGCTCTTTCAAACCGCCATTTACACCAACCAACAGGCCGGAAGCCGTCTTCGGACCAATGCCCGGAACGCCCGGGATGTTGTCGGACGAATCGCCCATCAACGCCAGGTAATCGATGATCTGCTCGGGAGCGACACCGAATTTCTCCTTCACGCCCTCAACGTCCATGGCGCTTCCGGTCATGGTGTTGACCAAGGTAATGTGCCCGTCGACCAGCTGCGCCATGTCCTTGTCGCCGGTGGAAATCACCACCGGACGGTCGGCGGCCGCGCTGCTGCGGGCCAGGGTGCCGATCACGTCGTCCGCTTCGACGCCTTCGACGCACAGCAGCGGGAAGCCCAGGGCGATCACGCTCTGGTGCAGCGGCTCGATCTGCACGCGCATGTCATCGGGCATGCTTGCGCGGTTGGCCTTGTATTCGGCGTACAGCTCATCGCGAAATGTCCCGCCCTTGGCGTCGAACACTACCGCGAACGGGCTGTTCGGGTATTGCCTGCGCAGGCTTTTGAGCATGTTCAACACGCCCTTGACCGCGCCGGTAGGCAGGCCTTTGGAAGTGGTGAGCGGCGGCAGCGCGTGAAAGGCGCGGTACAGGTAAGAAGAACCGTCCACCAGGACGAGGGGGGCTTGGCTCATGAGCAGGATCAACCTTTTCGGCGGGTCAGGCGCTAGAATAGCCGGACCAATGACGACAAAGGGACAAGGTTATCATGCGTACAGTAAATCGCCTGTTGTTGACCGGCTTGATTGCACTCACTCCGATGGTGGCCATGGCGGCAGATACTGCCCCTACGGGCGACCCGGAAGTCACCATTCGCACGGAAGGCGACAAGACCATTCAGGAATACCGCCAGAATGGTTTCCTGTACGCGATCAAGGTGACCCAGAAAGGCTTTCCGCCTTACTTCCTGGTGCGCGCGGACGGAACCGATGCGAACTTCATCCGCTCTGACCAGCCGGATATGCTGATCCCGTCATGGAAGATCTTCGAATGGAAATGATTTCTTAACTTTAATCGGCGCTGCTCCCCGCAGCGCCCGTAACGGCAGTTTTAACCATGTCTGTGTTCACCCCCCTGGCTCGGCCCGAGCTGGAAACCTTTCTTGCCCCTTACGGGCTCGGCCGCCTGCTTGATTTCCAGGGGATTGCCGCTGGTAGTGAAAACACCAATTTCTTTATCAGCCTGGAACAGGGCGAATTTGTCCTGACCCTGGTCGAACGCGGCCCCGTGCAGGAAATGCCGTTCTTCATCGAACTGCTGGACGTGCTCCACGACGCTGATTTGCCAGTGCCTTACGCCCTGCGTACCATCGACGGCGTGGCCTTGCGCGAGTTGGCGGGCAAACCGGCGCTGTTGCAACCGCGGCTAGCGGGCAAGCACATCAAGGACGCCAACGCCCAGCATTGCGTGCAAGTGGGCGAATTGCTCGGGCACCTGCACCTCGCCACCCAAGGCGAGAAGGTGCTGGAACGCAAGACCGATCGCGGGCTGGACTGGATGCTCAGCGAAGGCGCGCAACTGATTTCGCACCTCGACACAGAACAACAGCGCCTGCTGCAAGCCGCGCTGGACGAGATCGAGGCGCATAAGGCGCAGATCCTCGCGCTGCCCCGGGCGAATATCCACGCCGACCTGTTTCGCGACAACGCGATGTTCGAAGGCACGCACCTGACCGGGCTGATCGACTTCTACAACGCCTGCTCGGGGCCGATGCTGTACGACGTGGCGATCGCCCTGAACGACTGGTGCTCGGACGCCGACGGCGTGATCGACGGCCAACGGGCACGGGCGTTGCTGGGGGCTTATGCGGGCTTGCGGCCGTTCACCGCCAAGGAAGCAGAGCTGTGGCCGACCATGCTGCGTGTGGCCTGTGTGCGGTTCTGGCTGTCACGCCTGATTGCGGCTGAATCGTTCGCCGGGCAGGACGTGCTGATTCACGACCCGCGCGAGTTTCAGGTGCGCCTGGCGCAACGCCAGCAGGTCAAGACCCCGCTGCCGTTCGCGCTGTAAAGATCGTACGCGATCAAAATGTGGGAGCGGGCTTGCTCGCGAATGCGGAGTTTCAGTCACCAGATGCGCTGACTGATCCACCGCATTCGCGAGCAAGCCCGCTCCCACAGTGGTTATGCGGCGTCTGTCAGAGCGACTCCAGGCACCCAGCCAGGTCATTCCCCAGCTTCTCCAGCACCTGCTCATACCCCTGGGCGGAGGCCGGCGTGTAGCCGCCCAACGCATCCAGCTCCGCCAGCTTCACCGGCAAACCCGCCACCAGCGTTTCCGCAAGGCGCGGGCGCAACGGCGGCTCGCTGAACACACAAGTCTTGCCCACTTCCTGCAAACGCGTACGCATCGCTGCCACATGCTGGGCACCCGGCTGCACTTCTGCGGCCACACTGAACACCCCGGTGTGCTTGAGGCCGTAGGCATCTTCGAAGTAATCGAAGGCTTCATGGAACACGAAGTACGGCTTGCCGGCGACGTCCGCCATACGTGCCTTCAAGCGCGCGTCCAGTGCATCCATACGGCCATCAAAGGCCTTCACGTTGCTCTGGTAACGCTCGGCGTTCGCCGGGTCGGCAGCGCTGAGATCCGCCGCCATGCGGTTCGCAATCACCCGGGCGTTGACCGTCGACAGCCACAAATGCGCATCCAGGCTGCCCGGGCGATGGTCATGATCATGTTCGTCGGCATCTTCAGCATGGGAGTGGCTATCTTCGGCGAACCGACGCAGTTTCATTCCCGGAAGGTCCTGCACCGCAACCGTCGGCAAGCTGCGGCCTTTCAAGACACGCGGCAGAAAGCTTTCCATGTCCGGGCCGATCCAATACAGCAGGTCCACTGACTGCACGCGCCGTACGTCGGAAGGGCGCAACGCATAGTTATGCGGCGAAGCGCCCGGCGGCAGCAATACCTCGGGAATCGCCACGCCATCCTGCACAGCAGCAGCAATCAGTTGTAACGGTTTGATACTGGTCAGCACCCGAACCTCCGCCTGAGCGGCACCGGCAAGCAGCAAACTGGTGACAAATACGACAAAAACGGGAAAAAGTCTGGACACGATGACCACTCAAGGAGGCAGGAACAGGTAACATAATAACGTCTCTCACAAATATCTGTCGCCGCTCATGCCTAAAACACCGCTTGCCAGCCGTCCCCATGACCACTCTCACTGCGTGCACAGCGCACTGTCAGAGGCCGACGCACTGTGCGCGCGCCAAGGGCTGCGCCTGACCGCCCTGCGTCGCCGGGTGCTGGAGCTGGTGTGGCAAAGCCACAAGCCGCTGGGTGCCTACGACATCCTCGGCGTGCTCAGCGAGCAGGACGGCCGCCGCGCCGCGCCGCCCACGGTGTACCGCGCGCTGGATTTCCTGCTGGACAACGGCCTGGTGCACCGCATCTCGTCGCTCAACGCCTTTGTCGGCTGCAACCACCCGGAACACGCGCACCAGGGCCAGTTCCTGATTTGCCGCGAATGCCACGCCGCCATCGAACTTGAGCAAAAAAGCATCAGCGACAGCATCATCAAGAGCGCCGGCGACGTCGGCTTCAAGGTCGAAGGGCAAACCGTCGAAGTCGTCGGTGTGTGCTCGGGCTGCCAGGGGGCTTGATGAGCACTGCGTTAATCCGCCTGGAGCAGGTCGGGGTCACGTTCGCCGGGCAAAACGTGCTGGACAACATCGCCCTGAGCGTCGAGCCAGGTCAGATCGTCACGCTGATCGGCCCCAACGGTGCCGGCAAGACCACCCTGGTGCGCGCCGTACTCGGCCTGCTCAAGCCCGACAGCGGCAGCGTGTGGCGCAAGCCGAGGCTGCGGGTCGGCTACATGCCGCAGAAGCTGCATGTGGACCCGACCTTGCCCCTCTCGGTGCTGCGCTTCCTGCGCCTGGTGCCCGGTGTCGACCGTGCCCGCGCACAGTCCGCCCTCAAGGAAGTGGGCGCCGAACAGGTGATCGACAGCCCGGTGCAAAGCATCTCCGGCGGCGAAATGCAGCGAGTGCTGCTGGCCCGCGCCCTGCTGCGCGAGCCGGAATTGCTGGTACTGGATGAACCCGTGCAGGGCGTCGACGTCGCCGGCCAGGCCGAGCTGTACAGCCTGATCACCCGCCTGCGGGACCGCCATGGTTGCGGCGTGCTGATGGTCTCCCACGACCTGCACCTGGTGATGAGCACCACCGACCAGGTGGTGTGCCTCAATCGTCACGTGTGCTGTTCCGGCCACCCGGAACAAGTCAGCGGCGATCCGGCTTTTGTCGAGCTGTTCGGCAAGAACGCCCAGAGCCTGGCGATCTACCACCACCATCACGACCATGCCCATGACCTGCATGGCGCTGTAGTCGATGACTCCACCGCATCCCACACCCACGTTCATGGAGATAGCTGCAAGCATGGCTGATTTTCTGCTCTACGCCCTGCTGGCAGGCTTGGCTCTGGCGCTGGTGGCGGGCCCACTGGGCTCGTTCGTGGTCTGGCGGCGCATGGCCTATTTTGGCGACACCCTGTCCCACGCTGCGCTGCTGGGCGTGGCCATGGGATTTCTGCTGGATGTGAGCCCGACCATTGCCGTCACCGTCGGCTGCCTGCTGCTGGCTGTGCTGCTGGTGACCCTGCAACAGCGTCAGCCTCTGGCCTCCGATACCCTGCTGGGCATCCTGGCCCCAAGCACCTTGTCCCTGGGCCTGGTGGTGCTGAGCTTCATGCATGAAGTGCGCATCGACCTGATGGCCTACCTGTTCGGCGACCTGCTGGCGATCAGCCCCACCGACCTGGCGTGGATTCTAGGCGGCAGCGCGGCAGTGCTGGTGCTGCTGGTGACGCTGTGGCGCCCGCTGCTGGCGATCACCGTTCACGAAGAACTGGCCACCGTCGAAGGCTTGCCCGTGGCGGCGCTGCGCATGACCCTGATGCTGCTGATCGCCGTGGTGATCGCTGTCGCGATGAAGATTGTCGGCGTATTGTTGATCACATCGCTGCTGATCATCCCGGCTGCTGCGGCCCAGCGTCACGCCCGCTCGCCGGAGCAAATGGCGCTCGGCGCCAGCCTTCTGGGGATGCTCGCGGTGTGTGGTGGCCTGGCGCTGTCCTGGTTCAAGGACACCCCGGCCGGGCCGTCGATTGTGGTCACGGCGGCCGCCCTGTTTCTGCTGAGTTTTGTCCTGCCCCGTCGTGGGGTGTAGACTTGCTCGCTTTTTGCGCAATTAGAGAGTCGCAGGAATGAAGCTGTTCAACGCCCGTTATCTGCTCCTTGCCGCATTTTCCTTGCTGCTGGGCGCCTGCCAAAGCACCCCGCCCGCCGCCCCCCAGGCGCCGGACGCACGTGCTGCGGCCATCGCACAGCTGGAGCAAAACCTCGCCAGCAGTGAACTGGCCACCGCCGAAGACGAGCTGGCCGCCTTGCAGGCCCAGTCGCCCAACGATCCGGCGCTGGAGCCTTATCAGCGCCAACTGGCCGAAGCCTATTTGCAGCGCAGCCAGATCGTCCTGCAAAAGGGTGATGTCAACGCTGCCGCGACGGCCCTGAGCCGCGCACGGGCATTGATGCCCAAGGCTCCGGCGCTGACCGGTGGCGTCAACAGTGCGATCGCCCATGCCCGTAAAGTCGAGCTGGACAAAGCCGAGGCCGCCCTGAAAGCCGCCGAAGCCAAGCCGCCGGCCAAGGTCATCGACCCGGCAGCGCCAAGCACTACGGTTGCGCTGAACCTCACCGATATCGAGGCGCTGCGCCATCAACTGGATGAGATCGCCACCGATGTGGTGAATTACCAGTGCGATGTGAGCATCCAGGCACCGCGCACCGAAGATTACCCATGGCTGGCCACGTTGCTGACCAAACGGGTGAAGCGCATCGATTCGGGGTATGACCTGAAGATTCACCGGCAGATCCTGAAGAAGGTTCCGGCGCAGGTCGTGCTGATTCCGCGTAAGACTGAATAACGCCATTCGCGAGCAAGCCCGCTCCCACATTTAACCGAGTTCCAACTTTGGAATGCGGTCAAATGTGGGAGCGGGCTTGCTCGCGAAAGCGATCTAACAAACAACCGATACCTTAAGCCGGAACAGCTTTAGCCTTCGGCTCCCGATCCCAGACCCGATGCTGGGCAATCGCCGCAAAGAACGCCTTAAACGCCTTCGCGTCGCCGCCCACAATCAAGCCCGCATCCGCCTCAAGCTTCAGCACATCCAGCAACTGCTTCGCCTCACCGGCCAGGGCAATTGCTTTCAAGTGCTTGTAGGCCTCCAGCAGGTAATGCAACGCCACACCATCAGCGCTCAACGCCTGAACCGACTTGGCGCCACCCGGCACAAACACCGCATCGAACGCCACCGAAGGCAAGCCTTCCATGGAAGCATCCACCGGCAGGCTCTTGCCATCCGCCGTCGTTACCGGCGCCGAGGTAGGCCCCAGCAACTTCGCATGCGCACCTGCGGCCTCAAGCGCCTTCTTCAAGGCATCAATCTCCGCACCATCAACACCGTTCGCCGCCAGAATCGCCACCTTGCGGGTCTTGATATCACCCGACAGCAAATTGGCCTGGCTCAACGCTGGCGAGCGTTCCGGAGACGTCTTGCGCTCTGGCACCGTACCTTTAGTCGGTGCTGGCAAGCCCAGGTTCTGCGCCACACGCTTGGCCAGTTCCAAGTCGATGTTGGCGAGGATCTCGTTCACCTGGCGAGCGCGAATAAACTCACGCTCCACCTTGCCCAGTTCAAAGCTGTAGGCGGCGATGATGTGCTCCTGCTCGTGCTTGCTCATGCTGCGAAAAAACAGGCGCGCCTGGGAGAAGTGATCGCCGAACGACTCGCTGCGCTCACGGATCTTGTGGGCATCAATGCGCTCCGGATACGTCTCAAAACCACCGTCCTGCGCCGCGGGCGGAGTTTCTTTCGGCCAGCCGCCATCAATCGAGTTCGGCTCGTAGGACGCGCGACCCTTGTCGATGGTGGTGCGGTGCATGGCATCGCGCTGGCCGTTATGGAACGGCGCTACCGGACGGTTGATCGGCAACTCGTGAAAGTTCGGCCCGCCGAGTCGGCTGATCTGCGTATCGGTGTAGGAAAACAGACGGCCTTGCAGCAGCGGGTCATTGGAAAAGTCGATGCCCGGCACGATATGCCCCGGGCAGAACGCCACTTGCTCGGTCTCGGCAAAGTAGTTGTCCGGGTTGCGGTTGAGCACCATCTTGCCCAACGGCGTGATCGGCACCAGCTCTTCGGGGATCAGCTTGGTCGGGTCGAGAATATCGAAGTCGAACTTATGCTCGTCCTCTTCGGCGATGATCTGCACGCCCAATTCCCACTCCGGGTAATCGCCACTTTCAATGGATTCCCACAGGTCACGACGGTGGAAGTCCGTGTCTTTGCCCGCCAGCTTCTGCGCCTCGTCCCACACCAGGGAGCAGGTGCCGACGGTAGGCCGCCAGTGGAATTTGACGAAGTTGGATTTGCCCTCGGCATTCACCAGGCGGAAGGTGTGCACGCCAAACCCCTGCATGGTTCGCAGGCTTTTCGGGATCGCCCGGTCAGACATGGCCCAGATCACCATGTGCGCCGACTCCGGCTGCAGCGAGACAAAATCCCAGAACGTATCGTGGGCTGAGCCGCCGGTAGGAATCTCGTTGTGGGGCTCAGGTTTTACCGCATGCACGAAGTCAGGAAACTTGATCGCGTCCTGAATGAAAAACACCGGCATGTTGTTGCCCACCAGGTCGAAGTTGCCTTCGTCGGTGAAGAACTTCACGGCAAAACCACGCACGTCACGCACGGTATCGCCGGAACCGCGAGGCCCCTGAACCGTGGAGAAGCGCGCAAATACCGGGGTTTTATGTTCCGGGTTACGCAGGAACCCGGCCTTGGTCAGCGCCGAATGATTTTCATAGGTCTGGAAATAGCCGTGGGCACCGGTACCCCGAGCATGAACGATACGTTCCGGGATCCGCTCATGGTCAAAGTGCGTGATTTTTTCACGCATGATGAAGTCTTCCAGCAGCGATGGGCCACGGGAGCCGACCTTCAAGCTGTTCTGGTTATCGGAAACCTTCACGCCCTGGTTGGTGCGCAGCGCCTGGCCCGTCGCGTCGGAGCGGAATGTTTCCAGGCTTTGCAGCTTGGCGTTGGTGTTGCCACGGTCCAGAGTGTCGGTGCCCGCAAGTTCGCTCTTGGGCGGGGTAACTGGCTTTTTAGTACTCATCAGACAAAAACTCCTCGTTTGCGTAGGCCAGAGCGATCCCCGGCTCTTCTTGAGCAAAACCCCAGGCACGGCACCTGGGAGTTTCGAGTTGCTTATGTAGTGACTGACACGGTTTTGTACCGTTCCTTTTTTATGACCTTTGATCGCGTTATTGCCAAATCGCTGGTCGGATGAGAAATAAATGCTAAGAAACGCTATACGGACAGGCTAAAATGCGCGCCCGGCTAACCGCTGATCCCTTTTTAATGCGCCCCACAAGGTTCGCTACGTGATCGAGTTTCATAACGTCCATAAAACCTACCGGGTCGCCGGTAAGGATATCCCCGCACTGCATCCCACCAACCTGCGCGTCGAAAATGGCCAGGTGTTTGGTCTGATCGGCCATTCCGGTGCGGGAAAAAGTACTTTGCTGCGTCTGATCAACCGCCTGGAGCAACCCAGCGGCGGCCAGATCAAGGTCGATGACGAAGAAGTCACCGCCCTCGACGCCAACGGCCTGCGCCGTTTCCGGCAACAGGTCGGGATGATCTTCCAGCACTTCAACCTGCTGGCATCCAAGACCGTTGCCGACAACGTGGCGCTGCCGCTGACCCTCGCGGGCGAACTTTCCCGCAAGGAAATCGACCTACGCGTGGCCGAATTGCTGGCGCGGGTCGGCCTGTCCGACCATGCCAAGAAGTACCCGGCGCAGTTGTCTGGCGGCCAGAAGCAGCGCGTCGGCATCGCCCGCGCCCTGGCCACCAAGCCAAAGATTCTGCTGTGCGACGAAGCCACCAGCGCCCTCGACCCGCAGACCACCGCCTCGGTGCTGCAACTGCTGGCCGAGATCAACCGCGAGCTGAAGCTGACCATCGTGCTGATCACTCATGAAATGGACGTGATCCGCCGCGTGTGCGACCACGTGGCCGTGATGGACGCCGGCGTGATCGTCGAGCAAGGCACCGTCGCCGACGTATTCCTGCACCCCAAGCACCCGACCACCAAGCGCTTCGTGCAGGAATCCGAGCAAGTCGACGAAGGCGAACAGCGTGATGACTTCGCCCATGTACCGGGGCGCATCGTGCGCCTGACGTTCCAGGGCGAAGCGACCTACGCGCCGCTGCTGGGTACCGTCGCCCGCGACACGGGTGTGGACTACAGCATCCTCGCCGGTCGTATCGACCGCATCAAAGACATTCCCTACGGGCAACTGACCCTCGCCGTCACCGGCGGTGACATGGAGGCCGCCTTCGCCGCCTTCACCGCGGCAGACGTCCATATGGAGGTGCTGCGCTAATGGAAATCCTCTTGAGCTTTTTCTCGAACATCGACTGGTCGGAAATCCTGCTCGCCACCGGCGACACCATGACCATGCTGTTCGGCTCGCTGCTGTTCACTGTATTGCTGGGCTTGCCGTTGGGCGTGCTGCTGTTCCTGTGCAGCCCGCGTCAGCTGTTCGAACAAAAGAATGTTTATGCGCTGTTGTCGCTGGTGGTGAACATCCTGCGTTCGCTGCCGTTCATTATCCTGTTGATCGTAATGATCCCGTTCACGGTGCTGATCACCGGCACCTCGCTGGGTGTTGCCGGTGCAATTCCGCCACTGGTGGTGGGTGCCACGCCGTTCTTTGCGCGCCTGGTGGAAACCGCGCTGCGTGAAGTGGACCGCGGGATTATCGAAGCGACCCAGGCCATGGGCGCGACCACTCGCCAGATCATTACCAACGCGTTGCTGCCCGAAGCCCGCCCCGGCATCTTCGCGGCGATTACGGTGACGGCGATTACACTGGTTTCCTACACGGCCATGGCCGGTGTAGTGGGTGCCGGTGGCCTGGGTGACTTGGCGATCCGCTTCGGTTATCAGCGCTTCCAGACCGACGTGATGGTGGTCACCGTGGTGCTGCTGCTGATCCTGGTACAAATTCTGCAAACCGTCGGCGACAAGCTGGTGGTGCACTTTTCTCGAAAATAACGGCTATTGCCGGCGTTAAGCCGGCCAATTCCCGAACAAGGAGCTTGTTGAATGAAAAAACTACTGGTTGCTTTCGCCGCCGTTGCCGCGTTCTCCGCCCACGCCGCCGAAACCCTCACCGTGGCCGCGTCCCCGGTGCCGCACGCTGAAATCCTCGAATTCGTGAAGCCGGCTCTGGCCAAGGAAGGCGTGGACCTGCAGGTCAAAGTCTTCACCGACTACGTTCAGCCAAACGTACAGGTAGCCGAAAAGCGCCTGGACGCCAACTTCTTCCAGCACCAGCCGTACCTGGATGAGTTCAACAAAGCCAAGGGCACTCACCTGGTGAGCGTTGGCGCTGTGCACCTGGAGCCTCTGGGCGCCTACTCCAGCAAGTACAAGAAGCTGGAAGACCTGCCAAGCGGCGCCAACGTCGTGATCCCGAACGACGCCACCAACGGCGGCCGTGCGCTGTTGCTGCTGGCCAAGCACAACCTGATCACCCTGAAGGACCCGACCAACATCCTGTCGACCATCAAGGACATCACTGAAAACCCGAAAGGTCTGAAATTCCGCGAACTGGAAGCCGCCACCCTGCCGCGCGTGCTGACCCAGGTCGACCTGGCGCTGATCAACACCAACTACGCCCTGGAAGCCAAGCTGGACCCGTCCAAGGACGCACTGGTGATTGAAGGCAACGACTCGCCTTACGTGAACATCCTGGTGACCCGCGAAGACAACAAGGATTCGGACGCGGTGAAGAAGCTGGTAGCAGCCCTGCACACCCCGGAAGTGAAAGCGTTCATTCTTGAGAAGTACAAAGGCGCGATCCTGCCGGCGTTCTGATCCAAGGCCGAAACCCCGATCGAAAAAGCGGACGCAGAGCGTCCAGTGCGGCATTCCCACGCAGAGCGTGGGAACGATCCAAACCAATGTGGGAGCGGGCTTGCTCGCGAAGGCGGTGGTTCAGTCGATACATCTGTTGACTGACACACCGCCTTCGCGAGCAAGCCCGCTCCCACATTTGATTTGTGTCGCTCAGAAAATGGTCGGCAAGCTTATTTACGCTGCAACAACCCCGGGAACTGCGCTACCAGCTTCTGGTTGTTCAACGGCGCCCGGATAAACCCGCGCTGGGTGCCGTCCGGCCCGATCAGCGCGAGGTTGCCGCTGTGGTCGACGGTGTAGTTGGGCTTGCTGGTGTCTGCCGGAATAAACGGAATGCTCACCGCATTCGAAACCTTCTGCACATCGTCCACATTCGCACCGGTCAGGCCCTCGAACTGTGGATCGAAGTAGCCCAGGTACTGCTTGAGCTGCGCTGGCGTATCGCGGTTCGGGTCAACGCTGACCAAAATCACCTGCAACTTATCCACAACGTCCTTGGGCAGCTCGCTCTTGATCTGCCGCAGCTGGGCGAGGGTGGTTGGACAGATGTCCGGGCAGAAGGTGTAGCCGAAGAACAGCACGCTCCACTTGCCTTTCAGCTCGTTGACCACCACCGGCTGGCCGTCCTGGTTGGTCATGGTCACCGGTGGCAACTGGCGGCTTTGCGGCAGCAGGATGATGCCGGCATCGATCAAGGCCGTCGGGTCGCCCTGGCCTTTGCCACTCAGGACTTTGTTGACGGTCAGGCCCATGATCAACGCGACAATGGCCACCAGAATGAAGACAGTTTTTTGAGTTCGAGTCATAGGTTCAACAATAGGTAATGGTCTACGAGCAGGGCGATAAACAGCATGAACAGGTACCCGATAGAGTACTTGAAGGTGTTGATCGCCGCGTGCGGCCGACTGCCACGGTACAGCACCCAGGCCCATTGCAGAAAGCGCCCGCCCAGAACCAGTGCGCACACCAGGTACAGCATGCCGCTCATGTGGATGACATAGGGCATCAGGCTGACCGCCAGCAAGGCGAAGGTGTAGAGCAGGATATGCACCTTGGTGTAGTGCTCGCCGTGGGTCACGGGCAGCATCGGGATGTCGGCCTTGGCATATTCCTCCTTGCGGTGAATCGCCAGGGCCCAGAAGTGCGGCGGGGTCCAGGCGAAGATGATCAGCACCAGCAACAGAGGCTCGGCGCTGACGTGGCCGGTGACGGCGACCCAGCCCAGCAACGGCGGCGCGGCGCCGGCGAGGCCGCCGATAACGATGTTCTGCGGCGTCGCACGCTTGAGAAAGCCGGTGTAGATCACCGCATAACCCAACAGCGAGGCCAGGGTCAGCCAGGCGGCCAGCGGATTGGTAAACGCCAGCAGCAGCGCCAGCCCGGCAACCGCCAGCACCATCGCAAAAACAAGCGCCGCCACAGGCGATACGCGCCCTTCCGCCAGCGGGCGCTTATGGGTACGCGCCATCAGCGCATCGATGCGCCGGTCCACCACATGGTTGACCGCCGCCGCGCCGCCGGCACACAGCGCGATCCCCAAGTTGCCGAAAATCAGCACCGGCCACGGTACCCCCGCGCGGGTGGCGAGGAACATGCCCACCAGCGAGGTGATGAGCATCAGCACCACCACTTTTGGCTTGGTCAGCTCCAGATAGTCACGCCAGATCGCCTGGCTGTGACGCTCGCTGATCAAGGTCGCCATGGCATCTCTCCTTTAATGGTCATGAGGCCCGACACGTGTTTACGCGGGCTGAAGCGCCAGCCGAACGGCAACTGATGTCGCACCCGAACCAGGCTGGTGCGGGCGTGGTAATTGACCAGCACCAGCGTCAGCAGCAACGCCGCGCCGCCGGCGTTATGCGCGACCGCAACCGGCAGCGGCAGGTGGAAGTACACGTTACTCAGGCCCAGGCAGAGTTGCGCCGCCAGGGCGATCAGCAACAGGCCCGCCAGGCGGGTCATGCCGACCACCTTGAGCTGCCAGGCCAGGCCCAGCAACACGACAGTGACCAGCAGCGCGCCAATCCGGTGGGTGAGGTGAATCGCCGTGCGCGCATCACTGTCCAGTTGCCCGCCGAGGTAATTGGGGCCGATATGCTGGGTCAGGTGAAAGCCATTGGCGAAATCCGCCGCCGGCCACCATTGCCCGTGACAGGTCGGCAGGTCGATACACGCCACGGCTGCGTAGTTGGAGCTGACCCATCCACCCAGCGCGATCTGGCCGATCACCAGCACCAGCCCGGCCGTGGCCCAATACTGCAAACGCCTGGGCACGATCAGCGCCGGCAATACGCCGGACAATCGCAGCGTCAGCAAGAACAGCAGGCTCAACGTCGCAAACCCGCCCAATAAATGCCCGGTGACCACTTGCGGCCAGAGCTTCAGCGTCACCGTCCACATGCCAAACGCTGCCTGGGCGAACACCACCGCCAACAGGAACAACGGCAGCTTCAACGGCTGGCCCGGATGATGCCGATGGGTCCACGCGCGCGCCGCCAGCAGCACGATCAACAGCCCGAGGGTGCCGGCGAAGTAACGGTGGGTCATCTCGTTCCAGCCCTTGTCCGCCTCGACCGGCGTGTCCGGGTAATGCAGTTCGGCATGGGCCAACTGGGCTTCGCTTTTCGGCACGCTGATAAAGCCATAACAACCCGGCCAGTCCGGGCAACCGAGACCCGCGTGGGTGAGGCGGGTATAGGCGCCCAGCAGCACCACGACCAGGGCCAGCAGGGTGGCAAACAGCGCGAGGCGAAATCCAGGTTTGGCCATGACGGTGTCCTTATCCGATGTTCGACAGTTTCAGCAGCAGGCGCAGGTCGTTGAGCAGGTCCTTGCCCTTGACCCGGGCGTCGTAGCGCAGCACCAGGTTGCCGTGGGGGTCGACGATCCACAGCTGGGCATCGCCGCTGCCTTGGGCGGCGGCGTCTTTGTTGAAGGTCGACAGGTCCAGGGAATAGCGTTGCAGTTGCGGGTATTCGGCCTTGAGTTTGGCGTCATACGCGGTGCTGACCGGCTGCGCACTGGCCAGGGCGTGGCTGGCGCGGGAGGCATCACGGCCCAGGCCGATCTGGAGTTGGCGTGCGAGGTACACCAGTTGCTGGCAGTCGGCGGCGCAGGCGGTGGGCGCGGTGACCAGCAGTTGCCAGCGGTCTTCGTCAGCCTGCACGCCAATGTCGGCACGGGTCTGGCCATTGCCGATCATCTCGCCGTGGTAGCTGCGGCTGTCCGGCACCCAGAACTGCAATTTGTACATAAAGGTGGCGAGCACCATCGGGCCGACCACCATCAGCAGGATCAGGATCAGTTGCCAGCGGCCCTTGCGCCGATTGGGCGCTGCCGGCGTGTCAGACATGTTGAGTGGATTCATGGCCGCTCCCATGGCGCTTCTCCTTTTTTGTGTTGTGCCATCCGAGGTAGAGGTAAAGGCCGAACAGCGCCACCGCCATGGCGAACCACTGCACGGCATAGCCCAGGTGTTTTTCCGGGCCCATGGCGACCACGGGCCAGCTGGTTTCGTAGGTGGCCGGGCCCGCTTCAGCCCGCACTTCATAGGCGAATCCGCTGCGACCCAACTCGGCCCACAACGCCTCGGGATGCAGCGCGGTCAACAATCGTGGCCACTGTGCGCCCGCCGGATCGGCATGCAATTGGAAGGTCTCGCCAGGCGCCACATAGACCCAGGCATCGAGATTCAGCAGTTGTTCGGGAGTGGTGAAAACCGGTGGTGCACGGCGGTCCGGCCAGGGCAGCCAGCCACGATTGAGCAACAGCCACTCGCCGCTGGCCTGATCATGGAAAGGTTGCAGTAGCTCCACACCGACCTTGCCGTCGCGAAAGCGGTTATCCAGCAACACGCTGTGCTCGGCATCGAACTGCCCGCGCAAATGCACACGACGGAACGCCGGATCTTCGGTGGCCTGCAGTTGCGTACTGCTCATGGGCTCGGCAGCGCGGCGCTCGGCGTAAGTGTCCAGCAGCGCCTGTTTTTCGTGACCGCGAGACAGCTGCCAAAAGCCGAGAAATACCAGTAACGGCAGCAGCACGAGTACCACCAGCGTCGGCGCAATACCGGGGCGAAAGGGTTTCATGGCATTGCCGCAGAGGTCGGTGCTGCGCTGGCTATACTGAATCTCATTGCTCGCCCCCTCCAAAAAAGAGCCCCGGAGCCCACCATGCTCAAAGCAGCCATTGCCCTGATGCTGATTGCTACCGTCGTGAGCCTGTTCAGTGGCTTGTTCTTCCTGGTCAAGGACGAGGGCAACTCCAACCGCCTCGTCACTGCCTTGACCGTGCGTGTGGTGCTGGCCGTGATCACCCTGGGGTTGATCACCTGGGGTTTCTTCAGCGGCCAGCTGGTATCTCATGCGCCCTGGTGAAACACCTCAAAGCACGTAAACGAAGAAAAACAGCCCGATCCACACCACGTCCACAAAGTGCCAATACCAACTGGCCGCCTCGAACCCGAACTGGTGTTCGTTGTTGAAATGCCCCTTCAGGATGCGCATCAGCATCACAAACAAAATGATCGTGCCGATGGTCACGTGGGCACCGTGGAAGCCGGTGAGCATGAAGAAGGTCGCGCCGTACACGCCGGAACCCAGGGTCAGGCCCAACTCCTTATAGGCATGGATGTATTCCTCGGCCTGGAACCCGAGAAACGCCCAACCCAGCAACACGGTGATCGCCAGCCAGATCTTCAGTGCGCCGCGATGGCCTTTGCGCAAGGCATGGTGGGCGATAGTGATGGTCACGCTGGAGCTGACCAGCAAGATCGTGTTGATCAGCGGCAAGCCCCACGGGCTGATGGTGCCCTTGGGCGCCGGAAACATTTTCGGGTCGGGATTGTTCAGCAGCGGCCAGGCAAATTCGAAGTTCGGCCACAGCATGTGCGCGATGCCCTTGTGGCCTTCGCCCGCCAACCACGGCGCCGACATGTGCCGCACATAAAACAGCGCACCGAAAAAAGCGATGAAGAACATCACTTCGGAAAAGATGAACCAGGTCATGCCCCAGCGAAAGGAGCGGTCCATCTGCGAACTGTACAAACCAGCGCGACTTTCCTTGATCACCGCGCCGAACCAGCCAAACATCATGTAGGCCAGCAGCAAGCCACCGACGAAAAAGATCAGCGGGCCGTGAGATTCCGGGCGTGCGGCCTTCAAATCGTTGAACCAGGTCGCCAATCCGAACACCGTGATCAGCATCCCCAACGTAGCAATTATGGGCCATTTGCTTTGCGCTGGTACGTAGTACGTATCATGAGTCGACATGTATTCGTTCTCCTAATCGAGCCCGCAAGCAACGCCTAGCCGCCGGTATGGACAGCCACGGGCGGTTGGCGCGCGGTGATATCGAACAGCGTGTACGCCAGGGTCAAATGCTTCACATCCTTGGGCATGTCGCGGTCGACAATGAAGCGCACCGGCATCTCTATGCGCTGACCTGGCTGTAGCACTTGCTGGGTGAAGCAAAAACACTCGGTCTTGTGGAAGTACATCGCCGCCTCGGCCGGCGAAATGCTCGGCACCGCCTGGGCGGTCATCGGCTTGTCGGTGGGGTTGTAGGCCACGAACAGCATCTCGGTGACTGCGCCGGGATTGACCACCACCTCGTCGGCCTTGGAGTGGAATTCCCAGACCATATCGATGGCATTGGTGGACAGGAACTGCACCCGCACCTGCCGCGTCGGGTCCACCACCTGCTCGCCTTCGTACTGCCCGGCGGTCTTGCCATTGATGCCGAACGCCTTGCACATCACGTCGTAGATCGGCACCAGGGCAAACCCGAAGGCGAACATCGCCACCACCAGGATCAGCAGGCGCGTGACCAGGCGCTTGATAGGCACGGACTCAAGCATGGCGGCCACCTGCGAATGAATGTTCTGCGAATGGCCTTTCTGTGGGCGCTGGCTTGCCTGCGATGCTGGCAACTCGGTCTTTCAGGTACACCGAAGTGATGCCATCGCAGGCAAGCCAGCTCCCACAGGATAGGGAGGTGTTCATTTGACCTCCGGTGGCGTGGTGAAGGTGTGGTACGGCGCGGGCGAAGGAATGCTCCACTCCAGTCCTTCGGCGCCATCCCACGGCTTGGCTGGCGCAGGCGGGCCGCCACGGATGCACTTGATGACGATGAACAGGAAGAAGATCTGCGTCGCGCCAAAGGTGAAGGCACCGATGGAAGAGACCATGTTGAAGTCGGCGAACTGCAGGTTGTAGTCCGGCACCCGACGCGGCATGCCGGCAAGCCCTACGAAGTGCATCGGGAAGAACGCCATGTTCATCCCCACGAACGACAGCCAGAAGTGCAGCTTGCCCAGGGTTTCGTCGTACATGTGGCCGGTCCATTTCGGCAGCCAGTAGTAGGCCGAGGCGAAGATCCCGAAGATCGCCCCAGGCACCAGTACGTAATGGAAGTGCGCCACCACGAAGTAGGTGTCGTGGTACTGGAAATCCGCCGGGGCGATGGCCAGCATCAGCCCGGAGAAACCGCCGATGGTGAACAGAATCACGAAGGCCACCGCGAACAGCATCGGCGTCTCGAAGGTCAGCGAGCCTTGCCACATGGTGCTGACCCAGTTGAACACTTTCACGCCCGTGGGCACCGCGATCAGCAGCGTGGCGTACATGAAGAACAGCTCGCCCACCAGCGGGATGCCCACCACGAACATGTGGTGCGCCCACACGATGAACGACAGGAACGCGATGCTCGCCGTGGCGTACACCATCGAGGTGTAGCCGAACAGCGGCTTGCGCGAGAAGGTCGGGATGATCGAGCTGACGGCACCGAACGCCGGCAGGATCATGATGTACACCTCGGGGTGGCCGAAGAACCAGAACACATGCTGGAACAACACCGGGTCACCGCCACCGGCGGCACTGAAGAAGCTGGTGCCGAAGTGGATGTCCATCAGCATCATGGTCACGCAGCCCGCCAGCACCGGCATCACCGCGATCAGCAGGAAGGCTGTGATCAGCCAGGTCCAGACGAACAGCGGCATTTTCATCAACGTCATGCCGGGAGCGCGCAGGTTGAGGATGGTGGCGATGACGTTGATCGCGCCCATGATCGAACTGATGCCCATCAAGTGGATGGCGAAGATGAAGAACGTCACGCTTTCCGGCGCGTAAGTGGTGGAGAGTGGGGCGTAGAAGGTCCAGCCGAAGTTCGGCCCGCCGCCGGGCATGAACAGGGTGGAAACCAGCATCAGGAACGCCGCCGGCAACAGCCAGAAACTGAAGTTGTTCATGCGCGGCAGGGCCATGTCGGGCGCGCCGATCATCAACGGGATCATCCAGTTGGCCAGGCCGACAAACGCTGGCATCACCGCACCGAACACCATCACCAGGCCGTGCATGGTGGTCATCTGATTGAAGAACGCCGGCTCGACGATCTGCAAACCCGGCTGGAACAGCTCGGCACGGATCACCATGGCGAACGAGCCACCAAGCAGGAACATGCAGAAGCTGAACCACAGGTACATCGTGCCGATGTCTTTGTGGTTGGTGGTCAGTACCCAACGCATCAGGCCCTTGGCGGGGCCGTGAGCGTGGTCACCGGCATGACCGTGGTCATCGATCACAGCGCTCATGGCCTTTCTCCTGCGAACGGGTGGGCGGGACGGTTCAGGGAATATGCAATGAAGGAAGTCATTTGCTTTCCGCCTGTTTCAGAGCCAGCACGTCTTTAGGCGTGACCATGTCGCCTTTGTTGTTGCCCCAGGCGTTACGTTCATAGGTCACGACCGCCGCGATATCGACTTCCGACAGTTGCTTGCCGAACGCCGCCATGGCGGTGCCGGGCTTGCCGAAGTACACGCGGTGCAGGTGGTCTTCCTTGGGCCCGGTGGCAATCGGTGAGCCCTTGAGCGCCGGGAACATCGGCGGCAGGCCCTGGCCTTCGGCCTGGTGACAGGCGACGCAGGTGGTGTGGTAGATCTTGTCGCCACGGGCCACCAGCTCATCCAGGGTCCATTCCTTGGAGGTCAGCTCCTTGAGCTTGGCGGCCTCTTCCTTACGCTCGCCGAGCCAGGTGTCGTAGTCGGCCTTGGATTTGACCTCCACCACGATCGGCATGAAGCCGTGGTCCTTGCCGCACAGTTCGGCGCACTGGCCGCGATAGATGCCGGGCTTTTCGATGCGGGTCCAGGCCTCGTTGACGAAGCCGGGAATCGCATCACGCTTCACCGCAAACGCCGGCACCCACCAGGAGTGAATCACGTCCGCAGCGGTCACCAGGAAACGCACCTTGGCACCCACCGGCAGCACCAGCGGCTGGTCGACTTCCAACAGGTAATGCTCGCCTTTGACGGCCTGGTTATGGATCTGCTCGGCGGGCGTGGCCAGGTTGCTGAAGAACTCGACATCCTGGCCCAGGTATTTGTAATGCCACTTCCACTGGTAGCCGGTGACCTGGATATCGATATCCGACTCAGTGCTGTCGTAGATGTTGATCAGCGTCTTGGTGGCCGGAATGGCCATCGCCACCAGGATCAGCAAGGGCACCACGGTCCAGAGAATCTCCACCGTCGTACTCTCGTGGAACTTGGCTGCCACCTGTCCCGTGGAGCGCCGGTGAACGATCATCGACCAGAACATCGCGCCAAACACGACGATGCCAATCGCCACACAAATCCAGAAAATGGTCATGTGCAGGTCAAACACGGCGTGACTGACTTCAGTGGCCCCTGGCGCCATATTCGTTGTCCAGGCGGCTTGCGCCTGGCCGAATACTGACCACAACAGGAGGCCCATCCAAACATGTGGATGTCGCGTCATTGCGGGTTCCCCTTATCATTCTTGTTATCCCGCCGGTTTGCACCTGCGGCCAAGGGAGCGGCTTCCATACTGCTTACAACCGCCAGGCCTTGCCTGCTCATGCAGTCGGGCGTCATCAGCTAATTGCGTACAAAATCGAGTATAGACAGCGACCGCCACCCCGCAATGTGAACGGGCAAATGAACGAAAATGAGGAAACGGACCACACAACAGGACCGGTGGCGCGCGTTATCCGACGAACGATGGCAATTTGATATAACGCCAGCGCATAACCATGAAATAATTATGACAAATGCGTCTTAGGCTCTCGTATAAACGAGCTACCTTATGCTCTCCCTATTTCCTACGCCTGCATCACTGGAGCTTTCATGAACACCGCCGCATTGCGCGAGCAGATTTCCCGTGCCCATCAACACGAATCCAGCACTGGCCAGCTTGCTCAGCAGCTGGAAGTCCAGTTACCGCACCTGCACCCGGCGATTTCCGTGCCTGACGTCGACGCCAAGGGCGTGATGACGCGTTTTGTAAGCGCCTACATCGACCAGGTCCCCGATCTGCTGGACGCGGCCAACGATGTCGCCCGCGAAGCCGGTATTGAAAGCCAGATCAAACCGGTGCTGAAAATCGCCGAGCATTTCTTCCTGCAGCCGCCGGCGATCCTGGCCGGGCATGAAGGCCTGGACGGTTTGCTGGATGAGGCTTACCTGGCGCATCGCCTGGTGGAAGAGGTCAACGATCTGTATATCAAGCACTTCGGCCAGCCGTTGATTCCGCTGGATACCACTGTGGCGAACGTGATTGCCCACCAATTGATCGGCGAGGCGTTTGCCAATCAGCTGGATGAGGCGGTGCACCACGCGGTGGATGAGATGCTTAACGAGGAGAGTTTTGCGCTGGAGTCGGTCGAAGCCTACCGCGACAAGCTCAAGAGCCCGGACACGGAAGCGGCTTGGAAGCGCTGGCCGTGCCTGTCGCGGCAGTTGGGCGTGGGTCTTGAGCTGGACCAGCCAGCTTAGATTTGCCGGCTTGCAAAGATCCAATGTGGGAGCGGGCTTGCTCGCGAAAGCGGTGTATCAGAAACACATTCAGTGACTGACACTGCGCCTTCGCGAGCAAGCCCGCTCCCACATTTTGATCCGGTTTCGTCAGCCAACAGACGGCGCCGAGCCTATTCCGGTCGTCGTTCTTACCCGTCCTTCCAACCTGCGCTTCAACCCCCGCGCCTCGATCATCAGCTTCGAGCCCTTGGCCGCATTGGCCCGACCCCATTCCTCCAATAGCTCAAGGCAGGAGTGGTCGATATAACTCAGGTTACTGAGCGGCACATGCAAGGTGGTCCCGGCGGGTACCGTCGACAGCACCTGGGTCAATGCAGGCACCTTGAGAAAGGTCCCGGCCCCCGTCAATCGCAGCTCCATCTCGCCCTCCTGCGGCAGGTCGATCAGGCTTATCTTCAAGCGTGAGGCCTTGAACGCCAGCTTCACCAGCGTCAACCCGAAGCCCACCAACACACCCGTCAGCAGGTCGGTAAAGATGATCGCCAGCGCCGTCGCCGCGTAGGTAAACATCGGCATTCGCCCGTAGCGCGCCAGGCCACGAAACGCCTTCATGTCCACCAGCTTGATCCCGGTGTACACCAGCACACCCGCCAGGCTTGCCACCGGAATGCTTTGCAGCACACTGGACAGCAACAGCACGAACGCCAGCAGCCACAAGCCGTGGAACATCGCCGACAAACGCGTGGTAGCGCCGGCCTGGACGTTGGCCGAACTGCGCACGATCACACCGGTCATCGGCAGGGCGCCGACCAGGCCACACAGCATGTTGCCCACGCCTTGTGCCGACAATTCCTTGTCGAAGTCGGAACGCTGGCCACTGTGCATACGGTCGACTGCCGCCGCCGAAAGCAGCGTTTCAGCGCTGGCGATAAATGCCACGGCGAAGGCCGCGATCAACAGATTGGGATCCGCCAGGTTCAACAGGTCGCTGGGGCGCAGCCAATCGATGGCATCCGCGAGGTTTTCCGGCACCTCCACCCGCTTGACCTGCAACGCCAGCACCAGGCTGGTGACTGTCGCCAAACCCACGCCGAGCAGGGCGCCGGGGACGAAGCGCAGCTTTTGCGGGCGGAACTTGTCCCACAGCCACATCACCATAATCGTCGACAGCCCGAGCAAACCGGCCTGCCAGCCGAGCCCGCCGCCCAATGTGGGGATCGCCTGGATCAGTGCCGCAGGGAAGCCGGCGAGGTTATCCAGCCCCGAGGGCTTTGGCACACCGTCGAGCATCACGTGTACTTGCGACAGGACAATCAGCACCCCGATCCCTGCCAGCATCCCGTACACCACTGCAGGCGCAGTCACGCGGAACCAGCAGCCCAGGCGCAAACGCCCGGCCACCAATTGCAGGAAGCCCGCCAGCAACAGGATCGGCCCGAGCATGGCCATGCCATGCTGGCGAACCAGTTCAAACACCAACACCGCCAAACCTGCCGCCGGACCGCTGACTTGCAACGGCGACCCCGCCAGCCAACCGACCACCAGGCCACCGATGATCCCGGTGATCAAGCCTTTGGCCGGAGGCATTCCGGACGCGATGGCGATCCCCATGCACAGCGGCAGGGCGACCAGAAACACAACCACGGAAGCCAGCAGCTCCCGTGGCAGCACAGCTTTCAATTGAGCAGCACGCATAATGACTCTCCCGAGGCATTCGCCGGGCGTGGCAAGGCCTGGCTGCTCGAATGGCAGCCATCGCGTTACCCGACAGGGGATTGTTTTAGAAGCGCGCTTTAGGCGTCGCGGATGGAATCGGCTGGGTACCGTTCAAGGGCAGGAACGCTGCCTGATCCGCATCGTAGGCCCTGATTTCGCTGGTCTCGATGTCGTAGACCCAGCCATGGATAAACAAATGCCCGTTGGCCATGCGCGAGGCCACGGAGGGATGAGTGCGCAGGTGCTGCAGTTGGGCGATCACGTTTTCTTCGGTCAGCACGTGCATGCTTTCGTGTTCGTTGGCGCAATCGCAGTTGTCCTGGACCATGGTCTTGGCGACTTCGGCGTGGCGCAGCCAGGCCTTTACCGTGGGCATTTTTTCCAGGCTTTGGGGGTTGAGCACCGCGCGCATGGCGCCGCAGTCGGAGTGGCCGCAAATGATGATGTGCTGCACACCAAGGGCCAGTACCGCGTACTCGATAGCCGTTGAAACACCGCCGTTCATCTGCCCATAAGGCGGCACGACGTTACCGACGTTACGGGTCACGAACAAATCCCCAGGGGAGCTATGGGTGATCAGTTCGGGAACGATGCGCGAGTCGGCGCAGGTAATGAACATCGCCCGCGGGCTCTGGGCCGTGGCGAGTTTTTTGAAGAGCTCTTCCTGCTGGGGGAAGATCTCGTTATGGAAATGCAAAAAGCCTTCAACGATGTGCTGCAGCGCTGCATCGGCGGATTCCGCCTCGTGAGGGGCTGAAGCCGACGCAGCCAACGGCTGTTTATCCTTGTCACTCATAATTCATCCTCTTGGTTGGAGCAGGGGAGTTTTCCAGTGCGGCCGGCGCCCGAACTGAAACGCCGACTCATTAGTCACTCGATGAACAAGGTACCCGCCGAAACTTAACTCAAACTGAATGAGCCGCTCTAGATCGGGGCTTTCAGTGATATCAAAACGCGACTATTGCTACAGAAAAGTACACTTATCCAGCAGTTTACAATAATGCCATCTGTCTGCCCGGCGGACAAAACGCCGTGCAATCCAGATTAAACCCTTCCCGCCGGTTGAGCCCCAATCGTTTGATCGCCTTGGCGAAACGTTGCGCCAGCAAATCGGCAAACGGCCCTTCGCCACGCATGCGTACACCGAAGCGGCTGTCGTAGACCTCACCGCCGCGCACCTGCCGCACCAGGCTCATCACATGGGCCGCGCGCTGCGGGTAATGGGCCGCCAGCCATTCCTCAAACAGCGGCGCCACCTCCAGAGGCAAACGCAGCATCATGTACGCCGCGCTCTGTGCCCCCGCGGCATGAGCTTCGGCCAGCAGGCTTTCCAGCTCGCTGTCGTTGATCATCGGGATCATCGGCGAACACAGCACGCCCACCGGGATCCCCGCCTCACGCATCACCCGGATCGCCCGCAGCCGGGCCTTGGGTGCAGCCGTGCGCGGTTCGAGGATGCGCTTGAGTTCATCGTCCAGGCTGGTGAGGCTGATCATCACCGCCACCAGCCGCTGCTGCGCCAGCTCGGTCAGCAGGTCGAGGTCCCGCAGGATCAGCGAGCCCTTGGTAATGATCGTCACCGGATGACGGTAGCGCAGCAGCACTTCGAGGGTTTGCCGGGTGATCTTGTACTCGCGCTCGATGGGCTGGTACGGGTCGGTGTTGGAGCCCAGGTTGATCGGCGCGCAGGTGTAGCCCGGTTTCGACAGTTGCTGCTCAAGCACGTCGGCGGCGTTGGTCTTGGCGATCAGCTTGGTTTCGAAGTCCAGCCCCGGCGACAGGTCCCAATACGCGTGGCTGGGCCGCGCATAGCAGTAGATACAACCATGCTCGCAGCCGCGATACGGGTTGATCGCCCGGTCAAACGGGATATCCGGCGAGCTGTTGCGGGTAATGATGGTTTTCGCGGTTTCGATACGGACTTCGGTGCCCTGGGTCTGTGGCACTTCCTGATACCAACCGTCGTCTTCCGCCACGCTGACGGTGGGCGCAAAACGGTTGTGCAGGTTGGTGGCCGTGCCGCGCCCGCGAGGCGGCAAAGGGACATTCATAGTCAGACCTCATAAACTGTATCCATATACAGTATTCGAGAAGATCGCTTTTCACCAGCACCACTGGGCGGCGCGGTCTAGCATCGACCTTCGCACGAACGGAATGACACCTTCCTACATGTAACCAAACAAGAAATAAATCGCGACATATGTGACATGGATAAAGTTATTAACACATCGCTATGATCACAACTTAACTCATTACCACCTACAGGATATTTATGTCTCAGGATGAACTACGCTTTACATGCGAAGACTTTGAAAAAGATAACAGCCCGGAAGTATTAATGGAGCGCTTTACCGACGGTAAACTGTCCTACGCCATGTATGCCTCTTCCTCCAACAGGGACGGGCACTACGACACCACCTCCACCACCACCGACCTGGATAACGACGGCGACTTCGATGAACAGGACAAGACCATCTTCCTGAACATGGCGAATAGCTTTGTAAAAACCTGCGCCCCTCGATAATTGATCGGCTAGTTGCCAGGCTTATATATAAAACTATAAACCTGGCAACTGACACTACTTCTCTGAAGTTTGATCAGCTTCGGTAGTTACTGCATCTTTTCGCAAGTCTTTCACTTGCGAAGCCTTTACAGGCTCTCCCTTATTACCCCAACTGTCCCGAACGAAACTGACGACATCCGCCACTTCCTGATCCGACAGCCGCCAGGCAAACGCCGGCATGGTGAAGGTCGAAGGTGCCGTATGCGTCGCCGGCAACGTGCCGCCGTTCAACACGATGTTGATCAGCGACGTCGCATCCGCCGTCTGCAATACCGGGTTGCCCGCCAGCGCCGGGAACACGCGGGTGTAGCCGTGGCCGTCGGTACGGTGGCACGCCGCGCAGTTGTCGATGTACACCGAGGCACCCGGCTTGCTGTCATCACCCTTCCACAGCGCGTCGGCGACCTGCTTGTCGTACTGGTGCGGCTGATCCTTGGGATCCACCGCCGGCAAGCTCTTGAGGTAACGGGCGATAGCCGTCAGATCCTCTTCCGACATGTACTGCATGCTGTGGACCACAACGTCGCTCATGCCGCCAAACACCGCGCTGCGATCACTGCGCCCGGTCTTGAGGAATTGCACCAGTTGGTCCTCGCTCCAGCTACCCAGGCCGTCCTTGTGGTCGCCCCGCAGGCTCTTGGCAATCCAGCCTTCCAGCGGTGCGCTGCCGGAAAGGAAAGCGGTACCGTCGGATGCACTCAGGGATTTTTCCTGCATGGTCAGGGCCCGTGGCGTATGGCAGGCACCGCAGTGGCCAAGGCCCTCTACCAGATAAGCGCCACGGCTGATCACCGGGTCGGCGCCCGCCTGGGCCTGGTAGTCCTCAACCTTGGGGGCGAACATCCAGCGCCACCCGGCCAACGGCCAACGCATGCTCAACGGCCAGGGAATGTCGCTGTCCTTGTTCACCTGCGCCACCGGCTCCACGCCCTTCATGAAGTACGCGTACAGCGCCTGCATGTCGCTTTCGCTGACCCGCGCGTAAGACGGGTAGGGCATCGCCGGGTAAAGCGTACTACCGTCCTTGGCGACGCCATGGCGCACAGCCTGGTCGAAGTCTTCGAAGCTGTAGTCGCCCAGGCCGGTTTTGTCCGGGGTGATGTTGGTGGAGTAGAGGGTGCCGATCGGGGTTTCCATCGGCAGGCCGCCGGCGAACGGCTTGCCACCCTTGGCGGTGTGGCAGGCCACGCAGTCACCGGCGCGAGCCAGGTATTCACCCTGTTTGACCAGGTCGGTTTCAGCCGCACTCACCGAGCAGCTGCTGAACAAAGCGAGGGACGCGATAACAAATGCTTTCATGGTCATCGCTCCTTATGCCTGAACCAGTGGGCCGGGGTTTTTCAGGTACTGCTCGCGAATTGCCCGCGCCGACCAGTAGGTCAATGCCGCCACCAGGCCCGTAGGGTTGTAGCCCAAGCCTTGTGGGAACGCGGAAGCGCCCGGGACAAACACGTTGTGTACGTCCCAGCACTGCAGGTAGCGGTTCAAGGCACTGGTTTTCGGGTCGGTGCCCATGATCGCGCCACCGTTGAGGTGGGTGGTCTGGTAAGACGCGGTGTTGAAGTGCTCGCCCACCTTTTTGCCCAGCAAGGCAATCGCCTTGGGGTTCATCGCTTCGGCGATCTTGCTCATTTTTTCGACCATGAAGCGGTTCATCTTGATGTCGTTTTCCTGCCAGTCGAAGGTCATGCGCAGCAGCGGCAGGCCGTAGGCATCGCGGTAAACCGGGTCCAGGTCGAGGTAGTTGCCACGGTAGGATTGGTGGGCGCCATGGGCATCCATCGACACCTGATGGGTGTAGTAATCAGCCGTGGCGCGCTTCCACGCGCTGCCCCAGGCCGGCGTGCCCGGCGGGTTGGAGGTACCGGCAATCGGCCGGCTGCCCGCCTGGTTGACCCACATCGGCGAGCCGCCCACAAAGCCGTGAGGCCCATGGTCGAAGTTGTCGGCGTTGAAGTCATCGACCGCCACGCCATTGCCGCCGGCACCGATAAAGTTGTTGGTGTGCACGTCCTTGTCGAAGAACGCCTTGATGGTGGCCATGTTCTGGTAGGCGAAGTTGCGGCCCACCACGCCCTCACCGGAGATCGGGTCGTAGGGTTTGCCGATGCCCGACAGCAGCATCAGGCGCACGTTGTTGAACTGGAAGGAACCGAGGATCACCAGGTCCGCCGGCTGCTCGCATTCTCGCCCCTGGGCGTCGACATACGTCACGCCGGTCGCCTTGCTCCTGGTGCTGTCGAGATTGACCTTCAGCACGTGGGAATTGGGCCGCAGTTCGAACTTGGGTTCCTGGCGCAAGGCCGGCAGGATGTTCACGTTCGGCGAAGCCTTGGAATACATGTAGCAGACATAACCGCTGCAGAAGCCGCAGAAGTTGCACGGGCCCATCTGGGCGCCGTAAGGGTTGGTGTACGGCCCCGATGTATTCGCGGAAGGCAGGTTGTAGGGCTTGTACCCCACGGCCGTGGCGGCCTTCTGGAACAGCTGTGCAGAGACGGTGTTCTTCTGCGATTCCAGCGGGAAGTGATTGGAGCGATCCGGTGCGTAAGGGTTGCCGCCCTTGCCTTCGCCCACCAACTGGCCTTTCACCGTCCAGGCTTGCCCGGAGGTGCCGAAGACTTTCTCGGCATAGTCGAAGAATGGTTCCAGCTCTTCATAGCTGACGCCGAAATCCTGGATGGTCATGTCCTTGGGAATGAAGTTTTTCCCGTAGCGCTCTTCGTAATGGCTACGCATGCGCAACTCGATCGGGTCCACCCGAAAGTGCACGCCGGACCAGTGCAGGCCTGCACCGCCGACACCGTTGCCAGGCAGGAAAGCGCCCAGTTGGCGGTTGGGCATCGCCACGTCATTCACGCTATGGCGAATGGTCACGGTTTCCTTGGAGATGTCCTGGAAGAGCTTTTTACGCACGCTGTAGGTCAGTTCGTCGATGACCTGGGGATAGTTGCCGTCCGGGTAGGTGTCCTGCATCGGGCCGCGCTCCAGCGCTACCACGTTGAGGCCAGCTTCCGTCAGCTCCTTGGCCATGATCGCGCCGGTCCAGCCAAAGCCGACAATCACTGCATCCACTTTCTTCATGATGGTCGCCACGTTTACGCCCTCTCGCCACGGATCGAAACAGCCGGGAAGGGGTATTGCTCGTTGCGTTCAACCCAATCCATGAAATCGGCGCGGGCGCCGGGGAAGCCGATCATGGTCCAGCCGACCATGCCTTTGTTGCCACCGTGGACCGGGTCGCAAAAGAACCCTTCCTTGGTGTTTTGCAGCAACAGATTGAAGAAAATCTTCGGCGGGACGCTGTCGAATTGCGCGTCGCCGGCCTCCAGGCGCTGCAACAACTTTTCCTGGGTAGCGCTGTCTTGCTCGGCAAATAGCTTACCGTTCATCGCTTTCGACCAGGCATCCGTGGCAGCAATGCCCAGGCGATAGATCTCCTTGGGCACCAATTTGCTCTGCCAGCCCATTTCAGGCGGCGCGTCGGCATTGAACGGGCCTTGCATGAACCACAGGGCGCCAGCCGCGTACGGCGTGTTCATCTGACGGTCGATGTATTCCGGCGCACCGGCTTCCAGGGCGCCTGGGCCCTGGTCGTCCGCCGGGATCAGGCGCGCAACGGCCGCGTTGATAAAGGCCCATTCCTCGCCAGTGAAATAGCTCGGCTCATAGGCCTTGCTGCTGACGGGCGCCTTCTCCGGGCTGGCTTGAGCCGGTTCGGGAACCGCCATCAGCATCGAACCGCCCAGGCCCGTGCTGGCGACAGTGACCACGGGGATCAAGGTCAAGGATTTGCGTAAAAACTCACGCCGGGGGTTGTCTTGATCTTGATCAGACATGGTGGCACCTCATCATGTGGTCACGGATTTATCAGCCGCTTCGAGGAACGACTTATAGTTTTGGCAGTAAATGGGATCCAAAGGACCCAAGGGGATAGAACACAGCAGCAATCAATAGTTACAAAGGATAGCAGGCTAAGGATTGGGGAAAATCGTTTCAGCGCGAAAAAATCTGCCCGGAGCCGGCTTATTCACGATTCTTTGACGAGTACCTCACACGGCATTGACCCCCTGTAGGCGAATCTGGGCCCCATCAGCCCCTTCCCTATTCGGTTACATCGCGCATGTTCAAGAATCAATTGCTGCCTGCCGTCAGCCTCGTGTTCATGGCGCTGTTCACCACCGCACCGTCCCAGGCCGAAGAGCTCACGCCCATTCGTTCGTTGGAATGGGCCCAGCCGGTGGGCAATCAATACAACCTGTATCAGATGACGCCCACGCTCTATCGCAGCGCGCTGCCGGATAGCGGTGCTGTTCCTGTATTGGAAAAACTCAAGATCGGAACGGTGATCAACTTTCTGCCCGAGTCAGATGCCAACTGGCTGAAATCACCCGGCATCAACCAGGTGCAATTGTCCTATCGCACCAACCATGTCGATGACGCCGATGTGCTCGCAGCGTTGCGCGCGATTCAGGATGCCGAAGCCAACGGCCCGGTGCTGATGCACTGCAAACACGGCTCCGACCGCACGGGCCTGATGGCGGCGATGTATCGGGTGGTGATTCAGGGATGGAGCAAGGAAGATGCGCTGAACGAAATGACCTTGGGCGGCTTTGGCGCCAGTAGCGGCTTCAAGGACGGCGTTCGCTACATGATGAGGGCCGATGTCGACAAGTTACGCACCGCACTGGCCAACGGCGAATGCAGCACCAGCGCCTTTGCACTGTGCTCGATGAAAAGCTGGCTGAATACCGCGGACAACGCCAAAGACCCGGCCGAGGAAAAAACCGCCTGGGTGGTCGCTCCCTGAGCCATCAACCCAGGGAGCGCTTCACGATCAGTCTTTCTTCAACTTCGGATTAGGGAAGAACTGCACCGCTTGCACCTTGGGGTCCGGTGCTTTCAACGCCGACGTATTGACCCGCGTACCCAATTCCTTGGGCACTGACAGACCTTGTTCATTCAGCGTGTCGGAATAGCCGCAAGCCACGCATTCGCGGTGCGGAACATCGTCCTCGCTCCACATCATCAACTTGTCCGGCTCGCTGCACGCCGGGCAGACTGCCCCGGCGATAAAGCGTTTTTTGGTTTTCACAGGTGCTTCACTCATGCTGCCGCGTCCTCACTCAGGCCGCTGTGGCGCAAGAGTGCGTCAATCGACGGCGCCCGTCCGCGGAAATCGACGAACAGCACCATCGGTGCCTGGGAACCGCCACGGGCCAGGATCGCCTCGCGGAACGCTCGGCCAGTCTCGGCATTGAGTACGCCATCTTCTTCGAACTTGGAAAAGGCATCGGCCGACAGCACTTCCGCCCACTTGTAGCTGTAGTAACCCGCGGCGTAACCGCCAGCGAAGATATGCGCGAAGCTGTTGGGGAAGCGGTTGTAGGCGGGCGGACGCATCACCGACACCTCATCACGCACGCCTTCCAGCACCTGCAGCACACTGCGGCCATCGCCGTGGGTAGCGTGCAGCTCGAAGTCGAACAGCGAGAACTCCAACTGGCGAACCATCATCAGGCCGGACTGGAAGTTCTTCGCCGCGAGCATTTTTTCCAGCAGGTCCTGAGGCAGCGGCTCACCGGTTTCATAGTGACCGGAAATCAGCGCCAGGCCTTCCGGCTCCCAGCACCAGTTCTCCATGAACTGGCTCGGCAACTCCACCGCATCCCAGGCCACGCCGTTGATGCCGGACACGCCGGCGTGCTCTACACGGGTCAGCAGGTGGTGCAGGCCGTGGCCGAATTCGTGGAACAGCGTGGTCACTTCATTGTGGGTCAGCAGGGCAGGCTTGCCGCTGTCGGCCGGGGTGAAGTTGCACACCAGGTTGGCCACCGGGCTTTGCAGCACGCCATCAACCGTGCGGCGACGGTCACGGGCGCCGTCCATCCAGGCACCCCCACGCTTGTTGGCGCGGGCGTACAGGTCGAAAAAGAAGCGGCCGACGTGCTGGCCGTTTTCCTTGATTTCGAACAGGCGAACATCCGGGTGCCAGGTGTCGAAGCCTTTCTGCTCGGCGATCTCGATGCCATACAGGCGTTGCACGATGGCGAACAGGCCGCTGAGTACCTTGTCGATCGGGAAGTAGGCGCGCAGGGCTTCCTGGGAAACGCTGTAACGCTGCTCCCGCAGTTTTTCGCCGTAGAAACCGCTGTCCCAGCTTTGCAGGTCCGCGCAGCCTTGTTCGGCGGCATAGGCCTTGAGCTGTTGCAGGTCCTGGGTGGCAAACGGCTTGCTGCGCTTGGCCAGGTCACGCAGGAAGCTCAGCACCTGGTCGCTGGACTCGGCCATTTTGGTGGCCAGGCTCAGCTCGGAGAACGAGGCGAAGCCCAGCAGTTGCGCCAGCTCCTGACGCAGGTCGAGGATCTGTTCCATGACCGGGCCATTATCATTCTGACCGGCATTCGGGCCTTGGTCCGACGCGCGGGTGCAGTAGGCTGCGTAGATTTTTTCACGCAGGGCGCGGTCGTGGGCGTAGGTCATCACCGCGTAGTAGCTTGGGAATTCCAGGGTGATCAGCCAGCCGTCGAGGCCCTTGGCCTGGGCAGCCGCAGCCATTTGCGCCTTGGAGGAATCGGTCAGGCCGGCGAGGGTTGCTTCGTCAGTGACGTGCTTGGTCCAGGCCTGGGTGGCATCGAGCAATTGGTTGGAGAACTTGCTGCCCAGTTCGGAGAGCTTGCTCTGCACTTCGGCATAACGCTTTTGCTGCTCAGGCGGCAAATCGATACCCGACAGACGGAAGTCCCGCAGGGAGTGTTCCAGAATCGTTTTTTGCGCCACGTCGAAGCCGGCGGCTTCCGGGCTGTTGGCCAGGGCGTCGAAGGCCTGGAACAACTCGCGGTTCTGGCCCATCTCTGTGGAGTAGGCGCTCAGTGCCGGCAGGCACGCCTCGTAGGCTTCCCGCAGTTCGGCGCTGTTGCACACGGCATTCAGGTGGCTGACCGGGCTCCAGGCGGCGCCCAGGCGGTCATTGAGTTCGTCCATGGCCAGGACCAGCCCGGCCCAGGTCGGATTTTTACCCTGGCTTTGCAGGATCCCTTCGATGGCGACGCGGTTGTCGGCGAGGATCTGTTCAATGGCCGGCTGCACGTGCTCGGCACGGATCGCCGAGAACGGCGGCAGGTCGTAGGACTGCAGAAGAGGGTTGTTCGCGCTCACGGTTGGCACCTTGGCTGAAGAAACATGTAAGAACAAAGATGGGGCCATCTTAATTACAATCAACGCCCACCGCAGCTATCAGCAGAAGAGAGAGAGCCTATCGTGACCCTTCGCACCTACCAGAATCACACGCCGGCCCTGGCCGCCGGGGCTTTCGTCGATGCATCGGCGGTGGTGATCGGCGACGTCGAAATCGGCACCGACAGCTCGGTATGGCCGCTGACGGTGATCCGCGGCGACATGCACCGCATCCGCATCGGTGCGCGCACCAGCGTGCAGGACGGCTGCGTGCTGCACATTACCCACGCAGGCCCCTTCAATCCTGATGGTTTCCCGCTGCTGATCGGCGACGATGTGACCATTGCCCACAAGGTCATGCTGCATGGCTGCACGGTAGGCAGCCGGATCCTGATCGGCATGGGCAGCATTGTGATGGACGGCGCCGTGGTGGAAGACGAGGTGATCATCGGCGCCGGCAGCCTGGTGCCGCCGGGCAAGAAACTTGAGAGCGGTTTTTTGTATGTTGGCAGCCCGGTTAAACAAATCCGCCCGCTGACTGACAAGGAACGGGCATTTTTCACCTACAGCGCCGCGAACTACGTAAAGCTCAAAGACCTGCACCTGGCCGAAGGCTTCGACCAATGACAAGGACACCCATGCATTACCAGACCGTTTTGTTCGACCTCGATGGCACCCTCACCGACCCCCGCGAAGGCATCACCCGCTCGATCCAGTACGCCCTCGCCAAACTGGGGATCGATGAGCCGGACCTGACCAAACTCGAGCACTTCATCGGCCCGCCGCTGCTGCAAGCGTTCATGCAGTTTTATGGTTTCGACGAAGCCAAGGCCTGGGAAGCGGTGAATTTCTACCGCGAGCGCTTCAAGGTCACCGGCCTGTACGAAAACCGCGTGTTCGACGGCGTGATGCCGCTGCTTGAGGAATTGAATGGCCAGGGCCGCCAGCTGTATGTAGCCACGTCCAAGCCTTGGGTATTTGCCCGGGAAATCGCCCGGCATTTTGATTTCGCCAAGCACTTCAAGGTGATCTACGGCAGCGAGCTGGACGGCACCCGCACCAACAAGGTCGAGCTGATCGCCCACCTGATGGCGCAAGAAAGCCTGGACTCGGCCAGCACCTTGATGATTGGCGACCGCAAGCACGACCTGATCGGGGCCCGCAGCAATGGGCTGGATTCGGCGGCGGTGGGTTATGGGTTTGGCAGCCATGAAGAGCTGAGTGCCGAGGCGCCGACCTGGCATTTTGAAACATTGGCCGAGCTGCATCAGGCGTTTTTGCAACGGCCTTGAATGCGCTATCGCAGGCAAGCCAGCTCCCACATTTGATCACGGTCGGCCAAGACAACTCAGTCAAATGTGGGAGCCGGGCTTGCCCGCGATGAGGCCCTACCGGCCAACCACTTGCCCGGATCCCTCCAACGCCCTCAGGGCCGCCTTGCGCTGATCCACCGGCAACCCGCCCAGCTTCTCCACCGCCGCAAAGAACTTCGGCCAATCCCCGCCTTCCTGCCGGAACAACGCGACGAACGCCGGCACCCACTGGTCATACAGCCCAAACGGCAGCAACCTTGCGTTGTTCATCGGCAGGTTGACCCAGGCGTCATAACGCTTGTCGCCACCCCACTGGCTATCGCGCATGTGCCGGTAGTCACTGCGCAGGCGCTCGAATTCAGCGGCCTTGGCCTGGCGCATGGCATCTGCCGCCAGCGGCTGCGCATACAACTGCTCCAGGCGTTTGCGGGTATCGAGCACCAGCCGGGTGAACTGGTCGCGCTGTTTCAGCGCCGACTCGCTGGCAGGCGGCAAGCCTTGGGCGGCGCGCCATTGCCGGGTACCTTCCTGCTCGACGAAGGTGGCGTACGACTCGTTGAACTCGGTGTCGTCCTTCACATAAAACCGCTGGTGCGCCAGCTCATGAAAAATCAGCGTGGCCAGGCGCTCGTCCCCCCAGCTCATCATCGAACTCATGATCGGATCGTTGAACCAGCCGAGGGTGGAATAGGCCTCCACGCCGCCAATCGACACATCCATCCCTTGCTGCTTCAACAAAGCCGCCTGGCCGCGTGCGGCGCCCTGGTTGTAGTAGCCGCGATAGGCCACGCAACCGGCAATCGGGAAGCAGTGGGTTTGCGGGGACAGGGAAAATTCAGGCGTGGCGAACACGTTCCAGACCACGTAAGGACGGCCGATATCGGCATACAGCCGGTAACTCTGGTTATCCGGCAGGTGCAGGTGTTCGCTGGCGAAGGTGCGGGCTTTCTGCGATTGCGCCAAGTGCTCGCGCAGCACCTGTGGCCGGGACGGGTCGGCGACGACCGCGGAGACTGGCTCCCGGGCACGCAGCAATTGCCATTGGCCGTCTGCCAGTTGGCTGTAATAACTGACGCTGGAACAGCCACTGAGCAACAGCAGCATCAAGCCGGGAAGCAAACGCCTGACCATTAAAACCTCTCGCCGGTAACCATCCCGCCAGACTATCTCGCCTGTGGGGAATTTTTCCATGGCGTGGCGTGTTTATACTCATAGGGAGCGTGCTGCCGAACGCAGCCGTTCAAAAAACCATTCCTACAGTTGAGTGCTTAACATGCGTCAGCTACTGCTTCCCGTCGCCGCGATTTTTCTCAGTGCCTGTGCGTCGACGCCACTACCGCCGGTTGATCCACACCAGGCCTGGGTCGACTTCGCTACCCCGACACCCGGCGCCAAGCTGGTAATGGCGCAACGCCTGGACGGGAAAAACCTGAACGACGGGCGCTTCTTCCAGGTGCCGCCTGGCAGCCATGAGCTGATGGTACGTTTTGATTTCGAGGTGCCTACCGGCGGCAGTTTCGGCGGGTTTGGCCAAACCACTGACCGTACCTGCTTCATGACCCTGCAATACGACCGTTTCGAGGCGGGCCAGCGCTATCGCCTGGAAGGGCGCTCACTGGGCTACAACCCGAATATCCGGCTGTACAACAAAGCGGGTCAATTGCTGGCCGAAGAACGTAGCGTCAACTGCATCTGATCAGTCGTTGTTCTTCTGGTAGACGATGGCTTTGGTGCCATTCTCACAGCTGCCGACAACCATGGCGCTGTCGTGCTTGTCAGCTTCTTCCTTGGTGACGATTTCGAGGGTGTAGGACGGAACGGCATTCGCCTGGATTTTGACCTCGATCTCCTTCCTGAGCTCTTCACAATCTTTTGGCGCCGCCAGCGCCGACGTGGCCAGTGCACAGCAGATAACCGCCAAGGCAATACGTTTCATGTGTGAAGCTCCCTGAATGCACGCGCACGGGTGTGCGCTGAGTCTGCAATCGGCTATTCGACCACATTTGCACCTGCAGGGGCGAGCAAGCTCACCCCTGCAAGGGGGTTGCATCAACTAACCAGCGTGCCATCCAGGGTAATGGTTGCATTCAGTACCTTGGACACGGGGCATCCTTCCTTGGCCTTTTTGCTCAGCTCATCGAACTGCGCCTGGCTGGCGCCCGGGATCTTCGCCTTGAGGGTCAGGTGCACGGCAGTAATCGCAAAGCCACCGTCCACTTGGTCCAGGGTCACTTCGGCCTGGGTGTCGATGCTGTCGGCCTTGAGCCCGGCATCGCCGAGAATCATGGAAAACGCCATGGAGAAACAACCGGCATGGGCTGCGCCGATCAGTTCTTCAGGGTTGGTGCCCTTGCCACCTTCGAAACGGGCCTTGAAGCCGTAAGGCGCTTCACGCAGAACGCCGGTTTCGGTGGAAATGGAACCCAGGCCAGTCTTCAGGTCGCCTTCCCAATGCGCGGATGCTTTTTTAACAATACTCATAGCGGTCTCCTCGAACGGTGGTTTTGCGTCAGTAAGGGTTCTGAGGATAGACGCCACGGCAAAGTTCATCTTGTCGGAGAAACCTAGCGATTAAGTAGGAAATTTCACCATCGCTATTGAATCTCGGGTATATGCCCTCATTGCATAGGACATGCACATGAAGCGGCAGGTTTTGGTTCGTCTAAGAAGCCTGCGCCCCCATTGGAGAAGCAGGCTTATGAAATCGCTGTCCGACGTAAAGTTCTCGACCCTCGACCTCGTGCCCGTGCGCGCCAACGGCAGCCCGGCGCAGTCGCTGCGCAATTCCCTGGACCTGGCCCAGCACGTGGAAAAATTCGGCTACAACCGTTTCTGGGTCGCCGAACACCACAATATGGACGGCATCGCCAGCTCGGCGACCTCGGTATTGCTGGGTTACCTGGCCGGCGGCACCTCGACGATCCGTGTCGGTTCCGGTGGCGTGATGCTGCCCAACCACGCACCGTTGGTGATCGCCGAGCAGTTCGGCACCCTGGAAAGCCTGTACCCGGGCCGCATCGACCTGGGCCTTGGCCGCGCACCAGGCTCCGACCAGATGACCGCCCGCGCGCTGCGCCGTGAACGCTCCGGCAGTGCCGATGATTTCCCGGAAGACGTGGCAGAACTGATGGCCTACCTTGGCCCGCGCACCCCGGACCAGCGCGTGATCGCTGTACCCGGCACGGGCACCAATGTGCCTGTGTGGCTGCTGGGCTCAAGCCTGTTCAGTGCACAACTGGCGGGCGAGCGCGGTTTGCCTTACGCCTTTGCCTCGCATTTCGCACCGCGCCTGATGCATGAAGCGATTCGCGTCTATCGCAACCACTTCAAGCCTTCGGCCGTGCTGGACAAGCCCTACGTGATGCTCGGTATCCCGCTGGTGGCCGCCGACACCGATGAGCAAGCCGATTACCTGGCCACCTCGGTGTACCAGCGAATTCTCGCGCTGATGCGTGGGCAAAGCCTGGTGCAGCGCCCGCCGGTCAAGACCATGGACGGCCTGTGGCTGCCCCATGAGAAAGACGCTGTAGGCAGTTTCCTTGGCCTGGCCATGGTGGGCAGCCCACAGAAGATCCGCGCCAAGCTGGAAGTGCTGGTGGAGCAGACCGGCGCGGATGAGCTGATCTTCACCTGTGACCTGTACGAGCATGCCGACCGGATTCATTCCTACGAGCTGCTGGCCCAGATCATGAAAGGCTGAATCCAGGAGTGAGGCGGGACGCAGAGCATCCCAGGCTTCATTCCCACGCGGAGCGAGGGATCGCAGGCATAAAAAAACCGACGCACTTGCGTCGGTTTTTTACGTCTGCAACACGGGATCACCCGCGCTTGTAGGCGATTTCCTTGGTACCGGCTTCACAGCTGCCGACAACCGTGTGGTCACTAGGTGCAGCACCTTTGTCCACGATTTCCAGGGAGTAGCCCGAAGCGCCTTTCGCGTCGATTTTCGCCGCAATCTCGCTTTTCAGCTCTTCACAAGGCTTGCCCGCCGCCAGGGCCGTGCCCGCAATGCTCAACAAACCTACCGCCAACAAAAAGTTCTTCATCCGTCACTTCCTTGGGTTGATCGAAAGGAAGCACGCCGACGCTCGTCACGTCGACGTGCCTAAAGGTTGTAGCGGAGTTTATGGCAATCGGCCAGCGCGCAAGTTCAACCGGCTCAATCAACTACTGGCAATTCGGAACCCCACCTTGAGGGTGACCTGGAAATGCGCTGCCTTGCCGTCCTTGATGTGGCCACGGGTTTCGGTCACTTCAAACCACTCCAAGTGCTTGATGCTCTTGCTGGCTTCAGCCAGGGCATTGTTGATGGCCTCCTCGATGCTGGTCGCGGAAGAGCCCACCAGTTCGACTTTCTTGTAGGTGTGATGATCACTCATAAGTTTTTCTCCTGGGGTCGTTAATCAAGACTAGCAGTGAATTCTCGTACTGCTTCTGGCGGCTATTGCGATGTGAAAGTTCAGATTTACTGCACTTTCTGAAACCGCCGCAGTCGGAAACAACACACGCCACTCAATCACTCCAGGAGAGCCCACATGGCCAACACCTCTTTACGCAAAGCGTCATTGGAAAGCATGGAAGCCGAGATTTCGAGCCTGCTCAAATCTTTGGAAAGCCTCAAGGACGATGCGTCTGACGAGTCGCGCAAAACCCTGAAGGCCCTGAAAAGCAATGCCGAGAACGCCCTCAAGCATTCTCGCCACCTGATCAGCGATGCCTATGAAGAAAGCAAAGTCAAAATCCGCGAAACCGGTGTTGCAACACGGGACTACGCGCAAGAGCATCCATGGACTACCGCCGGTGTTGCCGTCGGCGCGCTGGGTCTGCTGGCGGCCTACTTGCTGTGCAAACGCGGCGATTAAACGTCCTGGCGCGCAAGCTCAGCCTTGAGCCACTGCGCCAGTTGCCCGGCGCGCCCATCTGCGGCGCGCTTGGGTAGCCACAACGCCAGTTGCGCCGGGGTTTCACTGAAACCCCACGGCGCAACCAGGCGACCCGCTCGCAGGTCCTCTGCCACCAGCGGCTCAGGCGCAATTGCTACCCCCAGCCCGGCCACCGCCGCCTCCAGCAAATAATACAAATGCTCAAACCCCTGACCGTACTTCAACGCGCCAGCGTCGATCCCATGGTGCTGCGCCCAGCTGGGCCAGGCTTGCGGGCGTGAGGTAGTGTGCAACAGGGCCTCATTCAGCAGCGCCTCGGGAGGCGCCTGGCGCAATCGCTCGTAATGGGCAAAACGCGGGCTCATGACCGGGCCGATGCGTTCGCTGGCCAATTCGTACACCTGCATATCCGCCGGCCATGGAGGTTCGGCGAACACCAGCAGCGCGTCCAGGCCGGGGCGGCGTGGGTCAAGATCGCCTTCACCCGCCGACAGATGCAGGCGCAAATCCGGCAACTCGGCGTTCAGGCGCCCCAGACGCGGAATAAACCAGCGCGCCAGCAGGCTGCCGGAGCAGCCGAGCACAAACGGCGCATCGGCACTGCTTTGCGTGAGCTCGGCGCAGGTGTCCCTCAGTCGCTCGAAGGCCTCGAAACTCGCATCCCGCAGACGAATGCCGGCATCTGTGAGTTTGAGGCCGCGCCCGTCCTTGGCGAACAGGCTGACGCCGAGGTGTTCTTCCAACACCTTGAGCTGCCGGCTGACCGCACCATGGGTCACGTGCAGTTGCTCAGCGGCCTGGCTAACGCTGTTCAGGCGCGCAGTCGCCTCAAAAGCGCGCAAGGCATTCAGCGGTGGGAGGTCTCGGCTCATCTGTGAGTTTTCCTGACAGGTTGTGGCGATCTTATCGGTTTTCACGGGGAAGCGTCAGGGGTAGAGTGACCGTCATTGCCTCTTACACATTTTCTACCTGGAGCGTCCCATGACTCAGACCCAGACCGATTTACGCAACGGCCCGGATGCCAATGGCCTGTTTGGTTCGTTCGGCGGCCGCTACGTGGCGGAAACCCTGATGCCGTTGATCCTTGACCTGGCCCGCGAATACGAAGCGGCCAAGATCGATCCGGCCTTCAACGAAGAACTGGCCTACTTCCAGCGCGACTACGTCGGACGCCCAAGCCCGCTGTACTTCGCCGAGCGCCTGACCGAGTTCTGCGGTGGCGCCAAGATCTACCTCAAGCGCGAAGAGCTGAACCACACCGGCGCCCACAAGATCAATAACTGCATCGGCCAGATCCTGCTGGCGCGGCGCATGGGTAAAAAACGCATCATCGCCGAGACCGGCGCCGGCATGCACGGTGTGGCCACGGCCACCGTCGCCGCGCGTTTCGGCCTGCAATGCGTGATCTACATGGGCACCACCGACATCGAGCGCCAGCAGGCCAACGTATTTCGCATGAAGCTGCTGGGCGCTGAAGTGATCCCGGTAGTCGCCGGTACCGGCACCCTGAAAGACGCGATGAACGAAGCGCTGCGTGACTGGGTCACCAACGTCGACAGCACCTTCTACCTGATCGGCACCGTGGCCGGCCCGCACCCGTACCCGGCGATGGTTCGCGACTTCCAGGCCGTGATCGGCAAGGAAACCCGTACCCAGCTGCAGGCCCAGGAAGGCCGTCTGCCCGACAGCCTGGTGGCGTGCATCGGCGGCGGTTCCAATGCCATGGGCCTGTTCCATCCGTTCCTGGATGACACCAGCGTCGAAATCATCGGCGTTGAAGCGGCCGGCTACGGCATCGAGACCGGCAAACACGCGGCCAGCCTCAACGGCGGCGTACCGGGTGTGCTCCACGGCAACCGTACCTTCCTGTTGCAGGACGACGATGGCCAGATCATCGACGCCCACTCGATCTCCGCGGGCCTCGACTACCCGGGCATCGGCCCTGAACACGCCTGGTTGCACGACATCGGCCGCGTCCAGTACACCTCGGTGACCGACGACGAAGCCCTCGACGCCTTTCACAAATGCTGCCGCCTGGAAGGGATTATTCCTGCACTGGAAAGCGCCCACGCCTTGGCCGAAGTGTTCAAGCGCGCGCCGACCTTGCCGAAAGATCACCTGATGGTGGTCAACCTGTCCGGCCGTGGCGACAAAGACATGCAAACCGTGATGCACCACATGGAACAGTCCAAGCAGGAGAAACACTAAATGAGCCGCCTGCAAACACGTTTTGCGCAACTGAAAGAACAAAACCGCGCCGCCCTGGTGACCTTCGTCACCGCTGGCGACCCGGGCTATGACACCTCGCTGGCGATCCTCAAGGGCTTGCCGGCGGCCGGCGCCGATGTGATCGAACTGGGCATGCCGTTCACTGACCCGATGGCTGACGGCCCGGCCATTCAACTGGCCAACATCCGCGCGCTGACCGCCAAGCAGAACCTCACGAAAACCCTGCAAATGGTTCGCGAGTTCCGCGAGGGCAACAGCGACACGCCGCTGGTGCTGATGGGCTACTTCAACCCGATCCACATGTACGGCGTGCCACGCTTCATCAGCGATGCGAAAGAAGCCGGCGTCGACGGCCTGATCGTGGTCGACATGCCGCCGGAACATAACGGCGAGCTGTGCGACCCGGCCCAGGCTGCCGGTATCGACTTTATCCGCCTGACCACGCCGACCACCGACGACGCGCGCCTGCCGACCGTGCTCAACGGCAGCTCAGGGTTTGTGTACTACGTGTCGGTGGCCGGTGTGACCGGTGCCGGTGCCGCGACCCTGGAACACGTCGAAGAGGCCGTGACCCGTCTGCGTCGGCATACCGACCTGCCGATCAGCATCGGTTTCGGCATCCGCACCCCGGAGCAGGCCGCTGCAATCGCCCGCCTGGCAGACGGTGTGGTGGTGGGGTCGGCACTGATCGACCACATCGCCAACGCCAGCAATGATCAACAGGCCATCGACGGTGTATTGACCCTGTGCTCGGCGCTGTCGGAAGGTGTACGCAACGCCCGTAAGTAAGCGGCTCGTAAGCGGTAGGTAAAGTTCCTGATACAGAGGAATCATGCTGGCAAATCAGCACCTAAGCTAACAAGACCAAGGGATTTCGAACTCGGTTCGAAATCCCTTTTTTGTTCGTGCAGTACTGAGGAAACAGCCCCATGAAAATCCCCAAACGTTTGATTGCAGGTGTAGGCGTGCTGGTGCTTGGCGCCAGCGCCCTGGTCCAAGCTGCGCCCTATGATCAGGGTGGCGGACCTGACCGTGGTGGCCCACAGGGCCAGCACGATCAACGTGGCGATGACCATCGCGGGCCGCAGGACAACCACCGTGGTGGGCCGCCTCAGGACTTTGGTCCTGTGAGACAGGTCATCCGCGACAACCATGGCGACTTCCGCCGTGGCGCGCCGCCGCCTCCCGGCATCCACCTGGTGCGCGGCCAGCGCCTGCCGCCAAACTACTATGGTGAGCGTCTGGACCCACGGGCGCTGGGCCATCTGCCGCAATACCCTGGTTATGAATGGCGCCGTTCGGGTGGGGACATCGTCTTGATCGCCGTTGGCACCAGCATCGTGTATCAGATTCTGGATGGCGCGCTGTACTAGAGCCGCACTGCTTTTTTGGTGAGGGAGCTTGCTCCCGCTGGGCTGCGCAGCGGCCCCAAAATCCTGGGAGCGCTGCGCACTCCAGCGGGAGCAAGCTCCCTCGCCACAGCAAGCTCCCTCGCCGCAGTAGTCGCCTAAATCTCGATACGCTCGACCTTGCCGACCAGCAAGATGTAGGACAACGCCCCCAACAACGCCAGCACCGCAATGTACGTAATCGCCGGTGCAAACGAATCTCCTGTCGCCAGAAAGCCAATCACGATCGGCGTGGTAATCGCCGACAGATTGCCGATGAAGTTGAACACCCCTCCGGTCAGCCCCAGCAGCCTTGCCGGCGCCAGGGTCGACACCAGCGACCAGGTGATCGACGCCAGGCCATTGCCGAAAAACGCCACCGCCAGAAACGCAATCACCCACGCCGTGGAATCAACAAAGTTGGCGCCGATGATCGCCGTGGAAATCAACAGCCCGCCAATGATCGGCAACTTGCGCGCAAACCCCACGGACGCTCCCCGGCGAATCAGCCAATCGGAAAACAGCCCCGAACACAGCACCCCGACAAACGCCGCCAGAAACGGCAGCGACGCCAGCAGGCCGGACTTGATGAAGTCCATGCCGCGATATTTCACCAGGTAGGTCGGAAACCACGTCAGGAAAAACCACAACGTGGAATTCAGGCAGAACTGCCCCAGGTAGATCCCCCACAGTTTGCGCTTGCTCAACACGATGCCGAGGTCGACCCAGCTGAACGGCGCCTTGGCCGCCTGCGCCTGGATGTCCACCAACCCGCCGCCTTCGCGGATCAGCTCGATTTCCGCCGCATTCGCGCCTTTGAAATCCCGTGGCTCGCGGTACACCGCGTACCAGATCAACGCCCACACAATGCCCACGCCGCCGGTGGCGACAAACACCATGTGCCAGCCAAAGGTGTGTTGCAGCCAGGCCAACACCGGCGTGAGAAACGCCAGCCCGACAAACTGCCCGGAGGTATAAACACCAATCGCCGTGGCCCGCTCACGCTCAGGGAACCAGGTGGTCACCACGCGGCTGTTGATCGGGTAAGCCGGGGCTTCCAGGGCACCGACCGCCATGCGCAACACGAACAGCGCGATGAAGCTGGCGGCGAAACCGAGCATCACCGTGGCCACCGACCACAGCAGCAGGGCGACGCTGTAGAGAATGCGCGGCGGCACCCGGTCCACCAGCCAGCCGCCGGGAATCTGCATGGCCGCGTAGGTCCAGCCGAACGCGGAGAAGATCAGCCCGACATGCACCGGGTCGATCCCCAGCTCGCTGGTCAGGGCCGGAGCGGCAATCGACAGGTTGCTGCGGTCCAGGTAGTTGATCACCACGGTGATGAACAGCAGCACCATGATGAAGAAACGCTTTCGGCTGGGCGTGACTAAAGAAGCCTGCCCGGTGAAGGACTCGGATTGCATGGGGGTTGCCTCTTCTTATGGTTATTGAGGACAGGTCTTACTGAAGAAACCGAATCAAATGTGGGAGCGGGCTTGCTCGCGAAAGCGGTCTACCAGCAGCGGAGGTGTTGACTGACACTCCGCCTTCGCGAGCAAGCCCGCTCCCACATTGACCGGGTTTTCACCTCAAATTCGCGGTGTTTACCACTCCGCGAAGCTGCCATCGGCATGCCGCCAGATCGGATTGCGCCAGCGATGCCCGATGGCCGCGCGTTCGATCACGTATTCCTCGTTGATCTCGATGCCCAGGCCTGGCCCGTTGGGGATTTTCACAAAGCCCTGGTCGTAGTCGAAAACACCCGGATCGCGCACGTAATCCAGCAGGTCATTGCTCTCGTTGTAGTGAATGCCCAGGCTCTGTTCCTGGATGAACGCGTTGTAGCAAACCGCATCCAGCTGCAGGCACGCTGCCAGGGCAATCGGGCCGAGCGGGCAGTGCAGGGCGAGGGCCACGTCGTAGGCTTCGGCCATGTTGGCAATCTTGCGGGTTTCGGTGATACCGCCGGCGTGGGAAGCATCCGGCTGGATGATGTCGACGTAGCCTTCGCTGAGCACGCGCTTGAAGTCCCAGCGCGAGAACAGGCGCTCGCCGAGGGCAATCGGGGTGCTGGTGAGCGGCGCCAGCTCTTTCAGCGCTTCGTAGTTTTCGCTGAGCACCGGCTCTTCGATAAACATCAGTTTGTAGGGGTCGAGTTCCTTCATCAGCACCTTGGCCATGGGTTTGTGCACCCGGCCATGGAAGTCGACGCCGATGCCGACGTTCGGACCGACCGCATCCCGCACGGCGGCGACGTTGGCCAGGGCCTGGTCGACTTTTTCGAAGCTGTCGAGAAATTGCAGCTCTTCGGTGCCGTTCATTTTCACCGCGGTAAAACCACGGGCCACGGCTTCCTTGGCGGCGCGGGCAGTGTCGGCCGGGCGGTCGCCACCGATCCACGAATACACGCGGATCTTGTCGCGCACCTGGCCACCCAGCAGGTCGCTGACCGACACGCCGAGGGCCTTGCCCTTGATGTCCCACAGCGCCTGGTCGATACCGGCGAGGGCGCTCATATGGATCGCGCCGCCACGGTAGAAACCGCCGCGATAGAGCACGGTCCAGATGTCTTCGATATTGCGTGGGTCCTTGCCGATCAAGTAGTCGGACAATTCCTCGACGGCGGCAGCCACGGTATGGGCGCGGCCCTCGACAACGGGCTCGCCCCAACCAGTCACGCCCTGGTCGGTTTCAACCTTGAGGAAGCACCAGCGCGGCGGGACGATGAAGGTGGTCAGTTTGGTGATTTTCATCTTCTTATCTCTCTTGTAGATGGAGAACGCTGATCAGCCCAAGGCATGCCAGGCGGCGACGTAGGCCTGGGCGTTGCTCGCCACTTGGGCGACGCTCATGCCCGGCTTGAATAACCCGGAGCCCAGGCCGAAGCCCTTGACGCCCGCGTCGAAAAATACCTGCATGTTGTCCGGAGTGATGCCGCCCACCGGCAGTAACACCGTGCCCGCGGGCAGTACCGCGAGCCAGGCCTTGACCACCGCCGGGCCCATTTGCTCGGCCGGGAACAGCTTCAGCACGTCGGCACCTTCGGCCAGCGCGGCAAACGCTTCGGTGGGCGTGGCCACACCCGGCGACAGATACAGGCCCGCGGCCTTGGCGGACCGCAGCACCTTGGCATCGCTATGGGGCATGACGATCACCTGGCCGCCGGCGGCTTTGACTTGATCGACCTGTTCCGGGGTCAGCACGGTGCCGGCGCCGATCAAACAATCGGCGGGCAGGCTGTCCCGCAGGATGCGGATGCTGGAATAAGGATCCGGCGAGTTCAGCGGCACTTCGATCACCCTGAAGCCCGCCGTGTACAACACCTCGCCGATCGCCAGCGCCTCCTCCGGTCGCAGGCCGCGCAGGATCGCGATCAAACCGTTGTGTGTCAGTGCTTGCTTGAGCATGTCGGGCCTCTCGTCAGGTTGCAGGCAGCAGCCCCGCCGCCATGGCCAGCTGCCAAAGGCCACGCTCGGTAGCCTCCTGCGCCAGGGTCACGTGGGGGAAGCCACAGAGTTGGAGTGCACGCTGGTAGCGGGTGCAGAGTTGGGGTGTGCCGACCAGGACGATGTCGCGCTGCTGGCTGGGCTTGCGAGTGCGCAGGCCGGTCAGTTCGTGGCCGATCAACAGCCCGGACAGATAGTCCGGTTGCTCGTCAGGCGCCAGCTCGCCGGTCAATCCCAGGGAGCGTGCGCTGAACAAGTTCGACAACAGCCCCGTTTGGCCGTCTGCCGACAGCGCAACCTGAACACCGCGATCAAAAGCGGCCACCTGGAACTGTTCGGAAGGGCGCTGGGTGCGCCCCAGAATGCTGTGTTGACTGAGCACGGCGAACAACTCGCCGGTCATGAAAGTATCGAAGTGAGTGATGCAGCCTTCCACCACCTCCACCCACTTGGAATGGCTGCCCGGCAGGCCGATCAATACGTCGCGCCCGGTATGGGCAGCCAGGCTTTGCAGCACGCCGAGCACCTGGGTTTCTTCACCGCGCATCACATTGGGCAACGCGCCGCGTTGAATCACGCCGGGCACGATGTGCACCGCTGCGCCCCGCAGGCTGCGCACCACATGCAGCGCCTGGCCGAGGGTAGAAACGTCGGCCGGGGTGTCGCGGTAAGCCGCTTCGCTCCAGCCCTGGGCGCTGCCGACCATGCCGCAAGCGATAACGGGAAGGTCGGGCTGGGTGTCGAGCCAGTCACCGCAGGCTGCGTCGAATGCCAGCTCGAACCCGTTGCGGCAGCGAACACCGGCTATTTCCCGGGCTTCAGTGGGCAGGTGCATGATCCCCGACGCCAAGGTGCGCCGTTCGATCACGACGCCTGCCGGGCCGAGCTTGTAAGCACGAAGGGAACTGGTTCCCCAATCGAGCGCGATCAATTGCGCCTGCATCGCTTCACCTGAGTGTTCTGAGCGGATGAGGCGAATATAAACCCAAGACCGGCAAAGTCTCAATATATAAATATCAGTCCCATATATAGGGAAATTAAAGCCTTAAAATATTGACAGATCCAGCGTGCGCATCGCCCCCATCCAGATCGCGTGTTCGGTGTGGTCCTTGAGGTCATCACCGGTGGTCGGGTGCAGGAACACCACCAGGCCGTTGCGGTTGAGGGCCAGCCACGGCAATACGACGCCGATGTATTCAGGCTCGAACGCCAACTGGCAGCTCCAGTCCGGGTGCGGGCCCACCGGGCGTTCATGCACGCGGCCCATGCGCAGCGGAAACAATTGCGCGCCGTCTTCGCAGAGTTTGCGCGCCTGGTCGATGGTGTTGGCGTCGAAATAGATGTGGGCGTGGTAGCCCTTGATACGTTGCATGACAGGCTCCGGGCTCATTGATCGGCAAATCCTAGACCGCAATGGACGGCAGGGCCAGACCGGTCAGCGATTGTGCGCTGCTGGCCTGCTCGGTCATCAGCCAGTCGACGAAACGCTCGATCAACTGGCTGCGGCGTTTGCGCTGGGGCAGCACCACGTAATAGCCGAAGCGCGAGATCACCGTGTCGCCAATCGGCCGGCACAGCCATTTTTGCTCCAGCAGGTTATCCACAAGGTGACGCCAGCCGATGGCCACGCCCTGGCCCGCGATCGCGGCCTGGATCAACAGCGTGTAATTGTCGAAACGCAGTTGGCCCGGGGTGGGCGCGGTGGTGAGGCCCAGTTCGCGAAACACCCCGCTCCAGTCGAACCACTGGTTGTTGTTTTGCTGGCGCAGGTGCAGCAAGGGGAACTCCAGCAGGCTCTGCACCGACAGTGGCGCGACTCGGTCCTGGAGTAGCTGCGGGCTGCACACCGGGAACACTTCCTCGTTGAACAGCCACAGGCTGTCGCCCTGTTTGAAGCGGCCGTCACCGAACAGCACCGCTACATCGATATCGCTGCGCAACGTGGCGTGGTTACGCTCGCTGGTGACCAGGCTCACGTCCACCTGCGGGTTGGCTTCATGGAAACGATGCAGGCGTGGCATCAGCCAATACGCGGCGAAGGCAAAGTCGGTCGCCACCTGCAGGACTTCATGCTGGTCCTGCTCGGCAATCGCGCTCAGGCCCTGGTTGATGCTCTGCAAACCGGCCTGTACCTGCTCAAATAACAAGGCGCCCGCGTCGGTCAGCTCGATGCCACGGTAGATGCGATCAAACAGGCGCACCTTCAGCTGTTCTTCCAGGCGCTTGATCTGCTGGCTGATGGCCGGCTGGGTGGTGCCCAACTCCATCGCCGCTGCCGTAAAGCTGCGTTGGCGCGCTGCGGATTCAAAGGCACGCAGCAGGTCGAGTGACAGGTGACCGAGGGATTCATACATAAGCTGGGCTTATCCTAGACATTGCTTCTCATGGGCTTTACCACGATTTCCATGGCCTGCATGCTCATTCGCATAAACATCGACTATGGAATGCCGCGAAACCATGAAGCGCAAGAACATTCTTTTTATCATGGCCGATCAAATGGCCGCGCCGATGCTTCCGTTCTACGGTCCTTCGCCTATCAAACTGCCAAACTTGAGTCGCCTCGCCGCTGAGGGCGTGGTGTTCGACGCCGCTTACTGCAACAGTCCGCTGTGTGCGCCATCGCGCTTTACCCTGGTGAGTGGGCAGTTGCCGAGCAAGATCGGCGCCTACGACAACGCGGCCGATTTCCCCGCCGACGTGCCGACCTATGCCCACTACCTGCGCCGCCTCGGCTACCGCACCGCGCTGTCGGGCAAGATGCATTTTTGCGGCCCCGACCAGCTCCACGGCTATGAAGAACGCCTGACCAGTGACATCTACCCGGCCGACTATGGCTGGGCCGTGAACTGGGATGAGCCGGACGTGCGCCCCTCCTGGTACCACAACATGGCGTCGGTGCTGCAGGCCGGGCCGTGCGTGCGCACCAACCAGCTGGATTTCGACGAAGAGGTGGTGTTCAAGGCCCAGCAGTACCTGTTCGACCATATCCGCGAGGATGGCGACCAGCCGTTCTGCCTGACCGTGTCGATGACTCACCCACACGACCCTTACACCATTCCCAAACCGTTCTGGGACCTGTACGACGACAACGACATCCCGCTGCCTGCAACACCGCCACAGGCTGACCTCGACCCTCACTCCCAGCGCCTGCTCAAGGTCTATGACCTGTGGGACAAGCCACTGCCGCTGAACAAGATCCGCGATGCACGCCGCGCCTACTTCGGCGCGTGCAGCTACATTGACAGCAACGTCGGCAAGCTCCTGCAAACCCTGGAAGACACGGGCCTGGCCGATGACACCATCATCATCTTCTCCGGCGACCACGGCGACATGCTCGGCGAACGCGGGCTCTGGTACAAAATGCACTGGTTTGAAATGGCCGCCCGGGTGCCGCTGCTGATCAGCGCGCCGGGGCAGTTTGCCGCCGGCCGGGTGACCGCCGCCGTGTCCACCGCCGACCTGCTGCCTACCCTGGTGGAACTGGCCGGCGGCGAGCTGGACCCGAGGCTGGCGCTGGACGGCCGCTCGCTGGTGTCTCACCTGCAAGGGCAGGGCGGGCACGACGAAGTGTTCGGTGAGTACATGGCCGAGGGCACCATCAGCCCGCTGATGATGATTCGCCGTGGCGCCTACAAGTTCATCTACAGCGAGGACGATCCTTGCCTATTGTTCGATGTGCACAACGACCCGCACGAGCGGGAGGACCTCAGCCAGTCACCGGAACACCGGCCACTGTTCGAGGCGTTTTTGCATGAAGCGCGGGCCAAATGGGACATCCCTGCGATCCACCAGCAGGTGCTCGCCAGCCAACGCCGTCGCCGCCTGGTGTTCGAGGCGCTGACCCAGGGCAAGCTGAAGAGCTGGGACCACCAGCCACTGGTAGACGCCAGTCAGCAATACATGCGCAACCACATCGACCTCGACGATCTGGAGCGCAAGGCACGTTTTCCACAACCCTGCCAAAACCAATAAAACTGAGGGGAAGGCCATGCAAAAGTTATCCACCGTGTTGAGCGTTGCGCTGCTGGCATTGAGCAGTGCCGGCGCCTACGCGGACACCAGCTGCGACACCGTGAAGATGGCCGATCCGGGCTGGAGCGATATCGCCGCCACCAATGCCATTACCGGTTTCCTGTTGAACGGCATGGGCTACAAGGCCAAGGTCGACACCCTTGCGGTGCCGATCACCTTTGGCGGGCTCAAGGACGGCCAGGTGGACGTGTTCCTGGGTAACTGGATGCCGGCGCAGCAAGGCTTCTACGACAAGTTCGTGGCCAATGGCGATGTGGTGCAACTGGCGAAGAACCTCGACGGCACCGAGTTCACCCTGGCCGTGCCGGACTATGTCTGGGACGCCGGGGTGCATGACTTTGCCGACCTGAACAAGTTTGCCGACAAGTTCGACAAGAAGATCTACGGCATCGGTTCGGGTGCGCCGGCGAATCTCTCGTTGCAGGAAATCATCAAGAAGAACGACTTTGACCTGGGCCAGTGGAAGCTGATCGAGTCCAGTGAACAGGCGATGCTGGCCGAAGTGTCCCGGGCGGTGAAAAAGCAGAAGTTCGTGACCTTCCTCGGCTGGACGCCGCACCCGATGAACGTGCAGTTGAAGATGCATTACCTCAAGGGTGGGGAGAAGTACTTTGGTGACACCGGCAGCGTGTATACGTTGACCCGCAAGGGCTATGCACAGGCGTGCCCGAATGTGGGGAAATTGCTGACCAACCTGAGTTTCACCCAGGAGATGGAGAACGCCATCATGGCTGAGGTGGTGAACAAGAAGCTCAGTAATGCGGACGCGGCGAAGGCGTGGATCAAGGCGAACCCGGCGGTGCTGGACAAGTGGCTGGACGGGGTTAAAACCGTGGACGGCCAGGATGCACTGGCCGCTGTAAAAGCCAAACTCTGATGCACTGATCGTTCCCACGCTCTGCGTGGGAACGCATCCGGTGACGCTGCGCGTCAAGACTCAAGAGCGGACGCAGAGCGTCCAAGACGGCATTCCCACGCAGAGCGTGGGAACGATCATCATGAGCCTGATACTCTGATTCAAACCTCTTCAACCGAGTTTCCAATGCCCTGGCCCAACCGCCATACACTCTTTCCCTTCCTCAGCTGGCTCCCGCGCCAAACCCGCGCCAGCGTCGGAAGGGACGCGGTCGTCGGCCTGAGCGGTGCAGTCCTGGCATTACCCCAGTCCATTGCCTACGCGCTGATCGCCGGTCTCCCACCGGAGTATGGCCTGTACGCCGCGATCATCCCGGTATTGATCGCCTGCTTGTGGGGCTCTTCCTGGCACCTGATCTGCGGCCCCACGGCAGCCATCTCTATCGTGCTCTACGCCAGCGTCAGCCCGTTGGCCGTGCCCGGCTCCCAGGACTACATCACACTCATCCTGTTGCTGACATTCCTGGCCGGCGTCTTCCAATGGCTGTTGGGCATGCTGCGCTTCGGCGCCCTGGTGAATTTCGTCTCGCATTCAGTGGTGCTCGGCTTCACCCTCGGCGCTGCGGTGGTGATCGCCCTGGGCCAACTGCCCAACCTGCTGGGGCTGGACCTGCCCAGCCAGGCCACGGCGATCAACAGTCTGCTGGCGCTGATCAACCATGCCGGGGAGTGGAATCGTCCTTCACTGGTGCTCGGGCTCGGCACCTTGCTGGTGGGGGTGCTGCTGAAACTCTGGGTACCGCGCTGGCCAACCCTGTTGATCGCGCTGGCCCTGGGCAGCCTCATCCCGTGGCTGTGGCCGACGATGTTCGGGGAGGTGGCGCGGGTCAGTTCATTTGTCGGCAAGCTGCCACCGTTCAGCCCGCTGCCGATGGACCTGGACATGGTCCTGCGCCTGCTGCCGAGTGCCGTGGCGGTGGGCATGCTGGGGCTGGTGACCAGCCTGTCGATTGCGCGCTCACTGTCGGCGCGCTCCCAACAATTGCTCGATGCAAATCAGGAAGTGCGCGCCCAGGGTTTATCCAACATTGTCGGCGGATTTTTCTCGGGGTACTTGTCGGCAGGTTCCTTCACACGGTCGGGCCTGAGTTATGAGGCAGGCGCCTGTTCGCCGCTGGCGGGGGTGTTTTCCGCATTGTGGGTGGCGTTGTTCGCGCTGTTCGGTGCGGCATTGATCGCGCATATCCCGATCCCGAGCATGGCCGCCAGCATCCTGCTGATTTGCTGGGGGTTGGTCGACCATCGCGGTATTCGGGCGCTGTTCCGGGTCAGCCGCGCAGAGTTCGTGGTGATGAGCCTGACTTGCATCGCCACGCTGTTGCTGGAGTTGCAAACGGCCATTTACGCCGGGGTGCTGGCGTCGCTGTTTTTCTACCTCAAGCGCACCTCACAGCCGCGGGTCCAGCAATGGCGTGACGGAGAGGACGATGTGCTGCGGGTCGGCGGGTCGATCTTTTTCGGCGCCAGCCATTACCTGCAGGTGCGGCTGCAAAGCCTGCACGGCCAGCGGGTGGTGATCGAGGCGCAGCAGATCAACTTCATCGACTATTCCGGGGTGGAGATGCTGCACCAGGAAGCGCGCCGATTGAATGGAGTGGGGCGCAGCCTGGCGTTGCGCAAGGCCCGGCCGCAGGTGGTGGAAGAGCTGAAGAAACTGGAAGGGGCCGACCAATGCCCCATCCATTTCGAAGACTGAATGCGGTTAAAACTGTGGGAGCGGGCTTGCTCGCGAATGCGGTGTGACAGTCGCCGTATGTATCGACTGATCCACCGCATTCGCGAGCAAGCCCGCTCCCACATTTGGATTGCGTCAGGCCAGTTGGCTACGCAATTCAGCCAGCACCGGCGCGGAGTCCGGTCGAACGCCGCGCCACAGGAAGAACGCTTCCGCGGCCTGTTCCACCAGCATCCCCAGGCCATCCATTGCCACCGCCGCGCCCTGCTCACCGGCCCAGCGGCAGAAAGCCGTAGGCTCTTTGCCGTACATCATGTCGTAGCAAAAAGTCTTTCCGGGTTCGATCAGGCTGCCGGCAATCGGCGGTACATCGCCTGACAGGCTGGCGGACGTGGCATTGATGATCAGATCCACCGGTTCACGCAGCCAGTCGAAACCGCTGGCGGACACCGGGCCGAGATCGTCGAACAGCTCGGCGAGCAATTCGGCTTTTTCCACGGTGCGATTGGCAATGATCAGCGAAGCCGGCTGCTCAGCCAGCAATGGCTCCAACGCGCCGCGCACCGCACCACCGGCGCCCAGCAGCAGGATGCGTTTGCCTTGCAGGCTGAACCCGGCATTCACCGTCAAATCCCGCACCAGGCCGGCGCCGTCGGTGTTGTCTCCCAACAGGCTGCCATCGCCGAGCTTGCTCAGGGTATTCACCGCGCCGGCCCGTTGGGCGCGTTCGGTCAGGGTATTGGCCAGGCGATAGGCCTCTTCCTTGAACGGTACGGTGACGTTGGCGCCACGGCCTTGTGCGAAAAATGCTTTTGCACAGCCGGTGAAATCCTCCAACGGCGCGAGCAAGGTGCTGTAGTCCAGTTGCTCGCCGGTCTGTTCGGCGAACAGACGGTGAATCAGCGGCGACTTGCTGTGGCCGATGGGGTTGCCGAAGACGACATAACGATCCATCAGACCGCCGCCTTGGGCAGCACACCCAGCCAGTCGCGGTCTTGCAGGAAGTAGTCGGTTAGGCGCGCTTCTTCGCTGTCGGGGGCGGCTTTCCAGTCATAGCTCCAGCGCACTTGCGGTGGCAGCGACATCAGGATCGACTCGGTACGCCCGCCCGATTGCAGGCCAAACAAAGTGCCACGGTCGTAGACCAGGTTGAACTCGACGTAGCGGCCACGGCGGAATTCCTGGAATTCGCGCTGCTGCTCGGTATAGGCCATGGCCTTGCGGCGCTGGACGATCGGCAGGTAGGCGTCGATGTAGGCGTCGCCGATGGCGCGCATGAAGGCGAAGCTGGTGTCGAAGTCCCACTCGTTCAAATCATCGAAGAACAAACCGCCGATGCCACGCGGTTCGTTGCGGTGCTTGATGTGGAAGTAGGTGTCGCACCAGGCCTTGTAGCGTGAATAAACGTCCGGGCCAAACGGCGCGCAGGCCTGTTCGGCGACGCGGTGCCAGTGGATGCAGTCTTCTTCGTTGCCGTAGTAGGGCGTCAGGTCGAAGCCGCCGCCAAACCACCACACCGGCTCTTCGCCTTCTTTTTCAGCGATGAAAAAACGCACATTGGCGTGGGAAGTCGGCACATGCGGGTTGTGCGGGTGGATCACCAGCGACACGCCGAGGGCCTCAAAACCGCGACCGGCCAATTCCGGGCGATGGGCACTGGCGGACGGTGGGAGGCCGCTGCCAAACACGTGGGAAAAGTTAACGCCGCCTTTCTCGATTACCGAACCGTTTTCGATCACACGGGTGCGACCGCCGCCGCCGGCAGGCCGGGTCCAGGCGTCTTCGATGAAGCGAGTGTCCGTCTCGAAGGTTTCCAGGGCGCTGCAAATGCGGTCTTGCAGGTCAAGCAGGTAGGCTTTGACAGCCTCGGTGCGGGTAGTCATGACATCACCTTGAATCGGGCAACGCTACACGAGGCCATTGGGCATCGGCGGCAAATGGGCGCACAGGATACCACTGCACCCACTGCTGCCACAGTTGACGAAGATCAAGCTTAGGAGTCCGATAGGGGGCTACGCGAAATGACTTAAGGAGAGTGCAGATGGCCAAACGTATCCAGTTCCGTGCCCATGGCGGCCCCGAAGTGCTTGAGTATGTGGACTACACCCCGGCAGAACCCGGCCCGCAGCAGGTTCGCGTGCAGAACAAGGCCATTGGCCTGAACTTCATCGACACCTATTTCCGCAGCGGTCTGTATGCACCACCGGCCTTGCCGTCGGGCCTGGGCGCAGAAGGTGCTGGCGTGGTTGATGCGGTGGGCAGCGAAGTCACTCAATTCAAGGTCGGCGATCGCGTGGCCTACGGCAGCGGCCCGCTGGGCGCCTACAGCGAATTGCATGTGTTGCCGGCTGCCAACCTGGTGCACCTGCCGGACGACATCAGCTTCGAACAGGCCGCCGGCGCGATGCTCAAGGGCCTGACGGTGCAGTACCTGTTGCGCCAGACCTATGAGTTGAAGGGCGGCGAAACCATTCTGTTCCACGCCGCTGCCGGTGGCGTCGGCTCCCTGGCTTGCCAATGGGCCAAGGCCTTGGGCGTGAAGCTGATCGGTACCGTGAGTTCGCCGGAAAAAGCGGCGCTGGCCAAATCCCTCGGCGCCTGGGAAACCATCGACTACAGCAAGGAAAATGTCGCACAACGCGTGCTGGAACTGACTGACGGCAAGAAGTGCCCAGTGGTGTACGACGGCGTAGGCAAGGACACCTGGCTCACATCCTTGGACAGCGTCGCGCCACGCGGGCTGGTGGTGAGTTTCGGTAATGCTTCGGGGGCGGTGGATGGGGTCAACCTGGGGATTCTGGCGGCCAAGGGCTCGCTGTATGTGACCCGGCCGACATTGGCGACCTATGCCAACAACCCGGAAAACCTGCAGGCGATGGCGGATGATCTGTTTTCGATGATCATCAGCGGGAAGCTGCAGATTGATATTAACCAACGGTTTTCGTTGGGGGATGCGGCGAAGGCGCAAATTGAGTTGTCGGCGCGGCGGACGACTGGGTCGACCATTCTGTTGCCATAAGGCGTTGGATTTTCAGCGGATTTGAAGGCCTCTTCGCGAGCAAGCCCGCTCCCACATTTGACCGCGTTCCAAAAGTTGGACTCGGTCAAATGTGGGAGCGGGCTTGCTCGCGAATGCAGGCGACTCGGTCTCAGGAAGGCCGCACAACCTCACCCGTCGCCAGATCCCGAATCAGACTCGGGTTCTTGCGCCCCCCCAGATTCCCCCCCAATACCAGATCCACCTGCCCGCGGAAGTACTGCTCCACACGAATCCGCGTGCGCGCCGCCGGGCGGCCCTGCGGGTTGGCCGAGGTGGAAATCAGTGGCCCGACCAGCGAGCACAGATCCCGCACTTGCGGATGATCAGTCACCCGCAACGCCACCGTGTCATGCACCCCGGTAATCCACTCGGGCAGCAAGTCCTGATGGGGCACCAGCCACGTATTCGGGCCAGGCCAGGTACTGGCCATGCGGTCCATCCACTCATCGGGAAAGTCTTCGAAGAGAAAATCGAACTGACGGATATTGTCGGCAATCAGGATCAGCCCCTTATCCACAGACCGGCCCTTGATCGCCAGCAACCGATCCACCGCTTCTTCGTTCCAAGGGTCACAGCCCAGGCCCCAGACCGCCTCGGTTGGATAGGCAATCACTGCGCCTGCGCGAATTTCTCGTGCGGCTTCTCGCACACGCCACCTGTTGACCATTACTCACTCTCCGGACTAAAGCTCTGCGCAGTTTACCGATCTTCGTTACAAAACCTAGCCGCGCGCAAGCCAGCGCCCGCTTTCGCAGATCACCCGGCCTTCCAGTTCCAGCTCCGTCAGGCTGGCCAGCACCTCGGACAAGGCCCTGCCACTGGCAATCGCCAGGGCTTCACCGGTGTGGGGCGCCGCGTGCAACAGCGCCACCAGCGGATGATTGACCGCAATCGGCGCCGGGCGGGAGAGGGCCTGCCAGCCACGCAGGTTTTCGAGAATGTGCTCGATGGTTTCCACCAGCACCGCGCCATCGCGGATCAGTTGATGGCAGCCTTTGGCCCCGGGGTGATGGATGGAGCCGGGGATGGCGTATACCTCGCGCCCTTGCTCCGCCGCCAGCCGAGCGGTGATCAGCGAACCGCTGGCCATGCTGGCCTCCACCACCAGTACCCCAAGCGACAGGCCACTGATAATACGGTTGCGGCGCGGGAAGTTGCCGGCCTGGGGCGCGGCGTCCAACGGAAACTCGGAAACCACGGCGCTGCCTTGGGCAATCATCGCCTCGGCCAAGCGTCGATGGCGCTGTGGATAAAAATTTTCGAGCCCGGTGCCCAGCACGCCGATTGTATGTCCACCAACATCCAAAGCCGCCTGGTGAGCAGCACCGTCGATACCCAGGGCAAGGCCACTGGTGATGACAAAACCGGCACGCGCCAGGCTGCGGGAAAACGCGGCGGCGGTATCCATTCCTGGCCTGGAGGCGCGACGGCTGCCGACCATCGCCAGCTGCGGTTTCTCCAGAATCGCCGGGTTGCCGGCGACGAATAATAGCGGGGGTGCGTCATCCAATTCTGCAAGCAATGCCGGGTAGTCGGGTTGGTCCCACATCAGCAAATGCTGGGCCGGACGCTCCAACCAGGCCAATGCCGCACTGGCACCATCACGTACTTCCTCGCAACGCCGGGCATCGGCGCTGGCCACCTTGAGCCCCAGGGAGCGCCAGGCACTGGCCGGTGCGCTGATGGCTTTTGACGCAGAACCAAAGGCCTCGATAAGTTTTTTAAAGCCCTTGGGACCCAGTTCCGGCAGCCTGTGCAAGCGTAGTCGGGCTTCCAGTTCTGCCGGGGAAATTTCACGGTCTTTCGTCGGTAACATTTGATCGTCCTTGATCGGAACAAGCTGTGGATAACTCTGTTGGTAACTTATTTAGCAACCTAATTATTGTCTTCGTTCAGGCGCCTCAAAACGGTCCATTACCGCCAGCGAACGCGACGCGCTGAGCACCAGGCCGTAGCTGAGCTTTTCGTAGGTGCGGAACACCAATAGCGTCCCGGCCGGCTCGTCGGGCATCTTCACCGGAGCACCGGTCACTCGGTCCCGAACGGTTTCCCCGGTTTTCACCACGGCCAGCAAATGGCCTTCCATCAGGCCGTCACGACGGCCCTTGTTCAGCGTCACCGCGTCCAGCACGCCGATCTGCGTCACGCCCCGTGGCACGTCGATGATGTGCCCGGCAGTGGCGCGAGCAGGCATCTGAATCACCAGGCTGGCCAGGTCGGTGGGCGCTTGCTGGCTGAGCAATCGGTCGCCGGGCCGCACTTCCTGGGTGACGCGCTGCACACCCAACGTGCTGACATCGCCCGCCGTCACAAAACGTGCGGTGCCAATGTCGTCGACGTTGATACCCAGCAATTCCTGGCTTTGCGGGTCGGTATAGGCCTTACCGCGACGGAAGATCCCGTAGCTTTCGGCGGTAGGGTCCAGGGCACCTCGCGCATAAATACGCTCGCCATCGGCGCCCAATACTCGTCCGGCATCTGCTGCAACAATATAGGGAGCGTGCTCCAGTTCCTGGGGGGTATCGAGAATGCGGTTGTGCATTAAAAAGCGCTGGATGGCCTGCTGCGTATGAAGCGGCAACGGTTGGCCGGCCTGTGGATAGCTCTCGGGAACCTGGGCAATAACGGCCTGGGCCCACAGCAGCAAGACGAGTAGCGATTTCCTCATGGGGTGAATCTCCTTTATTATGTGCATTCGCGTGAAACGCCTTGGCCTTCGCGGCTTTCGGACGTTTTCCCACGGCACTTATCCCGGCACATCAAGGGTCCATCCCCGGCGCCGACTTGCCTTTACCTCACATGTGCAGCAATTACGCTTATGGCTATTTTGAACATCCTCGAATTTCCGGACTCACGCCTGCGCACCATCGCCAAGCCAGTGGCCGTAGTGGACGCCAAGGTTCGTCAGTTGGTCGATGACATGTTTGAAACAATGTATGAAGCCCCGGGTATCGGCCTCGCCGCGACCCAGGTCGACGTGCATCAGCGCGTCGTGGTCATGGACCTGTCCGAAGACCGCAGCGAGCCCCTGGTGTTTATCAACCCTGAGTTCGAAACCCTGACCGACGAGATGGGCCAGTACCAGGAAGGCTGCCTGTCGGTGCCCGACTTCTACGAGAACGTCGACCGTCCCCAGCGCGTCAAGATCAAGGCCCTGGACCGTGACGGCAAGCCGTTCGAGATGATTGCCGAAGGCCTGCTGGCGGTGTGCATCCAACACGAGTGCGACCACCTCAACGGCAAGCTGTTTGTCGATTACCTGTCCACGCTTAAACGCGACCGGATCAAGAAGAAGCTGGAAAAGAAGCATCGCCAGCAAGCTTGATTCCCTTCTTTCAAAGGCTTGCTCCGGCAAGCCTTTTTCTTTTGTGAGACGTTTCCCATGACCGAGCCACTGCGCATCGTTTTTGCCGGCACCCCCGAATTCGCCGCCGAACACCTCAAGGCCCTGCTCGCCAGCCCTTATGAAATCGTGGCGGTCTACACCCAGCCCGATCGCCCGGCCGGTCGTGGGCAAAAACTGATGCCCAGCCCGGTCAAGCAGCTGGCACTGGAAAACAACATTGTGGTGCTGCAGCCGCCGACCCTGCGCAACGCCGATGCCCAGGCCGAACTGGCTGCGCTGAAGCCAGACCTGCTGGTGGTGGTGGCCTACGGCTTGATCCTGCCCCAGGCTGTGCTGGATATCCCGCGCCGGGGCTGCATCAACAGCCACGCCTCGCTGCTGCCTCGCTGGCGTGGCGCGGCACCGATCCAGCGTGCCGTCGAAGCCGGTGATGCGCAAAGCGGGGTGACCGTGATGCGCATGGAAGCAGGCCTGGACACCGGGCCGATGCTGCTGAAAGTCACCACCCCGATCACCGGGCAAGACACCGGCGGCAGCCTGCATGATCGCCTCGCCGAAATGGGCCCGCCGGCTGTCGTCCAGGCCATCGCAGGCCTGGCTGCCGGCACTCTGCAAGGTGAAGTTCAGGACGACAGCCTCGCCACCTACGCCCACAAATTGAACAAGGATGAAGCCCGCATCGACTGGAGCCGCCCGGCCGTTGAGCTGGAGCGTCTGGTGCGTGCCTTCAACCCGTGGCCGATCTGCCACAGCACGCTCAATGGCGAGGCCTTGAAAGTACTGGCCGCTACCCTGGCCGAAGGCAAGGGCGCCCCCGGCGAGATCATCGGCGCCAGCAAGGACGGCCTGTTGGTAGCATGCGGTGAACAGGCGCTGTGTCTGACCCGTCTGCAATTGCCCGGCGGCAAGGCACTGAACTTCAGCGATTTGTTCAACAGCCGCCGTGAGAAATTTGCCGTTGGCATCGTCCTCGGCCAAGCGGTGGACGCGCAATGAACCCACGTCTGGCCGCCGCCAAGGCCCTGGCCGCCGTGCTCAACGGCAAGGCTTCCCTCAATAGTTCGTTGCCGACCCAACTGGATAAAGTCGAAGACCGCGATCGCGGCTTTACCCAGGACCTGGCCTTCGGTACCGCCCGCTGGCAGCCACGTTTATCGGCGCTGGCGGCCAAGCTGCTGCAAAAGCCGTTCAAGGCGGCGGACGCCGATGTCGAGGCGCTGCTGCTGGTGGGCCTGTATCAACTGCTCTACACCCGCGTGCCGGCCCACGCGGCAATCGGCGAAACCGTCGGTTGCGCCGACAAGCTGAAAAAGCCTTGGGCCAAGGCCCTGCTCAACGCCGTGCTGCGCCGCGCCCAGCGCGAAAGCGAAGCGCTGCTGGCCGAGCTGGAACATGACCCGGTGGTGCGCACCGCCCACCCGCGCTGGCTGCAAAAATCCCTGAAGGCGTTCTGGCCCGAGCAGTGGGAAGCCATCTGCGCGGCCAACAACGCGCACCCGCCGATGATCCTGCGGGTCAATCGCCGTCATCACACCCGCGACGCTTATCTCACGTTGCTTGGCGAAGCCGGTGTAGCGGCCACGGCCTGCGTCTACAGCCAGGACGGCATCGTTCTTACAGAACCGGGCGATGTACGTAACCTGCCCGGGTTCGCCGAAGGCTGGATCAGCGTGCAGGACGAAGCCGCTCAACTGGCCGCCGACCTGCTGGACCTGGCCCCGGGCCAACGCGTACTGGACGCCTGTTGCGCCCCTGGCGGCAAGACCTGCCACATCATGGAAGTGCAAGCGGACCTGGCCGGTGTCGTCGCCGTCGACCTGGAAGCCAAGCGCCTGGTGCGTGTGCGGGAAAACCTCGCCCGCCTGGGCCTCAGCGCCGAGCTGATCGCCGCCGACGGCCGCGACACCGCCACCTGGTGGGACGGCAAGCCCTTCCAGCGCATCCTGCTGGACGCCCCGTGTTCCGCCACCGGCGTGATCCGCCGTCACCCGGATATCAAACTGACCCGCCAACCCGACGACATCGCCGCCCTGGCCGTGCTGCAAGGCGAGTTGCTGGACGCGTTGTGGCCGACCCTCGAAGTAGGCGGCATCCTGCTGTACGCCACCTGCTCGACGCTGCCTACCGAAAACACTGAAGTCATCGAAGCCTTCCTTGCTCGCACCAGCGGCGCACGGGAACTGGACCTCGACATCCAGGCCGGGATCAAGCAGCCTCATGGCCGCCAGTTGCTGGCCCAGGAAGGCGGCCACGACGGGTTCTATTACGCCAAGCTGATCAAGATTGCCGCCGCTCGCGGCTGAATGGTTTTAAGGGAGTGACCGGATGAAAATCATCATCCTCGGCGCAGGGCAGGTTGGCGGTACGCTGGCCGAGCATTTGGCCAGCGAAGCCAACGATATCACCGTGGTCGACACCGACGCGGAGCGCCTGCGGGATTTGGGCGACCGTTTGGACATCCGTACCGTACAAGGCCGCGCCTCGTTTCCTACAGTGCTGCGCCAGGCCGGTGCCGACGATGCCGACATGCTGGTGGCGGTCACCAACAGTGACGAAACCAACATGGTCGCCTGCCAGGTCGCCCACACCCTGTTTCACACTCCGACCAAGATCGCCCGAGTGCGTGAGGCCGCGTACCTGACCCGCGCCGGACTGTTCGACAACGACGCGATCCCGGTCGATGTGCTGATCAGCCCGGAACAGGTGGTGACCCATTACATCAAGCGCCTGATCGAACACCCGGGCGCCTTGCAGGTGATCGACTTCGCCGAAGGCAAGGCACAGCTGGTGGCGGTCAAGGCCTACTACGGCGGGCCGTTGGTGGGCCAGCAACTGCGCCAACTGCGCGAGCACATGCCCAACGTCGAGACGCGGGTGGCGGCGATCTTCCGTCGCGACCGGCCGATCCTGCCCCAGGGCGATACGGTGATCGAGGCTGACGACGAGGTGTTTTTCATCGCCGCCAAAGCGAACATTCGCGCGGTGATGAGCGAAATGCGCCGTCTGGATGAGACCTATAAACGCATCGTCATCGCCGGCGGCGGGCAGATCGGTGAGCGCTTGGCCGAGGCCATCGAAAGCCGCTACCAGGTGAAGATCATCGAGATGAATCCGGCACGCTGCCGGTATTTGTCCGACACCCTCGACAGCACCGTGGTCCTGCAGGGCAGCGCCTCGGATCGTGATCTGCTGCTGGAAGAAAACATCGCCGACGCCGATATCTTCCTGGCCCTGACCAACGATGACGAAGCCAACATCATGTCGTCGTTGCTGGCCAAGCGGCTGGGGGCGAAGAAGGTGATGACCATCATCAACAACCCGGCCTACGTCGACCTGATCCAGGGCGGCGATATCGACATCGCCATCAGCCCGCAACTGGCGACCATCGGCACCTTGCTGGCCCACGTGCGGCGCGGCGATATCGTCAGTGTGCACTCGTTGCGCCGGGGTGCGGCGGAAGCCATCGAGGCGATTGCCCACGGTGATTCAAAATCGAGCAAGGTGATTGGCAAGGCGATCCGCGATATCGGCCTGCCGCCGGGCACCACCATCGGCGCAATCATTCGCGATGAAGAAGTGATCATCGCCCACGACGACACGGTGATCGCCACGGGCGACCACGTGATTCTGTTCCTTGTGGATAAAAAACATATCCGCGATGTGGAGAAGCTGTTCCACGTGGGCCTGAGCTTTTTCTGATCAAACGGAGTGACCGACATGCTCGAATCCCTGGAAAAAATGCTCGCCAAGGGTGTGGATAACTCACTGCTGCGGTTTGGTTTGGGCAAGGGTTATCTTGATCTGAAGGACAACGCCAAGGCGGCCGAGCATTTGCAGAAATGCGTCGAGTTCGATCCGAAGTATTCGGCGGCGTGGAAGCTGTTGGGCAAGGCGCAACTGGGGCAGGGTGATAACGCTGCAGCGCGGTTAGCTTGGGAGAAGGGTATTGAAGCGGCCCTGGCACATGGCGACAAGCAGGCCGAAAAGGAAATGACCGTATTCCTGAAGAAACTCGACCGCCAAGCTTAAGCAGAACCCAATGTGGGAGCGGGCTTGCTCGCGAAGGCGTCGTGTCAGTCACCGAATTTGTGTCTGATACACCGCCTTCGCGAGCAAGCCCGCTCCCACATTTTGTTTTGTGCCAACCTTGAGTCAGCCGTACATCAATACCACCGCGCCTCACCCGGCGGGCGTTTCTTGAAGCGTTTCATGCTCCACATGTACTGGCTCGGGTAAGCCCCCACATAGCGCTCCACCACCTTGCTCATCGCCGCACACGAAGTGGCGGTGTCGGTGCTGTACATGTCTTCCGGCGCCGCTTCCAGGATCACTTTGTAGCCCGAGCCATCCGGCAGCCGCAGGGCATGCAGGAACACCCCGATCGCCTTGTGCCCCGCCAGCATGTTCGGCACGAACTTGCTGGTCAGCGCCTGGGTGGCGAAGAACGGCACGAAGATCCCGGCCGATTCCGCCGGCTCCGGATCCGCAGGAATCCCCACCTGGCCGCCTTTGCGCACTTCCTTGATGACACTGAGGATGCCTTCCTTGGTGGACGCCGCCACGCGGTTACCCAGTTGCACCCGCTGTTTGCGCAGCAAGTCATCCACCGCCTTGAGCTTCGGCGGGCGGTAGAAAATGATCGGTTTGCACTGGCTGCAATAGAAGTGGTTCAACACTTCCCAGTTGCCCAGGTGGCTGGTGATGCCGACCACGCCTTTGCCCGAGGCCAGGGCTTCGTGCAGCACGTCCAGGCCTTCGACCTCGCGCACCAGGTCGATGGAACGCTGGGCCGGCCAGATCCAGGCGCAGGCGCTTTCGGTCAGGGACTTGCCGATGTCCATCAGGCTGCGTCCAACGAGACGCTCGCGCTCGGCCGGATCCATGTCCGGGAAGCATTTGGACAGGTTGATCCGCACCGTCTCGCGGGAACGGTTGGGGGTTTTCCACATGATCCAGCCAATTGCCGAACCGACCGCTTGCACCGCGCGCCAGGGCAGCAGGGCAAACAACCGAAGAGCGCCTACCAGCAAGGCGCCTTTAAACTTTTCCACAGGTCACTCCTGATCGTGTGTGGTGCGCAAAGCCGCCATTCTAACCGGCGTTGGCGAGGTCCGCGTAACGGTCGCAGTCCTGAGTGTGGTCCATGACCATGCCCGAGGCCTGCATGAACGCGTAGCAGATGGTCGGCCCGACGAACGTGAAGCCGGCTTTTTTCAAGGCTTTGCTCATGGCCTCAGCCTCCGGCGTAATGGCCGGGACCTGGCTGCGGTCCTTGAAATGATTGACCTTGGGCACGCCGCCCACAAACGACCACAGAAACTCCACGGGGTCCTGCAGCGCCAGCCAGGCGGCGGCATTGCGCCGGGTGGCATTGAGTTTCAGGCGGTTACGCACGATGCCCGGATCGAGCATCAGCGCTTCGATCTCGGCATCGCTCAGTTGGGCCAGACGCTGCGCATCAAAGCCGAACAAGACCTTTCGATAATGCTCGCGTTTGCGTAAAACGGTGATCCAGGACAGGCCCGCCTGGAACCCTTCGAGCAAAAGCAACTCGAACAGTCCCTGCGCATCGCGCAGCGGCGTTCCCCACTCCTGATCGTGATAAGCCATGTACAGCGGATCTTCAGAACACCAAAAGCAGCGTGGCATAAGGCTCCAGGGGATGGTGGCGCGGCCGAATCGGGTATACTCCCGCTCTTTAAATCGCAGCCCAAGTAACAGGTGAATTTCGTGAGCCAGCCTACGCCAGCCGTGCGTACCTTCCAAGACTTGATCCTCGCCCTCCAGCAATACTGGGCCGAGCAAGGTTGTGTGGTACTTCAGCCCTACGATATGGAAGTAGGCGCCGGCACTTTCCACACCGCTACCTTCCTGCGGGCCATCGGCCCGGAAACCTGGAACGCCGCTTATGTGCAGCCCAGTCGTCGCCCGACTGACGGCCGCTACGGCGAAAACCCGAACCGCCTGCAGCACTACTACCAGTTCCAGGTGGTTCTGAAGCCAAACCCGGACAACTTCCAGGAGCTGTACCTGGGCTCGTTGAAACATGTCGGCCTGGACCCGCTGGTCCACGACATCCGTTTCGTCGAAGACAACTGGGAATCGCCAACCCTGGGCGCCTGGGGCCTGGGCTGGGAAGTCTGGCTCAACGGCATGGAAGTGACACAGTTCACTTACTTCCAGCAAGCCGGCGGCATCGAGTGCTACCCGGTGACCGGCGAGATCACCTACGGTCTCGAGCGCCTGGCCATGTACCTGCAAGGCGTGGACTCGGTCTACGACCTGGTGTGGGCTGACGGCCCGTTCGGCAAGGTGACCTACGGCGACGTGTTCCACCAGAACGAAGTGGAGCAGTCGACCTACAACTTCGAACACGCGAACGTCGAGAAGCTGTTCGAACTGTTCGACTTCTATGAAAGCGAAGCCAAGCGCCTGATCGAACTGGATCAGCCGCTGCCGTTGCCAAGCTATGAAATGGTTCTGAAGGCATCCCACACCTTCAACCTGCTGGACGCCCGTCGTGCCATCTCGGTAACTGCGCGCCAGCAATACATCCTGCGTGTACGCACCCTGGCGCGTTCCGTCGCCCAAGCCTACCTGTTGGCTCGCGCCAAGCTGGGCTTCCCGATGGCCACCCCGGACCTGCGTGATGAAGTGTTGGCTAAGCTGGAGGCTGCACAATGAGTGCTCAAGATTTCCTGGTTGAACTGGGCACCGAAGAGCTGCCACCCAAGGCACTGAATACCCTGGCCGACGCATTCCTGGCCGGTATCGAAAAAGGCCTGCAAACCGCTGGCCTGAAGTTCGCCGCAAAAAAGGTCTACGCCGCGCCGCGCCGACTGGCTGTGTTGCTCACCGCACTGGAAACCCAGCAGCCGGACCGCAGCATCAACCTCGACGGCCCGCCACGCCAGGCCGCCTTCGATGCTGAAGGCAACCCGACTCAAGCCGCCCTTGGTTTTGCCAAGAAGTGTGGCGTCGAGCTGAGCGAAATCGACCAGAGTGGCCCGAAGCTGCGTTTCAGCCAGGTCATCACCGGCAAGCCGACCGCCAGCCTGTTGCCGACCATCGTTGAAGACTCGCTGAACGACCTGCCGATTCCCAAGCGCATGCGCTGGGGTGCCCGCAAGGAAGAGTTCGTGCGCCCGACCCAATGGCTGGTGATGCTGCTCGGTGACCAGGTCATCGACTGCACCATCCTCGCCCAGAAGGCCGGCCGTGATTCACGTGGCCACCGCTTCCACCGTCCTGAAGCCGTGCGCATCACCGCGCCCGCCAACTACCTCAACGACCTGCGTGCAGCCTATGTGCTGGCGGATGCCAATGAGCGCCGCGAGCTGATCAGCAAGCGTACCGAAGAGCTGGCCCGCCTGCAGGAAGGCACCGCCATCGTGCCGCCAAGCCTGCTGGACGAAGTGACCGCTTTGGTTGAATGGCCAGTGCCGCTGGTGTGCTCGTTCGAGGAACGTTTCCTCGACGTGCCGCAGGAAGCGCTGATCACCACCATGCAGGACAACCAGAAGTATTTCTGCCTGCTGGACGTCGACGGCAAGCTGCTGCCGCGCTTCATCACCGTGGCCAACATCGAAAGCAAGGACCCGCAGCAGATCATCGCCGGTAACGAAAAAGTCGTTCGCCCGCGCCTGACTGACGCCGAGTTCTTCTTCAAGCAAGACAAGAAGCAGAAGCTCGAAGACTTCAACCTGCGCCTGCAGAACGTGGTGTTCCAGGAAAAACTCGGCAGCGTATACGACAAGGCCGTACGGGTTTCCAAGCTGGCGGCCTACATCGCGCCACGCATTGGTGGCGATGCTGCCTGGGCTGCGCGTGCCGGCCTGCTGTCCAAGTGCGACCTGGCCACCGAGATGGTCGGCGAGTTCCCGGAGATGCAAGGTGTTGCCGGTTACTACTACGCTCTGAATGATGGCGAGCCGCAAGACGTCGCCCTCGCGCTGAACGAGCAGTACATGCCGCGCGGTGCTGGCGCCGAGCTGCCGACCACCCTCACCGGTGCGGCCGTGGCCATCGCTGACAAGCTGGATACCCTCGTCGGTATCTTCGGTATCGGCATGTTGCCTACCGGCAGCAAAGACCCGTATGCGCTGCGCCGTGCGGCCCTGGGCGTGCTGCGCATCCTGATCGACAAGAAGCTCGACCTCGACCTGACCCAGGCCGTGGTGTTTGCGGTTGGCCAGTTCGGTGCCAAGGTCAAGCAAGCCGGCCTGGCCGAGCAAGTGCTGGAGTTCGTGTTCGACCGTCTGCGTGCGCGTTACGAAGACGAAGGCGTGGACGTTTCGGTGTACCTGTCGGTACGTGCCCTGCAACCAGGTTCGGCGCTGGACTTCGACCAGCGTGTGCAGGCCGTACAGGCCTTCCGCAAGCTGCCGGAAGCCGGTGCCCTGGCCGCCGTGAACAAGCGTGTGTCGAACCTGCTGAGCAAGGCCGACAACCTCGGCAATGCCGAAGTCGACCCGGGCCTGTTTGCCGATGCCAAGGAGTTCTCGCTGAACTCGGCCATCGCCAAGGCGGAAAACGCAGTGAAGCCGCTGATCGCCGAACGCAACTACGCCGAAGCCTTGGCGCGCCTGGCCACCTTGCGTGAGCCGGTGGATGCGTTCTTCGAAGCGGTGATGATCAATGCCGAAGACGCGGGCGTGCGGAAAAACCGCTACGCCATGCTGGCGCGCCTGCGCGGCCTGTTCATCAATATCGCTGACATTTCCGTACTGAGCTGACCATGTTGAAACTGCTGATTCTCGATCGGGACGGAGTGATCAATTACGACTCCGACGCTTACATCAAATCGGTGGCGGAATGGATTCCACTGCCCGGCTCGATCGAGGCCATCGCGCAGTTGAGCAAAGCGGGCTGGACAGTGGCCATCGCCACCAACCAGTCCGGCATCGCCCGCGGCTACTACGACATCGCCACCCTCGACGCCATGCACGCGCGCCTGCGCACGCTGGTGGCCGAGCAGGGCGGTGAAGTAGGGCTGGTGGTGTATTGCCCGCACGGCCCGGATGAAGGCTGCGATTGCCGCAAGCCCAAACCGGGTATGCTTAAAACTATTGCTGAACATTACAACGTGCCGTTGGCTGGGCTATGGTTTGTCGGGGACAGCCTCGGTGACCTGGAAGCCGCCAAAGCCGTCGACTCTCAGCCAGTTTTGGTAAAAACCGGGAAAGGCGAAAAGACCCAGGCTAAAACCCTGCCGGTAGGTACTTTGATTTTTGACGATCTGGCGGCGGTTGCCGCAGAACTTATCAACAACTAGCAGCCCTTCTGACTTCCTGACCAAGGACTGTTCGGGAGCGCGCTTTTAACAGGCGGGCGTTGTCCCGCAACGGTAAATGCCGCCATGTCGATTTTGCAGGCCATCAGAACCTTCTTCTTTTACCTGCTGTTGGGCACCAGCTCTTTTCTCTGGTGCACCCTGAGCTTTTTTATCGCGCCTTTCCTGCCGTTCAAGGCGCGCTATCGTTTCATCAACGTCTTTTGGTGCAACTGCGCGCTGTGGTTGACCAAGGTGTTCCTGAACATTCGTTTCGAGATCAAGGGCGCCGAAAACGTCCCGGACCAGCCTTGTGTGATTCTGTCGAACCACCAGAGCACCTGGGAAACCTTTTTCCTGTCTGCGTATTTCTCGCCCCTGAGCCAAGTGCTCAAGCGTGAGCTGCTGTACGTGCCATTCTTCGGCTGGGCCATGGCCATGCTGCGACCGATCGCCATCGACCGCGACAACCCCAAGGCCGCACTCAAGCATGTGGCCAAGAAGGGCGATGAGCTGTTGAAGGATGGGGTTTGGGTGCTGATCTTCCCTGAAGGTACGCGCGTGCCCTACGGCACTGTGGGCAAGTTCTCACGTGGCGGTACTGCCCTGGCGGTGAACGCCGGGCTGCCGGTGCTGCCGATTGCCCACAACGCCGGCAAGTTCTGGCCAAAGACCGGCTGGGCCAAGCGTCAAGGCACCATCACTGTAATCATTGGCGAGCCCATGTATGCCGAGGGCGAAGGCCCACGTGCCATTGCAGCGCTGAACGACCGTGCCCAGGCATGGAATGAAGCGCAACAAAGGGCCATGGGTTCGTTGCCGCCGGAGCCGGTTGTGGTCGACACGCCGGTGATTTGAGTTTCTGTGGATAACCTGTGTACGGTTTGTTGGCGAATTGCGCTTTTTGGCTTATAGGCTGCTGATTTACTTACATATTTCCCAAGTTCATAAAACAGCGGAAAAGGTGCATAAGTTTTTCCCGCATTAAAAAACCGGTCCTTGAGACCGGTTTTTTATGCACAGGTGAAAAGCCGCGATTCAGTCTCGCCACAATGGCAGCTGAAGGATGAAGGTCGTACCTTTACCCACCTCGCTTTCGCAGCGAATTCTCCCACCGTGACGATCCACGACGGCCTTGACCATGGTCAGCCCCAACCCCAATCCTTCACTGCCCTGAGCCGAGGCGAAGCGCCGGTATTGAGCGAAGAGTTCGGGCAAATCCTGCGGGGAGATTCCTCGCCCCTGGTCGCTGATGCGGCACTCCAACGCGTCTTCATGGCGGGTCAGGCTTAACGTAACGGTGGTGCCCGATGGGCTGTATTTCACCGCATTTTCCAACAGGTTGAATAAGGCGCGGGTCAGCAGCGATTGATCCGCCCAGACCATTTCTTCGCCGTCTTCATCCAGGTGATGGACCAGGCGAATGCCTTTCAACTGGGCGTGCACTGCGACTTGATCAAATGCGTCGAGCACCAACATGGCGAACAGGCTGGGCTGGAATTGGTAGCCATCGGATTCGGCTTTCGCCAACTGCACGAATGATTCGGTCAGGTTCAGGGCACGGCGGACTTGTTGTTCGATCTGCGCAAATATCGGCGCGGCGGTGTCCTGAACATCCAACAGGGCCAGGATCGCCGAATGCGGCGCACGCAAGTCATGGGACAGAAAGCGCAGCAGGGTCTCCCGTTGCTGCTGGGCATCACGCTCAATGCTCAGGTCTGTGAGGCTCAGCAGCCAGCCAAGGGCCACGTCACCGTCTGCGGGCAGCAGCGGAGCCAGGTCGAGGCGCAGGCTGCGGTCAAGGGTGTCGCGGAACTCGACAATCTCCAGCGTCGACAGGGCAGGGCGAACACCGTCCTGCAGCGGTGGATAACCTAATGCGGCGAGCTGATCCAAGAGGTTTTCGGCCACCAGTTCATTGCCGAACACATCGCGGGCAATTCGATTGGCCAGCAGGACGTTGCCCTTGGGGTCGGTAATCAAGGTTGCTACAGGCAAACATTCCAGCCCATCGGCCATGAAGCGACGAGTGTCCCGGGTACGGCTGACCGCTTGTTCGAGGGCGAAGATTCGTCCCTGCAATACATCACCCTGGCTGGCGGGCGCTCGACGGCGCTCCGGGAGCACTTTGGGTTCGTTGTCCAGGCGTGCCAGTTCCCAGCCGAAGTAGGCCAGGATCACGCTCAGGCGCCGCCAGTTCCAGATCAGGTAGCTGAGCAGCATGCCAATCAGACTTGCTGCCGGCGACCACCAATGGCCCAGGCGCAACAGGCCCCATGAACCCAGAAGCGCAGCCCCCATGCAACCGAGGGTCAGCCACAGTGCATAACGCGGGCGAAACAGCAGAAGGCCCAACAGCACCGCGACCATCGCGGTGGCCAGTAGCGTCGCCATCCACACGGGCAGATCGACAATACTGCGCCCTTGCAGCAAGCCATTGAGAATATTTGCCTGGATCTCCACGCCCGGGGTGGTGCCGACACTGGCCGAAAGCGGCGTGACATAACGGTCGCCCATGCCCGGTGCCGTAGCGCCAATCAGGATCAAGCGGTCGCGCAGCAACTCGGATGGCACCTCCCCGCGCAAGGCACTGATATACGGCACGCTGGGAAAGCCGGCATGACTGGCAATAAAAGGAATTCGAATGGCATTTTCCCGCTGCCAGCTGGAGCTTTCCGACGGACCAGGTGCGCCCGGCATTCCGGATGGCTGGCCGCTCAGTTCAAACGCCAGCCAGGCTAACTGCGGTGTCAAATTACCGGGTGGACCTTCACGCAAATACAGGCTTCGAACGATGCCGTCGCTGTCCGCTTCCACGTTGATATGGCCGACGCTACGGGCGCAATCACGCAAGGGCAACACAGGCAGGATTTGCGCCACAGGCTGGCCGTAGCGTGGCGAGCCTTCACGAATCAAAGGCAACAGGACGTTGCCAGCGTTGCACATAGCCTCGGCCAGGCGCAGGTCATTGGCTGGCTCCCGGGCGGGCTCGCTGAAGATCACGTCAAACAGGATGCCGGCAGGCTTGGCGGCGCTCAGCCGATCAAGCAGGTCGGCATGCACACGTCGGGACCACGGCCATTGGCCAAGTTCCTTCAGACTTCGGTCGTCGATCGTTACCAGCAGGATGCGTGGATCCACCGATAAAGGCGCCAGCCGGCGGAGGCTGTCATACAGCAGGTTATTGAGGGCCAGGCCAGGGCTCAGGGACAGGAAGGCCGTGATGGGTAATAGCAACAGGCTGACCCACAGCCATTCGCGCACCAGGCCATTGAACAGCCGCTGAGCCTGAGTCGGTTGGCGCTTTTCAGCCCTGTGCCACAGCCTCACCGGCTCGCGTCCAGGGCACTACTGAACGCGGTTCGCGGGTGGGTAATAGAAAATGTCATAAACCCCGGTTTCTCCCTCAAGCCCGTGTTCATCATATGCCGACAAGCGAACGTGATAGAACGATGCTTTCAGCCCAGTGAAGCGCATTTGCGGCTTGTCGGAGAAATTTTCCTGCTTGATGTTCAGAAACTCCTTATCGGTCGCGACCTGGGCCCGGTAGCGTTGGGCCCCGGCCAATGGCCGCAGGAACAGGGTCCAGACAGGCGCATCGCCCTTTTGGCCGTCCTGGCCGACCAACCGTGGCGCATCAAGCAGTTCCACGGGTTTGAGTTCGCCTTGTTTCTTGAACGCGAGGCCCTGCCGCGCACCAACCTTTACTTCACCAGAGACTGGACCGGTAATGGGCTTCTTCTTGATAGGGCGCGGGCTCGGTGGAGCGTCATCACGATTGACCGCCACTTGCCCGTTGAGTACTTCCACCAGCGATTGTTCGCCATCGTTACGCACACGGAAATGCGTGCCGCGTACCCCCAGAACGCCCACCGGGGTCATGATCTGGAAACGGTCATAGTCGCTGGCACGCTTGATCACGTAAGCCTCGACCTGACCTTCTTCAAGAATCACCTGGGGAATGGATTGCTCCTCGACCAGATGCAATCGGACCTGGGAGCTGGAGGGCAAGACAATCCGCGAGCCGTCCCCCAGCAACAGGCTGACAAATGCGCCCGATGAGGTTTTTACGCTTTCTTGTTCATCAATGAACATGCCTTCTTCCAGGGCCGTGGACACACCCTTGGCATCCAGTTTCCAGGCTTCGCCCGTGAGGTGCTGCACCACTGCCGGAAGCGGTTGCGCGCGGCACATCCGGTTGTCGTCGATATAGGGTGCACGGGGAGGGGCAGGGCGTGCCAAGGCCGGAAGACTCACTACGCCAAGCGTAACGATCAGGCCCGAACTCAACAGCGTAGAAGCGGCAGAGCGGAATCGGCAAGGGAAAAAGGTCATGGCGCTCATCAAGATTCTAGTTCTAATGGGTCATCAGAAAGCACTTTCAGGCAGCGTCTTGCAGCGGGAAGACCTTGAGTACCGTCTACGATACTCGATGAGGTATCCAGTCGATAGCCGAAATATCTGGGAGCGTGAGATCCATTGCAGAAGATGACACGTCCCTGTGTCGGAGCACTTCCGTCGCTCCAATCCGTGTGTCATCCAGCGAGAGCGAATTTACCTACAACATAGGTGCATCGGACCGATTCGCAACATTTGTTCAGATTTGCGGGTACTTAAAATACCCAACGTTGGGTCTGCTGCTGTTCGCTGAGTTGCTGAAACGGTGAACGGGCGAAGCCCATGCCATTGCCGGGCTCACTCAAAGTCTGCCGTTCCTCGAACGGCATAGGTATCGCCGGCTTATTGGCCCCGACCGTTTCCGTGCCCAGCGTAGCAACCATCACCACCAATACCAGTCTTCCCCATACATCAACCTTCCCCAGAACGGCCATACGTCTCGAAACAGCATAAAACCAGATTGCCATTGATCCTTTTCCTGAAGGTCTCGAGCCGGTATCTTCCCAGCTTGGGTGTTGACGATTTCCAATGGCTTGCGGCCATTTGATATCAGCGTACCGAGAGATTCAGAGGGCCTGAGAATCTGGCCATAATTGTTCAGATTCGATGCCCGCATTCTTCAATAAGAAAGGACCCTGCCATGCGTGTCGCAATATTGGATGACGAACCTGCTGAACTGCGGCGGGTGGAACAGACACTGCGACAAATCCCCAGCGCTGCGGATCAGCCATGGACCCTGCACTGCTTCGAGCGTGGAGAAGACCTGCTGCGACAACTGCGCCGCGAGACCTTCGACTTGCTGATCCTTGACTGGCAACTGCCCGACCTCAGTGGCCTGGCATTGCTGCGCTGGACCCGCGAGCACATGGAAGCGCCGCCAGCCGCCATCATGCTTACCAGCCGCGATGCCGAGAGCGATATCGTCCAGGCGCTGAACAGTGGTGCCGATGATTACGTCAGCAAGCCGTTTCGTCCCAATGAGCTTAAGGCTCGGGTGAATGCCGTTCTGCGTCGCCACGGGTTGCAGAAGTCTGCAGCCAGTGAGGTGCATACCTTCAATGACCTGACCTTTGATGATGCTGAACTCACGGTGAGCAGGGCGGGAAAACCCATCAGCCTGACGGAGCGCGAATACCGCCTGGCGCGGTGCCTGTTTGAGAACCTGGCGCGGCCGCTGTCTCGAGAGTACCTGTATGAACGGTTCTGGACCCATGAGGAGATGGTGTCGTCGCGGCCGCTGGATACGCATATTTATCGGCTGCGGAATAAGCTCGGGCTGACGGCGGATCGGGGTTGGCAGTTGCTGACGATCTATGGGTACGGATATCGGTTGGAGAGTGTGACGGCGGCTTCCGAGGACTGAGATGTTCCACGTGGAGCATTTATAAAATGCTCATATCCTGCCCATAAAAAAGGCCAACGCTAAGCGTTGGCCTTTTTTTTGCTGCAACCTGATCAGAAGTCCAGGTTGGAAACCGCCAGGGCATTGCTCTCGATGAAGTCACGACGAGGCTCGACCGCATCACCCATCAGGGTGTTGAAGATCTGGTCCGCGCCAATGGCGTCTTCGATGGTCACGCGCAGCATGCGACGCTGGGCTGGGTCCATGGTGGTTTCCCACAGCTGATCCGGGTTCATTTCGCCCAGACCTTTGTATCGCTGAATGGTGTGGCGCTTGGTGCTTTCCGCCATCAACCAGTCCAGGGCTTCCTTGAACTCTTTGACCGCTTTCTTGCGCTCGCCACGCTGAATGTAAGCACCGTCGTCCAGCAGGGTGCTCAGTTGCGCGCCGAGGGTAACAACCGTCTTGTAGTCGTTGCTGCCGAAGAAGTCGCGGTTGAAGGTGACGTAGTTCGACAGGCCGTGGGAGATCAGTTCGACCTCTGGCAGCCAGACGTTACGTTCACGGTCTTCACGCAGGCTGGCTTTGTAGACCAGGCCGGATTTTTCAACGGTACGCAGGCGGACTTCGTACTGGGCCAACCAAGCCTGCATGTGAGCATGATCACCCAACTGTTCCAGGCTGACGGATGGCAGGTAGATGAAGTGCTCGGTCAGCTCCTGAGGGTACAGGCGCGACAAACGCTTGAGGGTCTTCATCACCATGCGGAAGTCGTTTACCAGGCGCTCCAACGCTTCACCGGAGATGCCCGGGGCTTCGTCGTTCAAGTGCAGGCTCGCATCTTCCAGGGCCGACTGCGTCATGTACTCTTCCATGGCGTCGTCGTCTTTGATGTATTGCTCTTGCTTGCCTTTTTTCACTTTGTACAACGGTGGCTGGGCGATGTAGATGTAGCCACGCTCGATCAACTCCGGCAACTGACGGAAGAAGAACGTCAGCAGCAGGGTGCGGATGTGCGAACCGTCAACGTCAGCATCGGTCATGATGATGATGTTGTGATAGCGCAGCTTGTCGATGTTGTACTCATCGCGGCCGATGCCACAGCCCAGGGCGGTGATCAAGGTGCCGACTTCCTGCGAGGAAATCATCTTGTCGAAACGCGCCTTCTCGACGTTGAGGATCTTACCCTTCAACGGCAGGATGGCCTGGGTGCGACGGTTACGACCCTGCTTGGCGGAACCGCCAGCAGAGTCACCTTCCACCAGGTACAGTTCGGAGAGGGCAGGGTCTTTCTCCTGGCAGTCAGCCAGTTTGCCCGGCAGGCCGGCGATATCCAGCGCACCTTTACGACGCGTCATCTCACGGGCTTTACGCGCCGCTTCACGAGCCCGTGCTGCGTCGATCATCTTGCCGACAACCAGCTTGGCTTCGTTCGGGTTTTCCAGCAGGAAGTCGGAGAAGTACTTGCCCATTTCCTGTTCGACCGCTGTCTTCACTTCGGAGGACACCAGCTTGTCTTTGGTCTGGGAGCTGAACTTCGGATCCGGAACCTTGACCGAGATAATGGCGGTCAGGCCTTCGCGGGCATCGTCACCGGTGGTGGCGACTTTGTGTTTCTTCGCCAAGCCTTCCGCTTCGATGTAGGTGTTCAGGTTACGCGTCAGTGCAGAACGGAAACCCACCAGGTGAGTACCGCCATCGCGCTGAGGAATGTTGTTGGTGAAGCACAACAGGTTCTCGTTGAAGCTGTCGTTCCACTGCAGGGCGATTTCTACGCCGATGCCGTCTTCACGCTGGATGTTGAAGTGGAACACCTGATTGACCGCGGTCTTGTTGGTGTTCAGGTATTCAACGAACGCACGCAGGCCGCCTTCGTACTTGAACAGCTCTTCCTTGCCGCTGCGTTCGTCCTTGAGGACGATACCCACACCGGAGTTCAGGAAAGACAGTTCACGAATCCGCTTGGCCAGAATGTCCCAGCTGAAGTGGATGTTCTTGAAGGTTTCAGCCGAAGGCTTGAAGTGAATCTGCGTACCAGTGCTTTCGCTGTCACCGACGATTTTCATCGGTTCCTGTGGAACACCATGAACGTAAGTCTGTTCCCAGATCTTGCCGCTACGACGTACAGTCAGGATCAGCTCTTCAGAAAGGGCGTTTACTACCGAAACACCTACACCGTGCAAACCGCCGGATACTTTATAGGAGTTATCGTCGAACTTACCGCCGGCGTGGAGCACGGTCATGATGACCTCTGCCGCCGAAACGCCTTCTTCTTTATGCACATCTACCGGAATGCCGCGACCGTTGTCGCGTACGGTGATGGATTCGTCCGGGTGGATGATGATGCTGATGTCGTCGCAGTGACCGGCCAAAGCTTCGTCGATCGAGTTATCGACCACCTCGAACACCATGTGGTGCAGACCGCTGCCATCATCGGTATCACCGATGTACATACCGGGACGTTTGCGTACGGCATCCAAACCTTTAAGCACTTTAATGCTGGTCGAGTCGTACGTATTCGTATTTTCTTCGCTCATGCCTTCACTCCCGATGGTCGTGGGTCTGGGTGATACGGCCTTGTTCCACGTGGAACAAAGCGACTGGCGTTTCCGTCTGCCAGCCTTCCCTCAATAATTCGTGGTCTACACAGGTGATAAACACCTGGCAGCGTAAGTCTTCCAACAAGCGGCATAACGCGCGGCGGTGCTGCTCGTCCAGTTCGGACGGCAAGTCATCCACCAGATAAATACATTGCCCGCGCCGGGCCTGGCTAACCAGATGCCCCTGGGCGATACGCAAAGCGCAGACCACCAACTTTTGCTGACCGCGGGACAAGATATCCGCAGCATTATGTGCGCCCAATCTAAGGCGCAAATCAGCCCGTTGTGGTCCGGCCTGGGTGTGACCAATTTGCTGATCCCGTTGCAAGGACGTCGCGAGCACTGCACTCAGTTCCCGGTCTTTGTCCCAACCACGGTAGTAGCTCAACGTCAGCCCCTCGAGTTCAAGTAACTCGCTCAAGGTCTGCTCAAAGACTGGTTTCAAGGCTTTGATATAGGCGCGGCGGTATTCATCTATTTCAGCGCTGGCCAGGCACAGTTCCCGGTCCCAAGCAGCTTGCGAAGCGGCGTCAAGTGTACCATGCCGCAGCCATGAGTTCCGCTGCCGCAGGGCCTTCTGCAGGCGCTGCCAAGTGGCCATGAAACGCGGTTCCACGTGGAACACTCCCCAATCGAGGAATTGCCTGCGGATTTTTGGCGCGCCTTCCAGCAAGCGGAAGCTGTCCGGGTTGATCAGTTGCAGCGGCAGGATTTCTGCCAGCTGCGCAGCACTACGAGCATTCTGCCCATCGATGCGGATTTGAAACTCCCCCTGACGATCACGAGAAATCCCCAGGCTGCTATGACCGCCTTCGGCCAATTCGACTTGGCCAAATACTGTGCACGCCAGTTGCTCGTACTGAATCACCGGCAACAAGCGGGCACTGCGAAAGGAACGAGCGAGCCCCAGCAGGTGAATGGCTTCCAGCACGCTGGTTTTGCCACTGCCGTTGGCGCCGTGGAGGATATTGATGCGGGGGGAGGGGGAGAAGGTCACCGGGTGCAAATTGCGCACCGCGGTGACCGAGACGCGACTGAGGGACATCTAGCTTCTGCTGAACATGATTACAGGCGCATCGGCATGACAACGTAAGCCGAGTCATCGTTGTCGGATTCTTGTACCAGGGCGCTGCTGTTGGAGTCAGACAGAATCAGGCGAACCTGTTCAGTGGTCATCACGCCCAGCACGTCCAACAGGTAGCTGACGTTGAAGCCGATTTCCAGGTTGCCGCCGTTGTAGTCGACGCCCACTTCTTCTTCCGCTTCTTCCTGCTCAGGGTTATTCGCCTGGATTTTCAGTTGGCCGTTGGCCAATTGCAGGCGGATACCACGGTATTTCTCGTTGGAAAGAATAGCGGTACGGCTGAACGCTTCACGCAGGGCCTGACGATCACCGATCACCAGCTTGTCGCCGCCTTTTGGCAGAACGCGCTCGTAATCCGGGAACTTGCCGTCAACCAGCTTGGAAGTGAAGGTGAACTCGCCAGTGGTCGCGCGGATGTGGTGCTGGCCCAGCACGATACTGACATTGCCATCCGGCTCGGTCAGCAGGCGCGCGAGTTCCAGAATACCTTTACGCGGCACGATCACCTGGTGGCGATCCGGCTGACCGATATCGGCCTTCATCGAGCACATGGCCAGACGGTGACCGTCGGTGGCTACGGCGCGGATGATGCCTTCGGAGACTTCCAGCAGCATGCCGTTAAGGTAATAACGCACGTCCTGCTGGGCCATGGCGAAGCTGGTGCGCTCGATCAAGCGGCGCAGTCGGCTTTGTTCCAGGCTGCAGGTCAGCGAGCCTGGGCCTTCTTCCACGGTCGGGAAGTCGTTGGCCGGCAAGGTCGACAGGGTGAAACGGCTGCGACCGGCCTTGACCACCAGCTTTTGCTCATCAACCTTGATGTCGATCAGCGCGTCGTTGGGCAGGCTTTTGCAGATGTCCATCAGCTTGCGCGCCGGCACGGTGATCTCGCCGGGTTCGGCGGGCTCTTCGAGCTGGACGCGACCGACCAGCTCGACTTCCAGGTCGGTACCGGTCAAGGACAATTGCTGGCCTTCGACAACCAGCAATACGTTGGAAAGCACCGGCAAGGTCTGTCGGCGCTCGACGACGCCTGCGACCAGTTGCAGGGGTTTCAACAGGGCTTCGCGTTGAATGGTGAAATGCATGGTCTAGTCCCTTGCCTTAATAAGCTGCGCTGGTGTTCATCAAGTAGTCAGTGTACGCAGCAGGTTCTTGTAGTCCTCGCGAATATCCGCGTCGGATTCCTTAAGTTCGTTGATCTTGCGGCACGCGTGCAAGACCGTGGTGTGGTCGCGACCGCCAAACACATCACCAATTTCCGGCAGGCTGTGGTTGGTCAGCTCTTTGGAGAGCGCCATCGCTACCTGGCGGGGACGTGCTACCGAGCGCGAACGGCGCTTGGACAGCAGGTCGGAAATCTTGATCTTGTAATACTCGGCCACGGTGCGCTGGATGTTATCCACACTCACCAGCTTGTCTTGCAACGCCAGCAGGTCTTTCAAGGATTCGCGAATCAGCTCGATGGTGATGTCACGACCCATGAAGTGCGAGTGAGCGATGACCCGCTTGAGTGCGCCTTCCAGTTCACGCACGTTGGAGCGAATGCGCTGGGCGATAAAGAACGCGGCGTCGTGCGGCAGGTCGACTTTGGCCTGGTCGGCCTTTTTCATCAGGATCGCGACGCGGGTTTCAAGCTCCGGCGGTTCTACCGCTACGGTCAGGCCCCAGCCGAAGCGCGACTTCAGGCGCTCTTCCAGGCCTTCGATTTCCTTCGGATAACGGTCACTGGTCAGGATGACCTGCTGGCCACCTTCGAGCAACGCGTTGAACGTGTGGAAAAACTCTTCCTGGGAACGTTCCTTGCGGGCGAAGAATTGAATGTCATCGATCAGCAAGGCATCAACGGAACGGTAGAACCGCTTGAACTCGTTGATGGCGTTGAGCTGCAACGCCTTGACCATATCGGCCACGAAGCGCTCCGAGTGCAGGTACACGACCTTGGCATTCGGGTTCTTCTTTAATAGGTGGTTACCCACGGCGTGCATCAAGTGAGTTTTACCCAAGCCAACGCCACCATAAAGGAAGAGCGGGTTGTAACCGTGCTTGGGATTGTCGGCGACCTGCCAGGCAGCCGCGCGGGCCAGCTGGTTGGATTTACCTTCGACAAAGTTCTCAAAGGTGAACGTGCGGTTCAGATAGCTGGTGTGCTTGAGCGCACCCTCTACCTGGACGGTGCGCTGTTCGGCACGAACCGGGGCCTGTTGTGAGCTGGCGCCGGCCATTGGGTCAAAGCTGTCGCGGGACGGCTCTTCATTTATAGGCGCGTTTTTCTGCGACGAGGATTTCGAAGGCGTCTGGGCGACCGGGGCTGGCGAGTTATTAACAGGTGCCGCAGCGGCCTGAGCCTGGGAGGCACTGGCTGCCAACGGTGCATTCGGCGCAGCACGAGGTGCCGAGCTACGTTTGCTGCCTATTAATAAGGAGAGCACCGGAGCAAGCCCGTTGCCATGTTCATCGAGTAATTCGAGAACGCGGCTCAGGTATTTCTCGTTGACCCAGTCGAGAACAAAACGATTGGGTGCGTAGACACGCAACTCGTCGCCTTCGGCTTCGACCTGTAGCGGACGGATCCAGGTGTTGAATTGCTGGGCAGGCAGCTCATCGCGCAAAAGCTCCACGCACTGCTGCCAAAGTTCCACTGACACGGATATCCCCTAAGTTGAAAGCCGGTGAGGCAAAAACAGCCGCCATTGTAGCGGCCAGCCGCCCACTTATCCACATGTAGGTTGCTCACAGGGCGCCAAGAATCAATGCCTTAACCGTAAAAAAGGCGACAAATGGTCTGTGCATAAGCTCTGTGGATAAGCGCCCCTAAGCTCGTTGTACAAGTGGGGTCGAAAGTCTGTGGGTAACTGGCCTGTGGATAACTAGCCATTCCACACACAGCTTATCCGATAGCGCAGCACAGGCAGAGCACCGTTTCTCCCCCGTGTTGTCATTCTCTGTACAGCCCGTAGAATATGGCCTAAAGGCAGTTATCCACAGAAGATGGGGTGCCTAGCTTTTATAAGCTTTACAGAAAAGCTTTAAATAACTTCCTTCTTTATTTTTATATCTATGGCATTGCTCGTGAAAGGCGAATCGCCCGGATTCGGTCCGCAGGCCTCCAGATATCTAATTAAAGGAAAAGCTGGTTGGAAATTGACCTAGAGGCTTGCTTTCTCTAGAATCGCCGATCTCTTAAAACGGGGGCCATTCCGGCCCGTTGTGGACGAACCAGGTAACACGCCATGAAACGTACTTTCCAACCAAGCACCATCAAACGCGCCCGTACTCACGGCTTCCGTGCTCGCATGGCCACCAAGAACGGCCGTGCTGTCCTGTCGCGTCGCCGCGCCAAAGGTCGTGCGCGTCTGGCAGTTTGATAATCCGGTACTGGTGGTGAGTCAGGACTTCAGTCGGGAAAAGCGTCTGCTAACCCCCCGGCATTTCAAGGCAGTCTTTGACTCCCCCACCGGCAAGGTTCCGGGGAAAAATCTCCTGCTCCTTGCGCGTAACAACGATCTGGATCACCCCCGTCTCGGGTTGGTGATCGGCAAGAAGAGCGTAAAGCTCTCCGTTGAGCGCAATCGCCTCAAGCGTCTGATGCGCGAATCGTTTCGCCTCCACCAGGAAACTCTGGTTGGTTGGGATATTGTTATCGTCGCGCGCAAAGGCTTGGGGGACGTAGAAAACCCCGAATTGATTCAGCATTTCGGCAAGCTCTGGAAACGTTTGGCTCGTACCAACAAGCCAGCACCAGCTGTCAGCACCGAAACTGTAGGGGTAGACAGTACTGATGCGTAAACTGGCCCTCGTTCCGATCCAGTTTTACCGCTATGCCATTAGTCCCCTGATGGCAAACCACTGTCGTTTCTACCCCAGTTGTTCCTGCTACGCGTTGGAAGCCATAGAAAATCATGGCCTTCTGCGCGGTGGCTGGCTGACCTTTCGTCGTTTAGGTCGCTGTCATCCGTGGAATCCCGGTGGTTATGACCCGGTTCCGCCTATCCCTACCTCCCGTTCTTCTTCGATGGCCGAGTAATCATGGATATTAAACGCACGATCCTGATCGTCGCCCTGGCAATCGTGTCCTACTCTATGGTTCTTAAGTGGAACCAGGATTATGGCCAAGCTGCCCTGCCGACTCAGAATGTTGCTACCAATCAGTCGGCGCCGGCTATTCCGGATACGCCACTGGGTAACAATGCTGCCGCCAGTGCCGATGTACCCAGCGCGAATGCCGATACCAGTACCCCGGTAGAAACCCCGGTCGTCACCAATAAAGACCTCATCCATGTAAAAACGGATGTACTGGACCTGGCAATCGACCCACAGGGTGGTGATATCGCCCAGCTGAAGCTGCCGCTGTATCCACGTCGCCAAGACCATCCGGATGTTCCGTTCCAGCTGTTCGATAACGGTGGCGAACGTGTATATCTGGCGCAAAGTGGCCTGACCGGTACTGACGGTCCGGATGCTCGTGCTACCGGTCGTCCGGTTTATTCGACCGAACAGAAGACTTATCAACTGGCCGATGGCCAGAACCAGTTGAACGTCGACCTGAAATTCAGTCACGACGGCGTCAACTACATCAAGCGTTTCAGCTTCACCCGCGGTTTGTACGATCTGAAAGTCACTTACCTGATCGACAACGAAAGCGCGAAGCCGTGGACGGGCAACCTGTTTGCCCAGCTCAAGCGTGACAACAGCGCCGATCCTTCTTCCAGCACCGCCACCGGCACCGCGACTTACCTGGGCGCAGCCCTGTGGACAAGTAGCGAGCCGTACAAAAAAGTGTCGATGAAAGATATCGACAAGGGCGCGCTGAAAGAAACCGTTCAAGGTGGCTGGGTTGCCTGGTTGCAACACTACTTCGTGACCGCATGGATCCCGAACAAAGGTGATGCCAACCTGGTTCAAACCCGCAAAGACAGCCAAGGCAACTACATCATTGGCTTTACTGGCCCGACGTTGACCGTCGCTCCGGGTGCCAAGGCTGAAGCCAGCGCCACGTTGTACGCCGGTCCGAAGAGCCAGGCAGTCCTCAAAGAGTTATCCCCAGGTCTGGAACTGACTGTGGATTACGGCATTCTGTGGTTCATTGCCCAGCCGATTTTCTGGCTGCTGCAACATATCCACAGCATTGTGGGTAACTGGGGCTTCTCGATTATCCTGCTGACCATGCTGATCAAGGGGATCTTCTTCCCACTGTCGGCCGCCAGCTACAAGTCGATGGCGCGTATGCGTGCCGTGGCCCCGAAACTGGCTGCGCTGAAAGAACAACATGGCGATGACCGGCAGAAAATGTCCCAGGCCATGATGGAGCTGTACAAGAAAGAGAAGATCAACCCGCTGGGTGGATGCTTGCCGATTCTGGTGCAGATGCCGGTGTTCCTGTCGCTGTACTGGGTGCTCCTGGAAAGCGTGGAAATGCGCCAGGCGCCGTTCATGCTGTGGATAACTGACCTGTCGATCAAAGACCCGTTCTTTATCCTGCCGATTATCATGGGCGCGACCATGTTCATCCAGCAGCGTCTGAACCCGACTCCGCCGGACCCGATGCAGGCCAAGGTAATGAAAATGATGCCAATCATCTTCACCTTCTTCTTCCTGTGGTTCCCGGCTGGTCTGGTGCTGTACTGGGTGGTCAACAACTGCCTGTCGATCTCCCAACAGTGGTACATCACACGTAAAATCGAAGCGGCTACCAAAAAAGCCGAGGCGTAATTTACTCTGTGGATAACACCACTCAAGACGCCCCCTAGTGGGGCGTTTTGCTTTCTGTCACTTTTATCCGGGTACCCGCCATGAGCGCTCCTCGTGAAACCATCGCCGCTGTCGCCACCGCTCAAGGTCGTGGTGGTGTCGGTATCGTTCGTATTTCCGGGCCGCTCGCCGGCGTGGCGGCCCAGGCCATCAGCGGGCGGGAACTGAAGCCGAGGTATGCGCATTACGGGCCGTTTTTAGGTGCTGATGAAGAAGTGCTGGATGAAGGTATCGCCCTTTATTTCCCGGGGCCGAACTCCTTTACCGGCGAAGACGTCCTGGAGCTGCAAGGCCACGGCGGCCCGATCGTTCTGGACATGCTGCTGCAGCGTTGCCTGCAGTTGGGTTGCCGCCTGGCACGTCCGGGTGAATTCAGCGAACGCGCGTTCCTCAACGACAAACTCGACCTGGCCCAGGCCGAGGCGATTGCCGACCTGATCGAAGCCAGCTCTGCACAAGCTGCGCGCAATGCGTTGCGCTCGTTGCAGGGCGCGTTTTCCCTGCGTGTGCATAACCTCACCGAGCAATTGATCAGCTTGCGCATCTACGTGGAGGCCGCGATTGATTTCCCGGAGGAAGAAATCGACTTCCTTGCCGATGGCCATGTCCTGGCGATGCTGGATAAGGTTCGCGATGAGTTATCCACAGTGCTGCGCGAAGCCGGGCAAGGTGCCTTGCTGCGTGACGGTATGACCGTGGTGATTGCCGGCCGTCCCAACGCCGGCAAGTCGAGCCTGCTCAATGCCCTGGCCGGGCGAGAGGCCGCGATCGTCACCGAGATCGCCGGCACCACGCGGGATATCCTGCGCGAACATATCCACATCGATGGCATGCCCCTGCATGTGGTGGACACCGCTGGACTGCGTGACACCGATGACCAGGTGGAAAAGATCGGGGTGGAACGCGCGTTGAAGGCCATCACGGAAGCTGACCGCGTGTTGCTGGTGGTGGACGCCACCGCGCCAGAGGCTGCAGACCCGTTCGCACTGTGGCCGGAATTCCTCGAACAACGGCCGGACCCGGCCAAGGTCACGCTGATTCGCAACAAGGCTGACCTGACGGGCGAGGCAATTGCCCTGGAAGTCAGTGAAGATGGCCACGTGACAATCAGCTTGAGTGCCAAGGCTGCAGGAGAAGGGCTGGAACTGCTGCGCGATCATCTGAAAGCGTGCATGGGCTACGAGCAGACTTCGGAAAGCAGCTTCAGCGCTCGTCGCAGGCACCTGGAGGCACTGCGGCATGCCAGCGCCGCCCTCGAGCATGGCCGTGCGCAACTGACGCTGGCAGGAGCCGGTGAGCTGCTGGCTGAGGATTTACGCCAGGCGCAGCAGCTGTTGGGTGAGATCACCGGCGCATTCAGCTCCGATGATTTGTTGGGGCGGATCTTTTCAAGCTTCTGTATCGGGAAATAGGCGGTTATCCACAGCTGGCTGGTTACCAGTTGTAGGAAACAGTTCCGAGTAGCGTCCGGCTTTCACCCCAGTAGCAGCGGCCCGCATCGTTGCAGCCGGACACATACTCCTTGTCGAACAGGTTCTTCGCATTCACGTCTACCGACCAGTGCTGGTCAATCTGGTAACCAATGGCGGCATCCACCAACGTCACGCTTCCAGCATCCAGCTTCCCGTATAGAGAAGGCGCGGTGTAAGCGAAAGTGCTGTCGAAGTAGCGCACGCCGCCGCCGACGGACAAGCCCTTGAGCTGGCCATCAAGAAAGCGGTATTTGCCCCAGACCGAAGCCTGATTACGCGGAACACCGGTCATCTGGTGACCTTCCACGAGCGACGTTGCCGAATCCTTGGTAATCCGAGCATCGGTGTAGGTGTAGGCCGCAGTCACGTTCAAATTAGGTGTGAGGTTGCTGTTGACCTCCACTTCCACACCCTTGGCCCGGCTTTCGCCGACCTGGCGGTAGGTATTGGTCGTGGCGTCGAGGTACGTGTCGTCCTGCTTGCGCAAGTCATAGACCGACAACGTCATCGCCGTGTCCCAGCCGATCGGCTCGTACTTGAGGCCTACTTCGTATTGACTGCTGGTGATCGGGTCCAGCGGTGTGCCGGCATTGGAGATCTGCTGTACCGGAACGAACGCGGTCGAGTAGCTGACATATGGCGTCAGGCCATTGTCGAACTGGTACATGATCCCGCCCTGATAGGTGAACTTGCGGTCTTCAGAGCTGATGTTGCCGGCCTTGGCCACCTTGTCGCGAAAATCACTGTCGACCCAGTCCTGCCGCCCGCCGAGCAAGAATAACCAGTGGTCATACTTGCTCTGAAGCTGTGCATAAACACCTTTCATCTGCTGTTCGAGCAACGTGTTTTGCACCGTGAGAGGCGTCAATGGGTCCCTCAGGTACACCGGGTTATACACATTGATCGTGCCTGCAAATCCGGCATTCCAATCCTGGCTGAACGAGGTACGGTCATAGCTGGCACCGAACAGCACGGTATTTTCCAGCCCGCCTACCTGGAATTTGCCTTCCAACTGGTTATCCAGCGAGTAGACCATCGATTTGTTGTAGCGGTCGTAGGCATTCATGTTCAGCTGTGTGCCGAACCCCGCATTATTCAGGTTGCCTGGCCAGGTTTCATGGCGGGTGATTCGCGACTGCATGTAGCGCGAGTTCTGCCGAAACTGCCAGTCATCATTGAAGCTGTGGCTGAACTCGTAGCCGGTGCTCCAGGTTTCCCGTTCGAAGGTGTTCCAATCCGGGTCACCGAGCATGGTGTGCTTGGAGAGCTTTCCGTTGGGGTTGGTCAGTAACGTGCCTGCTGCAGGTAGGCCAAGTTCAAGATTGGTGTGGTCTTTCTGGTAGTTGGCCAGCAGCGTCAGGGTGTTGTAGTCGTCGAAATTGAGGGTCAGGGACGGTGCGATATACAGACGGTCATCGGGAACGTGATCGGTCTGGGTGTCGGACTTCCTGCCGAGCATCACCACCCGTCCAAGGATATTGCCGCTGTCGTCCAAGGGACCGGAGATATCCACACCCACCTGGCGCCGGTTATTAGAACCGTAGGTCAGCTGAACTTCGCCTTGTGGTGTAGCTGTCGGGTGTTTACTCACCAGGTTGACCAGGCCACCGGGTGCGTTTTCGCCGTAGAGCAGGGAAGAAGGGCCACGGAATATCTCCACCCGTTCCAGGCCATAAGGTTCGCTGGTGGTGTCATACCGGTTGCCTTGGACTCGCAAGCCATCGCGCAGCAGGCCGTAGCCATAATCCGTAGCGTTGAAACCGCGAATGAAGAACAAGTCACCGGCCAGCCCGTCGCCCGCAGCGAAGGGAGGGGCAAAGATTCCCGGCACATAGCCCAGCACTTCGGTGAGTGTCTGGGATTTTTGATCCTTGATGCGCTGACCGGTCACCACCGACACCGAGCGCGGGGTTTCCGACAATGGTGTGCTGGTCTTGGTACCGATTCGGCTGTTTTGCGCCTTGTAACCTACGTCCCCGGCAATTTCCTGATTGAACCCAGTCTGTTGATAAGTGCTGACAGTAGTGGGGGCCAGCATGAGCTGTTCCCCGCTCGCAGCCGGCTGCAGCGCGTAGCTGCCGGGGCCTTGAACCGCCGCCTGCAATCCCGAGTTTTGCAGCAATAACGCAAACCCTTGCTCCACCGAGTAGTCACCCTCCAGCCCAGGACTTTGCAGGCGCGCCGTCTGCTGCGGCGAGAATGACAGAATCACATTGGCCTTCGACGCGAATTGGCTCAAGGCATTGTCGAGTGGCCCGGAGGCGATCACGTAATGTTGCACTGGGCTGGCAGCAATGGCCCGAGTGCATAGCAAGGTGCTGGCAGTCGCTGCCGTGGCCAGCAGCAAGCCATACGTGATGCCGTGATGGGAGAGACGCTGGCGAAGTTTTGTAGGAAGGCGCATGTGTGAGTAAGCCCTGAAGGTAGCATCGTGATTACCTGTAGGGCCGCGCCAGGTAAAAAAAAGATAACCCCCGTTGAGAGTATTTTTTCAGTATCAAGCTGTAAGCGTTACGGAGACCCAATAGCGCGTGAAATACTTCACGTGGATCGGCAGCGTGACCTGCAGGTTGGCCAATACGGCGTCGGTGGAATCCAGACGGAAAGTGCCGGACACCCGCAGCCGCGCTGATGCGGCATCGCACTGCATAACGCCCGGCCGATAGCGCGCCAGTTCGTCGATGACATCCCCCAGTCGCGCATCCAGAACGATCAGTTGGCCGTCGACCCATGCGGCTTGGTTCCCGCGATAGATATGGCTGGGGCCTACGTCTTGCGTGCCGAAGTCGACACTCTCACCAGGTCCGAGCACTCGGCTATTGGCCGGCTGGTCGACGGGTTGCACGCTGACCCGGTCTTCCAGCACACCAACCCGCGTCGACCCTTGCAGTTGGCGAACAGTGAACCGCGTACCCAAGGCTTGAACACGACCCTCATGGGTTTCAACATAAAACGGTGTTTGCCGGCCCGACTTTCCGGTGTGGATAAGTACTTCCCCCTCACGCAAACGGACCAGTCGCTGCTGCCCATCGAAAAGTACGTCGATAGCCGTGTTCGTATTGAGGTCAATTTGAGTGCCGTCGGCCAACCCGATTCGCCGTCGTTCGCCGACCTTGGTCCGATAGTCAGCCCAGAGGTTGCCCAGGGATGTGTGTTGTTGAACGTTCCACCCCAAGTACCCGGCGGCACCGAGCATCAGCATCAGCTTGAGCACTTGCCGCCGTTGTTGACTGGCCGAGAGCGCACGACGGGTGAAGTCCTTGGGTAGCGCACCGAGGCCACGTTGCAACTGCTCCATCTGGTTCCAGGCCGCCTGATGGGAGGGATCGCCGTTGAGCCATTGCTGCCAGGCACTTTGTTGCGCGGGTGTCGGTGGCTGCGATTGAAATTGCACGTACCAACTGGCGGCGGCTTCGAACGTCTTGCGATCCGGGGCAGCCATTACATGCCCGCCATGATCAAGGCGCATTCAGTCAGGGCCCGAACCATATGTTTCTTGACGGTGGTCAGCGAGACACGCAACTGATCGGCGATCTGTTGATAAGTCAGGCCTTCGACCTGGGACAGCATGAAAATTCGCCTGGCCCGCTCCCCCAGCCCACACAACGCTTTATCCACAGCAACGAGGGTTTCAATGATGATGGCCTTGTCTTCTTCACTGATTGCGATCGCTTCGGGCCGGTCTGCCAGGGTTTGCAGATAGGCCTGCTCAATGGCGCGGCGACGATAGCGGTCAATCACCAGTCCCCGGGCAACTGTGGCCAGATAGTCCCTGGGCTCGAGGATCTGCGTCGCATTGCGGCCGCCCAGGATCCGCACGAACGTATCGTGTGCCACGTCAGCTGCATCGCAGGCGTTATGCAACTTTCCCTTGAGCCAGCTGTGCAACCACGAATGGTGCTGCTCATAGATGTGTTGGACTGCAACGGTATGCGAGGGAAGGGCCATGAGAGGTGACGAGGCAGGTTAATGATAATAACTATTATTAACTGCCGTGACGCTTTCTCACAATAGGCGTTCCATCAACCCGTTTCACAAATGCAAATGAACTGTTTCCTGCCTGACCGAGGATTTTCGGAGGCATCTGCCTGCCTGAAACTTATCGGGATCCGTATTTTCTGTGGATTAAGCCCTGTGAATAACCGCCCCTGTGCCCAGTTGATAACCAGGCTTGAAACCTGAGTAAAAACCCCTCTGTGGATAACCACCCGTTTAATCCACAGGCTTAAAGCACTTATCCAAGGGCCTCATTGGCACCTAACCACAGACTTTTGAATCTCTGTACATAAGGTAAATAAAGGCCTGTAGAGATTTATCCACAGAAACATGCCTCAGTAGAAATAAACATAAAAACAAAGATTTAATAAATTTCTCTCTTTTAATTTCTATTGTTCGTGATTCATCCACAGCTGGTTAAATTTTGTGCAAAGGGTTCTTTAGGAAGGGCGAAGTCCCTATACTTGCCGACTCGTTCGAAAACCTGATCTCGAACGCTCATTCCTAATTACCTACAGAAGCAGGCACGAGGTGCGTGGTGGATTTCCCTTCCCGTTTTGAAGTGATCGTCATCGGCGGCGGTCATGCCGGTACCGAGGCAGCACTGGCGTCAGCACGCATGGGGGCAAAAACCCTGTTGCTGACGCATAACGTGGAAACCCTCGGCGCCATGAGCTGCAATCCCGCAATTGGCGGGATTGGCAAAAGCCACCTGGTCAAGGAAATCGATGCCCTCGGCGGCGCGATGGCCATGGCCACCGATAAGGGTGGTATTCAATTTCGCGTACTGAACAGTCGCAAAGGCCCGGCCGTACGAGCCACACGTGCTCAAGCCGACCGCATCCTGTACAAGGCCGCTGTCCGCGAAACCCTGGAAAACCAGCCGAACCTGTGGATATTTCAACAGGCAGCCGATGACCTGATCGTCGAACAAGACCAGGTACGCGGTGTTGTCACGCAAATGGGCCTGCGTTTCTTCGCAGAATCCGTGGTGCTGACCACCGGTACCTTCCTCGGCGGACTTATCCACATCGGTATGCAGAACTATTCCGGTGGCCGCGCCGGTGATCCACCGTCAATCGCCTTGGCTCAGCGCCTTCGCGAACTGCCACTGCGTGTTGGTCGCCTGAAAACCGGCACGCCGCCGCGAATTGATGGCCGGTCTGTGGATTTCTCGGTGATGACCGAGCAAGCCGGTGATACACCGATCCCGGTGATGTCGTTCATGGGCTCCAAGGAACAGCATCCGAAACAGGTCAGTTGCTGGATTACCCATACCAACGCTCGCACCCACGAAATCATTGCTGCGAACCTCGACCGTTCGCCGATGTATTCCGGGGTGATCGAAGGTATTGGCCCGCGCTACTGCCCGTCGATCGAAGACAAGATCCACCGCTTTGCCGACAAGGAAAGCCACCAGGTCTTCATCGAGCCGGAAGGTCTGACCACCCATGAGCTGTACCCGAACGGAATTTCCACGTCTCTGCCGTTCGACGTGCAAATCCAGATCGTGCAATCGATTCGCGGTATGGAAAATGCGCACATCGTGCGTCCTGGCTACGCCATCGAGTACGACTACTTCGACCCGCGTGACCTGAAATACAGCCTGGAAACCAAGGTCATCGGCGGTTTGTTCTTTGCAGGGCAAATCAACGGCACCACCGGTTACGAAGAAGCCGGCGCCCAGGGTTTGCTGGCCGGAACCAACGCGGCACTGCGTGCACAGGGCAAAGACAGCTGGTGCCCGCGTCGCGATGAGGCGTACATCGGTGTGTTGGTCGACGACCTGATCACCCTCGGAACCCAGGAACCGTACCGGATGTTTACGTCCCGGGCCGAATACCGCCTGATCCTGCGGGAAGACAACGCCGACCTGCGCTTGACCGAAAAAGGTCGCGAATTGGGCCTGGTCGACGACGTGCGTTGGGCGGCCTTCTGCAAAAAACGCGAAAGTATCGCGTTGGAAGAGCAACGCCTGAAAAGTTCTTGGGTTCGCCCGGGCACCGAGCAAGGCGACGCGATTGCCGAAAAATTCGGCACGCCGCTGACTCACGAATACAACTTGCTGAACCTGCTGTCCCGGCCGGAAATCGACTACGCTGGTCTGATCTCGGTCACCGGCGCTGGCGCAGAAGATCCACAAGTCGCCGAGCAGGTCGAAATCAAGACCAAATACGCCGGTTACATTGACCGCCAGCAGGATGAGATCGCTCGTCTGCGGGCCAGCGAAGACACCAAGCTGCCTGTGGATATCGATTACACAAACATTTCCGGGCTGTCGAAAGAGATCCAAGGCAAGCTGGGGATAACTCGACCGGAGACCCTGGGCCAGGCGTCCCGTGTCCCGGGCGTCACGCCGGCAGCCATTTCGCTGTTGATGATTCATTTGAAAAAACGCGGCGCGGGCCGTCAGTTGGAGCAAAGCGCTTGAGTTCGTTGGTCACCTCGCAACACGCCGAAGAGTTATCCACAGGTGCTCGCCAGCTTGGCGTCAACCTGACCGAAGCCCAGCACGAGTTGCTGCTGGGTTATCTGGCCCTGTTGATCAAATGGAACAAGGCTTACAACCTCACTGCGGTGCGTGACCCGGACGAAATGGTCTCCCGCCATCTGCTCGACAGTCTCAGCGTGATGCCGTTTATCGAAAACGGCCGCTGGCTCGACGTTGGCAGCGGCGGCGGCATGCCCGGCATCCCGCTGGCGATCCTGTTTCCGGAGTCGCAAGTGACCTGCCTGGACAGCAACGGCAAGAAAACCCGCTTCCTGACCCAGGTCAAACTCGAACTCAAGCTGGATAACCTGCAAGTTATCCACAGTCGCGTCGAAGCCTTTACGCCTGAACAGCCTTTCAACGGAATTGTTTCCCGGGCGTTCAGCAGCATGGAGAACTTCAGCAACTGGACCCGCCACCTCGGCGACCGCGATACCCGTTGGCTGGCAATGAAGGGCGTTCATCCAAGCGACGAGCTGTTAGCATTGCCGGCAGACTTCCACCTCGATAGCGAACACGCCTTGGCCGTACCCGGTTGCCAAGGCCAACGCCATCTGCTGATACTGCGCCGCACGGCATGATTGGGAACACAAGCAAGAATGGCTAAGGTATTCGCGATAGCGAACCAGAAAGGTGGCGTGGGCAAAACCACCACCTGCATCAACCTCGCAGCATCCCTGGTCGCTACCAAGCGTCGGGTGCTGTTGATCGATCTCGATCCACAGGGCAACGCCACCATGGGTAGCGGTGTGGATAAACACGGCCTGGAAAACTCGGTCTACGACTTGCTGATTGGCGAGTGCGACCTGGCCCAGGCCATGCACTTCTCCGAGCACGGCGGTTATCAACTGCTGCCGGCCAACCGCGATTTGACCGCGGCGGAAGTGGTGCTGCTGGAAATGCAGATGAAAGAAAGCCGTCTGCGCAGCGCTCTGGCGCCGATTCGCGAGAATTACGACTACATTTTGATCGACTGCCCGCCGTCGCTGTCGATGCTGACGTTGAACGCACTGGTTGCGGCCGACGGGGTGATTATCCCCATGCAGTGCGAGTACTTCGCGCTCGAAGGCTTGAGCGACCTTGTGGATAACATCAAGCGTATCGCCGAGTTGCTCAACCCGAACCTGCAAATCGAAGGCCTGCTGCGGACCATGTATGACCCGCGCCTGAGCCTGATGAACGATGTGTCGGCACAGCTCAAGGAACACTTCGGCGATCAGCTCTACGACACCGTGATTCCACGCAACATCCGCCTGGCCGAAGCGCCAAGCTATGGCATGCCCGCGCTGGCGTACGACAAGTCTTCCCGCGGCGCCATTGCCTATCTGGCGCTGGCCGGCGAGATGGTTCGCCGTCAACGCCGCAATTCACGCACCGCTGCAGCCCAGCCAACTTAAGGAATCCCCATGGCCGTCAAGAAACGAGGTCTCGGACGTGGACTGGATGCACTGCTGAGTGGTCCGACTGTCACTTCGCTTGAAGAACAGGCAGTGCAGGCCGACGAGCGCGAGCTGCAGCACCTGCCGCTGGACCTGATCCAGCGCGGCAAATACCAGCCGCGCCGGGACATGGACCCGCAGGCGCTGGAGGAATTGGCGAATTCGATCAAGGCCCAGGGCGTGATGCAGCCGATCGTGGTGCGCCCGATTGGTGCTGGCCGCTTTGAAATCATCGCCGGCGAGCGCCGCTGGCGCGCCAGCCAGCAGGCCGGCAAGGAAACCATTCCGGCAATGGTGCGCGATGTGCCGGATGAAACCGCCATCGCCATGGCGTTGATCGAGAACATCCAGCGTGAAGACCTCAATCCGATCGAGGAAGCGATCGCCCTGCAGCGTTTGCAGCAGGAATTCAAACTGACTCAGCAGGAAGTCGCGGATGCGGTGGGCAAGTCCCGGGTTACCGTGTCCAACCTGTTGCGCCTGATCGCGCTGCCGGAAGTCATCAAAACCATGCTTTCCCATGGCGACCTGGAAATGGGTCATGCCCGTGCTTTGCTCGGTTTGCCGGAAAATCAACAGGTTGAGGGGGCGCGACACGTTGTCGCACGAGGCCTCACCGTTCGTCAGACCGAGGCCCTGGTTCGCCAGTGGCTCAGTGGCAAACCTGCACCGGTCGAAACCGCCAAACCTGATCCGGATATTGCACGCCTGGAGCAGCGCCTGGCCGAACGCCTAGGCTCTGCGGTGCAAATTCGTCATGGCAAGAAAGGCAAAGGGCAATTGGTCATCGGATATAACTCATTGGATGAGCTTCAGGGCGTCCTTGCCCACATCCGCTGAAACAATTGCTTCTGTAGCGCGCAGTCGGAAATCACTACCCGGCAGTTGAATAGGGGCAGAACCGCCCCTATACTCTGCGCGCATTTTGTCGGCACAAATTATGCCAAGTTATTGATTTCCGGCAGCCGACCATTGAGGAGCAAGAGTGATGGAAACCCGCACGCCAAACACGTTGCCGTTCCATCGCTTGGCCGTTTTCCCGGTTTTAGTGGCTCAATTTGTCATTTTACTGATCGCCTCTTTGGCGCTCTGGTATTGGTATGGAGTCGTAGCCGGATACTCGGGACTCTGCGGAGGCCTGATAGCCTTGCTGCCCAATATGTATTTTGCTCACAGGGCCTTTCGGTTTTCCGGCGCCCGAGCAGCCCAGGCTATCGTCCGGTCTTTTTATGCCGGCGAGGCGGGGAAATTGATTTTGACGGCAGTGCTGTTTGCACTGACCTTTGCAGGTGTGAAGCCATTGGCGCCGCTGGCTGTATTCGGCGTCTTCGTGTTGACCCAACTGGTCAGCTGGTTCGCTCCCCCGCTAATGAAAACAAGACTTTCGAAACCTTAGGGCGTTTGAGGCAACCATGGCAGAAACAACCGCTTCGGGCTATATCCAGCACCACTTGCAGAACTTGACCTTCGGTCAGCTTCCCAACGGCGGCTGGGGCTTTGCCCACTCCGCAGCAGAAGCCAAAGAAATGGGCTTCTGGGCATTCCACCTGGATACTCTGGGCTGGTCTGTCGCATTGGGTCTGATCTTCGTCCTGATTTTCCGCATGGCGGCAAAGAAGGCGACTTCCGGTCAGCCAGGTGCTTTGCAGAACTTCGTTGAAGTATTGGTCGAATTCGTCGATGGCAGCGTGCGGGACAGCTTCCATGGTCGTAGCGCGGTGATTGCACCGTTGGCACTGACCATCTTCGTCTGGGTGTTCCTGATGAACGCCGTCGACCTGATCCCGGTCGACTGGATTCCTCAGCTGGCCATCCTGATCTCCGGCGATCACCACATTCCATTCCGTGCGGTTTCGACCACGGACCCTAACGCCACCCTGGGCATGGCCCTGTCGGTGTTCGCGTTGATCATTTTCTACAGCATCAAGATCAAGGGCATCGGCGGCTTCATCGGCGAACTGACCCTGCACCCGTTCGGCAGCAAGAACATCTTCGTTCAAGCGCTGCTGATCCCGGTGAACTTCCTGCTGGAGTTCGTGACCCTGGTCGCCAAGCCGATTTCCCTGGCCCTGCGACTGTTCGGCAACATGTATGCCGGCGAGCTGGTGTTCATTCTGATCGCTGTGATGTTCGGCAGTGGTCTGCTCTGGCTTAGCGGCCTGGGCATTGTTCTGCAGTGGGCGTGGGCTGTGTTCCACATCCTGATCATCACCCTGCAGGCGTTTATCTTCATGATGCTGACCATCGTCTACCTGTCGATGGCGCACGAAGAGAACCATTAAGACCAGTCTCGACTAGTCTGATGTCCCTCCCGGTCAAACGGGAGGGTAGCCCTGAAGGGCTATGAAACGATTTGTTTTACCGCTTTAAAATCTAAAAAACCTAAACCATACGACGTAAAAGTCGGGAGGAAAGATGGAAACTGTAGTTGGTCTAACCGCTATCGCTGTTGCACTGTTGATCGGCCTGGGCGCCCTGGGTACTGCCATTGGTTTCGGCCTGCTGGGCGGCAAGTTCCTGGAAGGCGCAGCGCGTCAGCCAGAAATGGTTCCAATGCTGCAAGTTAAAATGTTCATCGTCGCCGGCCTGCTCGACGCCGTGACCATGATCGGTGTTGGTATCGCTCTGTTCTTCACCTTCGCGAACCCCTTCGTTGGTCAACTCGCCGGTTAATCACTCGTTTTTTCGAGTGATTGGTGTGTTGTGCAACGAACGAGCGAGGTATTGGCGTGAACATTAATGCAACCATTATTGGTCAGTCCTTAGCGTTCTTGATTTTTGTAGTTTTCTGCATGAAGTTCGTATGGCCTCCGGTCATCGCGGCTTTGCACGAACGTCAGAAGAAGATCGCAGACGGACTGGACGCTGCCGCACGAGCAGCTCGCGACCTGGAGTTGGCCCAAGATAAAGCGGGTCAACAACTGCGCGAAGCGAAAGCTCAGGCAGCTGAAATCATTGAGCAAGCCAAGAAACGCGGTAACCAGATCGTTGAAGAGGCTGTTGAAAAAGCCCGTATCGACGCTGACCGTGTGAAGGTTCAGGCTCAAGCCGAGATCGAGCAGGAACTGAACGGTGTCAAAGATGCGCTGCGTGCCCAACTGGGTGCTCTGGCCGTCGGCGGTGCTGAGAAGATCCTGGGTGCCACAATCGATCAAAACGCGCACGCGGAGCTGGTAAACAAACTGGCTGCTGAAATTTAAGCGAGGGCGATCATGGCAGAATTGACCACGTTGGCCCGACCTTACGCTAAGGCAGCCTTCGAGCACGCCCAGGCCCACCAGCAGCTGGCCTCTTGGTCAGCCATGCTCGGCCTGGCTGCAGCAGTGTCGCAAGACGACACCATGCAGCGCGTGCTCAAGGCCCCGCGACTGACGAGCGCAGACAAGGCCGCCACGTTTATTGACGTGTGCGGCGACAAGTTTGATGTAAAAGTGCAGAACTTCATCCACGTCGTTGCCGAAAACGACCGTCTCCCGCTTCTGCCGGAGATCGCCGCTCTGTTTGACCTGTACAAGGCCGAACAAGAGAAATCGGTAGATGTTGAAGTGACCAGTGCTTTTGCATTGAACCAAGAACAGCAAGACAAACTCGCCAAGGTTCTCAGTGCACGACTCGACCGGGAAGTGCGCCTGCAAGTTGCGGAGGATGCCACCCTGATTGGTGGTGTCATCATTCGCGCCGGCGACCTGGTTATCGATGGCTCGATTCGCGGCAAACTCGCGAATCTTGCCGAAGCATTGAAATCTTGAGTTTGAAGGGGCAGCAGAGCAATGCAGCAACTCAATCCTTCCGAAATAAGTGAAATTATCAAGGGCCGCATCGACAAGCTCGATGTGACCTCCCAAGCCCGTAACGAAGGCACTGTCGTCAGCGTATCTGACGGCATCGTGCGGATTCACGGTCTGGCCGACGTAATGTACGGCGAGATGATCGAGTTTCCGGGCGGCGTCTACGGTATGGCCCTCAACCTGGAGCAAGACTCTGTAGGTGCCGTTGTATTGGGCTCCTACCAGACTCTGGCCGAAGGCATGAGCGCCAAGTGCACAGGCCGCATCCTGGAAGTTCCGGTTGGTAAGGAACTGCTGGGTCGCGTTGTCGACGCACTGGGTAACCCAGTTGACGGCAAAGGTCCGCTGAACAACACCGAGACCGATGCGGTCGAGAAAGTTGCTCCAGGCGTGATCTGGCGTAAGTCGGTAGACCAGCCTGTACAGACTGGCTACAAGGCTGTCGATGCCATGATTCCTGTCGGCCGTGGCCAGCGTGAGCTGATCATCGGTGACCGTCAGATCGGTAAAACCGCTCTGGCGATCGACGCGATCATCAACCAGAAAGACAGCGGGATTTTCTGCGTCTACGTAGCCATCGGTCAGAAACAATCGACCATCGCCAACGTGGTTCGCAAGCTGGAAGAAAACGGCGCCCTGGCTAACACCATCGTCGTGGCCGCCAGTGCTTCGGAATCCGCTGCACTTCAGTTCCTGGCACCGTACTCCGGTTGCACCATGGGCGAATACTTCCGCGACCGCGGTGAAGACGCGCTGATCGTTTATGACGATCTGTCCAAGCAAGCAGTGGCTTACCGCCAGATTTCCCTGCTGCTGCGCCGTCCACCAGGCCGTGAAGCTTACCCAGGCGACGTGTTCTATCTCCACTCCCGTCTGCTGGAGCGCGCATCCCGCGTTTCGGAAGAATACGTAGAGAAGTTCACCAACGGCGCAGTGACCGGCAAAACCGGTTCCCTGACCGCACTGCCGATCATCGAAACCCAGGCTGGCGACGTTTCCGCGTTCGTTCCGACCAACGTGATTTCCATCACCGACGGTCAGATCTTCCTGGAATCGGCCATGTTCAACTCCGGGATCCGTCCTGCAGTGAACGCCGGTGTTTCGGTATCCCGTGTGGGTGGTGCCGCTCAGACCAAGATCATCAAGAAGCTCTCCGGTGGTATCCGTACCGCTCTGGCTCAGTACCGTGAACTGGCGGCATTCGCCCAGTTCGCTTCTGACCTGGACGAAGCGACCCGTAAGCAACTTGAGCATGGTCAGCGCGTTACCGAGCTGATGAAGCAGAAGCAATACGCACCAATGTCGATCGCTGACATGGCGCTGTCGCTGTATGCCGCTGAGCGTGGGTTCCTGACCGACGTTGAAATCACCAAGGTCGGCAGCTTCGAACAAGCGCTGATTGCTTACTTCAACCGCGATCACGCCGAATTGATGGCGAAGATCAACGTGAAGGGTGACTTCAATGACGACATCGACGCTGGCATCAAAGCCGGTATCGAGAAGTTCAAGGCCACCCAAACCTGGTAAGCCGCAGCGGGGGCCGCGAGGCTCCCGCTTGCTAACCTGATAGGTGTTACATGGCAGGCGCAAAAGAGATTCGCAGTAAGATTGCGAGCATCAAAAGCACGCAAAAGATCACCAGCGCCATGGAAAAAGTGGCGGTCAGCAAAATGCGCAAGGCACAAATGCGCATGGCTGCTAGCCGTCCCTACGCGGAGCGTATCCGCCAGGTTATTGGTCATCTGGCTAACGCCAACCCGGAATATCGCCACCCGTTCATGATCGATCGCGAAGTAAAGCGCGTCGGTTATGTCGTGGTGAGCAGTGACCGTGGTTTGTGCGGTGGTTTGAATACCAACCTGTTCAAGGCCCTGGTCAAGGACATGGCGGTAAACCGCGAAAAAGGCGTCGAGATCGATCTGTGTGTGGTCGGTAGCAAGGGTGCGGCCTTTTTCCGCAACTTCGGCGGTAACGTCGTTGCAGCTATCAGCCACCTGGGTGAAGAACCGTCGATCAATGATTTGATCGGCAGCGTCAAGGTGATGCTGGATGCATACCTGGAAGGCCGGATTGACCGCCTCTCCGTGGTATCCAACAAGTTCATCAACACCATGACGCAACAGCCTACCGTGGAGCAGTTGATTCCATTGGTGGCCGCCCCGGAACAAGAACTCAAGCACCACTGGGACTACCTCTACGAACCAGACGCCAAAGAGCTGCTTGACGGCTTGATGGTGCGCTACGTGGAGTCGCAGGTGTACCAGGCGGTGGTCGAGAACAACGCGGCTGAACAAGCTGCGCGGATGATCGCGATGAAGAACGCTACCGACAACGCCGGTGATTTGATCAGCGATTTGCAGCTGATCTACAACAAGGCGCGTCAGGCTGCGATCACCCAAGAGATCTCGGAAATCGTCGGCGGCGCTGCCGCGGTTTAACGGTTCAAATATTCAGAGGATCCAGCTATGAGTAGCGGACGTATCGTTCAAATCATCGGCGCCGTTATCGACGTGGAATTCCCACGCGACAGCGTACCGAGCATCTACAACGCTTTGAAAGTCAAAAGCGATGCAGGCACCACCCTGGAAGTTCAGCAGCAGCTGGGCGACGGTGTGGTTCGTACCATTGCAATGGGTTCCACCGAAGGCTTGAAGCGCGGTCTGGAAGTCACTGACTCTGGCGCAGCCATCTCCGTACCGGTCGGTAAAGCGACCCTGGGCCGGATCATGGACGTCCTCGGTAACCCGATCGACGAAGCCGGTCCAATCGACACCGAAGAGCGCTGGGGCATTCACCGTCCTGCGCCTTCCTTCGCGGAACAAGCGGGCGGCAACGACCTGCTGGAAACCGGCATCAAGGTTATCGACCTGGTTTGCCCGTTCGCCAAGGGCGGTAAAGTCGGTCTGTTCGGTGGTGCCGGTGTAGGCAAAACCGTAAACATGATGGAACTGATCCGTAACATCGCCATCGAGCACAGCGGTTATTCCGTGTTCGCCGGTGTGGGTGAGCGTACTCGTGAGGGTAACGACTTCTACCACGAGATGAAGGATTCCAACGTTCTGGACAAAGTGGCACTGGTTTACGGTCAGATGAACGAGCCGCCGGGTAACCGTCTGCGCGTAGCACTGACCGGCCTGACCATGGCCGAGAAGTTCCGTGACGAAGGTAACGACGTTCTGCTGTTCGTCGACAACATCTACCGTTACACCCTGGCCGGTACTGAAGTATCCGCACTGCTGGGCCGTATGCCTTCCGCAGTAGGTTACCAGCCGACCCTGGCCGAAGAGATGGGTACTCTGCAAGAGCGTATCACTTCGACCAAAAACGGTTCGATCACCTCGATCCAAGCGGTATACGTACCTGCGGATGACTTGACTGACCCGTCGCCAGCGACCACGTTCGCCCACTTGGACGCCACCGTCGTACTGTCCCGTGACATCGCCTCCCTGGGTATCTACCCAGCGGTCGATCCACTGGACTCGACTTCGCGCCAGCTGGACCCGAACGTCATCGGCCAGGAACACTACGACACCGCTCGCGGCGTCCAGTACGTTCTGCAGCGTTACAAAGAACTGAAGGACATCATTGCGATCCTGGGTATGGACGAGCTGTCGGAAACCGACAAGCAGTTGGTATCCCGCGCTCGTAAGATCCAGCGCTTCTTGTCGCAGCCGTTCTTCGTGGCTGAAGTCTTCACCGGTGCCTCGGGTAAATACGTTTCCCTGAAAGACACCATTGCTGGCTTCAAAGGCATCCTCAACGGTGACTACGACCACCTGCCAGAACAAGCGTTCTACATGGTCGGCGGCATCGAAGAAGCGATCGAGAAAGCCAAGAAACTGTAATTCCGGCGCCCGGTAACGGGCGCTAATCAGGTTGAGGCAAGCAGATGGCTATGACATTCCATTGCGATATCGTCAGCGCGGAAGGGGAAATCTTCTCCGGTCAGATCGAGAGTGTGATTGCACACGGCGAACTGGGCGACCTGGGTATTAACTTTGGCCACGCGCCATTGATTACATCCTTGAAGCCTGGTCCGATCACTCTGACCAAGCTGGGCGGGGAACGGGAGGTGTTTTACATCTCCGGTGGTTTCCTCGAGGTTCAGCCGAACATGGTCAAGGTACTTGCCGACACCGTGCAACGTGCTGCCGACCTGGATGAAGCCTCCGCTCAGGAAGCCGTCAAGGCTGCCGAGAAGGCCCTGAACGAAAAAGGCGCAGATTTCGACTACGGTTCTGCTGCTGCACGTCTGGCCGAGGCCGCAGCTCAGCTGCGCACCGTCCAGCAGATCCGCAAGAAGTTTGGCGGCTAAGCCGTCAAGCCTCATGCGTGATTGATTAAAAAGGGTAGCCTCGGCTACCCTTTTTCTTTTTTTGCAAAACACTTCTTTGGTCTGAAGTCTGACCGCCCAGGATTGGTAGCCATTCATGTCTCTCGAAATCGTAATTCTTGCCGCAGGCCAGGGCACCCGCATGCGTTCGGCCCTGCCCAAGGTGCTGCACCCGGTTGCCGGCAACTCCATGCTTGGCCATGTTATCCACAGCGCCCGGCAGCTGGATCCACAGCGCATTCATGTGGTGATCGGCCACGGTGCCGATGTGGTGCGTGAGCGGCTGGCGGCGGATGACCTGAATTTCGTATTGCAGGACAAGCAATTGGGTACCGGGCATGCCACCGCGCAGGCCGTGCCGTTCATCAAGGCCGACACCGTGCTGATCCTCTACGGTGACGTGCCGCTGATCGAAGTGGAAACCTTGCAGCGCCTGCTCAAGCACGTGGTGCCAGGCCAGATGGGCTTGCTCACTGTCGAGTTGGACGACCCGACCGGCTACGGTCGCATCGTGCGCAACGCTGACGGCAAGGTCGCCGCCATCGTCGAGCATAAAGACGCCAGCGAAGCCCAGCGCGCCATCACTGAAGGCAACACCGGCATCCTCGCTGTGCCGGCTGACCGCCTGGCTGACTGGATGAGCCGCTTGTCCAACAACAACGCCCAGGGCGAGTACTACCTGACCGACGTCATCGAGATGGCCGTCAGCGATGGCCTGGTGGTCGCCACCGAACAGCCCCACGACCCGATGGAAGTGCAGGGCGCCAACGACCGCAAGCAACTGGCGGAGCTGGAGCGTCACTACCAACTGCGTGAAGGCCGCCGCCTGATGGCGCTGGGCGTGACGCTGCGTGATCCGGCACGTTTCGATGTGCGGGGTGACGTCACCGTTGGCCGCGACGTGCTGATCGATATTAACGTGATCCTCGAAGGCCGCGTGGTCATTGAAGACGACGTGGTGATCGGGCCGAACTGCGTGATCAAGGACAGCACCCTGCGCAAGGGTGTGGTGATCAAGGCCAACAGCCATATCGACGGTGCGGTGATGGGCGAGGGCAGTGATGCCGGTCCGTTCGCGCGTTTGCGTCCGGGCAGCGTGCTGGGCGCTCGCGCCCATGTGGGTAACTTTGTAGAACTGAAAAACGCCCGGATGGGTGACGACGCCAAGGCCGGCCATCTGGCTTACCTCGGTGATGCAGTGATCGGTGCCCGCAGCAATATCGGCGCAGGCGCCATCACCTGCAATTACGACGGCGCCAACAAGTACCAGACGACCATTGGCGAAGACGTGTTTATCGGCTCCAACAACTCGCTGATCGCCCCCGTCACTATCGGTGATGGTTCAAACACCGCCGCAGGTTCCACCATCAACCAGGATGTGGATAAGTCCCAGTTGGCCGTGGCCCGCGCCCGCCAGCGCAACATCGACGGCTGGAAACGCCCGGTCAAAATCAAAAAGACCTGAGTTATCCACAACCCTGAAACACTGCGGTACTTATGTGGGAGCGGGCTTGCTCGCGAAGGCGGTCTTTCGGTTGATACATGCGCCGACTGACACACCGCCTTCGCGAGCAAGCCCGCTCCCACATTTTTATCTGTGTTGATTCAAAAAACTCAGTCGCATGCTTGACCATTTTGAATGAATAGGTTTTGATTGCCTTCGTTATCTTTCGAAACGAAACTTATCATCACCATGTCGAAACGAAATACACCCCAACGTCGCCACAACATCCTTGCCATGCTCACCGAGCAAGGTGAAGTCAGCGTGGACGAATTGGCCAAGCGTTTCGAAACCTCGGAAGTCACCATCCGCAAGGACCTGGCGGCCCTCGAAAGTAACGGTCTGTTGCTGCGTCGCTACGGTGGCGCCATCACCATGCCTCAGGAACTGGTCGGTGATCCGGCACAGCCCATTTCGGCCTACAAGCGCGCCATCGCCCGTGCGGCCGTCCGGCGTTTGCGGGAACACGCGCGCATCATCATCGACAGCGGCAGCACCACCGCCGCCATGATCCCCGAATTGGGCCACCAGCCCGGCCTGGTGGTGATGACCAACTCCCTGCACGTGGCCAGCGCCTTGAGCGACCTGGAACACGAGCCGGTATTGTTGATGACCGGCGGCACCTGGGACCCGCATTCGGACTCGTTCCAGGGCCAGGTCGCCGAACAGGTACTGCGTTCCTACGATTTCGACCAGCTCTTTATTGGTGCCGATGGCATCGACCTGGAGCGCGGCACCACCACTTTCAACGAATTACTGGGGCTGAGCCGCGTCATGGCCGAAGTCGCCCGCGAAGTGGTGGTGATGGTCGAGTCCGACAAGATTGGCCGCAAGATCCCCAACCTGGAACTGCCCTGGAGCAGCGTCCATACCCTTATTACCGATGATCGCCTGCCACTTGAGGCCCGCGACCAGATTCAAGCCCGCGGCATCACGCTGATTTGCGCGGCAGTCATCTAGGAGAGAAACCATGTGTGGAATTGTTGGCGCAGTCGCTGAACGAAACGTCACTGCCATTTTGCTCGAAGGCCTCAAACGCCTGGAATACCGTGGCTACGACAGCGCCGGTGTGGCGCTCTTTACCAACGCCGGCAAGCTTGAGCGCATGCGTCGCCCGGGCAAGGTCAGCGAACTCGAACAAGCGTTGGCCGGTGAGCCGCTGGTAGGCCGCCTGGGTATCGCCCACACCCGTTGGGCCACCCACGGCGCGCCGTGCGAACGCAATGCTCACCCGCACTTCTCCGGTGACCTGGCGGTTGTGCACAACGGCATCATCGAAAACCACGAAGTGCTGCGTGAACAACTCAAGGGCCAGGGTTATGTCTTCACCTCGGACACCGACACCGAAGTCATCGCCCACCTGCTGAACCACAAGCTCAAGGACATCGGCGACCTGACCAACGCTCTCAAGGCCACCGTCAAGGAACTGCATGGCGCCTATGGCCTGGCCGTGATCAGCGCCAGCCAGCCTGACCGCCTGGTCGCCGCCCGCAGCGGCAGCCCATTGGTGATCGGCCTGGGCCTGGGCGAGAACTTCCTCGCCTCCGACCAACTGGCCCTGCGTCAGGTGACTGACCGCTTCATGTACCTGGAAGAAGGCGACATCGCCGAAATCCGCCGTGAAAGCGTGCAGATCTGGGACGTTGACGGCCAGTCCGTGGAACGTGAGGCCGTGCAGTATCGTGACGGCGCCGAAGCCGCCGACAAGGGCGAGTTCCGCCACTTCATGCTCAAGGAAATCCACGAGCAACCGGCCGTGGTGCAACGCACCCTGGAAGGTCGCCTGAGCCAGAACCAGGTATTGGTGCAAGCCTTCGGCCCGCAAGCTGCCGAGCTGTTCGCCAAAGTGCGCAACGTGCAAATCGTCGCCTGCGGCACCAGCTACCACGCCGGTATGGTCGCCCGTTACTGGCTGGAAGAACTGGCCGGCATCCCGTGCCAGGTCGAAGTCGCCAGCGAATTCCGCTACCGCAAGGTGGTGGTGCAGCCCGACACTCTGTTCGTGACCATCTCCCAGTCCGGCGAAACCGCCGACACCCTGGCCGCCCTGCGCAACGCCAAGGAACTGGGCTTCCTCGGCAGCCTGGCGATCTGCAACGTCGGCATCAGCTCCCTGGTGCGCGAGTCCGACCTGACCCTGCTGACCCAGGCCGGTCGTGAAATCGGCGTGGCATCCACCAAGGCCTTCACCACCCAGTTGGTCGGCCTGTTGTTGCTGACCCTGTCCCTGGGCCAGGTTCGCGGCACGCTGGGCGAAGGCGTCGAGGCACACCTGGTCGAAGAACTGCGCCGCCTGCCGGCCCGCCTGGGTGAAGCCCTGGCCATGGACAGCACCGTGGAGAAAGTCGCTGAGCTGTTCGCCGACAAACACCACACCCTGTTCCTCGGCCGTGGTGCGCAATACCCGGTGGCAATGGAAGGTTCGCTCAAGCTCAAGGAAATCTCCTACATCCACGCCGAAGCCTACCCGGCCGGTGAGCTCAAGCACGGTCCGCTGGCCCTGGTGGATGACGACATGCCAGTCGTTACCGTCGCGCCGAACAACGAACTGCTGGAGAAGCTAAAGTCCAACCTGCAGGAAGTGCGCGCCCGTGGCGGCCAACTGATCGTGTTCGCGGACGAGAAGGCCGGCATGACCAATGGCGAAGGCACCCACGTCATCAACATGCCGCACATCCACGACACCCTGTCGCCGATCCTCTACACCATCCCGCTGCAGCTGCTGTCGTATTACGTCGCTGTGCTGAAGGGCACCGACGTTGACCAGCCGCGTAACCTGGCGAAGTCGGTGACGGTGGAATAAGCCGCACCCGAACCACCAAAACTTGAAGCTACGAAATAAAGTCTGTCGGAACTAAATAAAGTCTGTCGCTGGCGCCTTCGACCCTCCGGCTAAGTCGCCAGTGACGCTTTCTCCGGTGGTTTTGAAGATTAAAAATCTGTCGCAGCGCTCAGGGAGCCGCTTGAAGGCATCACTCATGTAACGGCGTTTTTCGTTTGCTGCCTACGTGGCCGCAGCAACCTCAGGACCTTCTGATGCTTTTGCAGATCCAGCCCGATGAGTCCCTAATCTCGTTTGTGATACGAGCAATTCATATCAATCAGTACTCGTCAGAGAGCTCGCTACTAGATGATCTGTCTCCTCGCAGCGTCTTCGACACCAAGCAGTTACGCAAGATTGCTGGACTTATCGGCTGGCCAGGCTGCTACGGTTTCAACCGGTTGGTTCACAACCACACGTTGTTGGCAGCTAAGCATGTTATCAAGGGCGACCAAGACATCTCCTATTCTGGATCGCTGTACGCTTCGAAGGCGCCCTGCCTAAACGTGCTCAGCTCCGCCTACTGCCCGGACTGTGTCAGGGAGGATTTGGAAAGCCGGGGGTTTTCCTACTGGAGGCGCTACACCTACCCTAATGTGACGGTGTGCCACAAACACAACTCGGTCCTTCTTATGGCAAGTCACGATGCTGGATTGATCCGTACCTACGAACAGCACTTCATCAACCACCCCATGGGAGAGGTTGAGTTGAGCAGGGGCCGCGCTGCAAGGAAAGCAGAACGAGAAAGAGCGAGCCCGCGTGGAACAACGGTCTTCACCCGTGTAGCAGTTGCGCGGAAGCTCTGTCATTGACGTAGTTGTTCACTGGTTGAAAGCAATCCGGCATCAGCGAAGCCCAGAGCTATATGCCAATCGGAGCGTCAAGGAAGTGAGGCGTCCAGCGCGTTTTTGAAGTCAAATGCGTCGCCCCTCAAGGGGTGATCCAGTCTTCCGAACACATTCCGAAGCTCCTGCCGGTAGGCGACTTTTGTTAGTAAGTCGGTCCCCTCGATCACGGCGGTCAGGAATGACGATGCAACATCCGCCATCTTCGGATCGCTCTGGAGCTTTACATAGCTTCGAATGACGATTTCCAGCAAATACGTCTTGAACGAAGCTGACAGTTTTTCACTTGGGATGATGTCTTCCAGCATTGAACCAAGCGCCTTGGTGGCTTGCTTGGAGATGTAGTGGCGATCAAAGCGATCGGCAGAACGGGTTGCCTGCGGGATTTCTGAATCATCCATGCGCGCGCACTGCTCAGCCCAATCCGTGGCGATGCTGACCAGGCGGCAAAGGAGGTAGTGAAAAGGCGTTGGCCACTCCTGATAGGCCTCTTTGTCGGGTGGCCCAGACATTTTTTTGAGGATCTTTTCGGCAAAGTCTCCAAAGTAGTGGAGCCACATGTGGTCTTGCAGCCCTTGATGGATGCCTTCGTGCACCATGATCTCAAAGAGTGTGATGCCCGAATTGATCGGGCAGCGAAATCGCCCTGTCTCCTGGTAGGAACCTAGCGGCTCGTTGAGCTTATCGGACAATTGTCTTTCTTCATCCAATCGGCGGCGTACTGAGTCACCGATGGCAGCATCCAAGCCGTTCTTCACCGCCGTGGCTGCATCGGCAAAGAAGAAGCGAAGCAGCCGATTGCTCTCCGGCAGATACAGGCGGCTTCCGCCATTCAGGTTTTGATTGTTCTTCAGCTCGACGTAGAGGCGACTTCCCGGCGCGCCCAGCAACGCATCAATGTAAATTGTAATGAAGTCGGAGCGTATCGCCTCGTCCGTTTCAAGGAGCTTGAGGCAGAAATGCGGGTGGGCCTGCGCCAAGTGAACGGTTAGCTCAGGTGAGGTAACGAGGTTCAGTAGGATTTCACGGGCTTGCGTACTGGCCTCGTCCCGAGCCATTCGCCAAGACTTCACTTTGTGCAACATGCCACGCCAGTGCTTGCGCCAAGCTGATAGGGGGGCTGCGGCTTCCCCGCGTAAGAGCACTGCGAGGTCAATCTTGGGCTTGTCGAGGCCATCAATCCAGCGCACCAGCCAGGATTGCTGCTGTGTCAGCGAAATGAGTTTCAGCAGTTGCGGTTCGACCAGCACTACCAGCTCGTCGTAGCGCTTGGTGAGGTGCAAGTTCTCAATCAACTCACGAAAGACATGGACTCTGCTTCGAGCAAGCCTAGGAAACCGTGTTCGCCAAAAAAAGTAGAGAGCAGTCGAAAGCAGAAGCAGATAAACCGCACTGGGACTGTCGAGTCCCCATTTCCAAGGACCCAGGCTGTAGTACAGCCCAAGCTGCTCCAAAGCGGGGGCAAACACTAGATAGTGGACGAGAAGAAAGGCCGATATACCGACAACCGAATCTACCCAAGTTGTGCAGAAACGAAATCGAAGTCTGCTGGTAGGAGAGATCAGCGCCCACACTGCGGCGATAACGCCCAATATGGTGAGCAAGCTGGTGGTGTCAATCTGGGTAGGAGCTGTCATAGGGTAATCATTTCTCGTCCATTCTTTTACTGACAAGGCCACATGCGCCTAGCGAAAATTTGTCAGACATACATTGGGCGCAAGCAAACAACGCCTTGATCCAGGTTGCTCCAAGGCTTGATCCGAAAACAGCGCGAAGTCTCAAGGTTCACAGCTAGCCCTGTTTGGAGAAGGACGCCGTTGCAAGTCCTGCTACGAGATGAGGTTCAGCCTGCGCGCCTTGACCATAGCCATTAATGTAGGCGCCAGCGCCGAATTGACTCAGTTGCCGGGACCGCTGTCCCATTCAACATCCTCGCGTACCGCTACCTTTGCTAGATTTGTGTTGATCTAAAGGTGGGATAGTCTCACGTGAGCACAAGTGTCAATTTAGCCTTAGCGTTAAGACGTTGATTATGAAAGCGGCTGATCGTTTTGCTTTGGGCTCATATAGGCATGTTGCTGCGTCCAGTCAATGCTGGAAGGCGACCGACCTGCGCGCAGTGGGTATAGCCAGGACGCCTGACTGCAATGCTTGAGATCAAGGTAGTAGTTGGGGTGGTGGTCCCACATCGCAGATTCGTCAATCGGCGCCGTGCAGTTGTATTCGCTGAATTGCAAGTTTTTACTCTCGTTGAGAAATTTGACGAAACCTTCTAGGCAACTATGGCCACCACCACCCATATGGCCATTGAGATAAAAGCGACCGCTATACCCCGCGGCAATGCTTAGTTTGTCGTCCTTGCATCTGAACATCAGCAAGGTACCGTCATGTCGGCCTGGATTACCTTCGGCATCCTCAGAGGTGCAGAGCCGGACTAGCTTGATACTGATACCGGTGCCTCTGATAGCTGGCTCGAAAAACTCGCGATATTCACCGCCAATTTCTGGGTAAGGGAACATAGTGCTAGAGCCGTTGATAAGCCACTCCAGGTTGCACCCATAGCGATCAGCAATACGTATGGCCAGATCAAATGGCAGCGCTTCACGACCGTCGATGCAGTTCATCAGCGTTGCCGGCGACGGTTCCCCCAAGGCCAAGGCCAAGTGAGGCAAATCGCTGCGCTCGCCCCAAGAAAAAACGTTGTCTTCGCGCAAGCGCGCAAATAGCGCTTGCAAGCGCTGGCCTGTAGAGCACTGCCAGGATTCACACAAGGATGCCTCCTCAGGTTTGGGTACTTTGAGAGATTCAAGGTAGCGCGCCAAACCAAACCGGGTTTCCCCCTCTAGCGAGCGTTCATGCCTGGCAGCTGATTGGATCAGCAGTTGGTGCAAGTTATCAGGAAAGTCGCGAACGCTTAATCTGGCCATGGATGATACTCGCTGTCATTTTGAGGGCATTTTGCTGGCGTGGCGGCATAATAGCGACAAAATGACGGCAAGCGCTACCTATTGCGGTTTAATCTGGATAGTCACCTTACTAAGGCCAAATAACAGATTGAGTGGGAGGCGGGATTGCATCCGCCGCCATCTTGTTGAGGCCTATGCGGGATTGACCCACTTACCGGCTCGAGGCTGCCTTCAAGTTGGCGCCACTTCCGCAATCGCAATGTTTCGAGATTCAGTTAGGTCAGTGACATCTCGGCTTCAGGGTCAATTTAGCGTCAGCGCCAACATGTAGCGGCAGGCGGATACCAGAGGCATTGACTGACGGTTGGAGATGATCATTACTTGATCAATGTCAGAAATAAAAATAAACTTCTGACATTAGAATCGCGAGAGTTATTTAAGCCCTATGAAGACCCTCCCCGAATCGATCCTAGACCACAGCAGGCGTCTGCCTGAGGGTGGCTTACTGAGTCCCAAAGAGTTTCTACACTTGGGGAGCCGGGCTGCTGTAGATCAGGCGCTTTCACGATTGGCGAAGGCTGGGCAGCTCATTCGCGCGGCTCGTGGGCTTTACCTAGCCGCCATTACAGACCTGGGTAAGCAAGCAACGCCGTCGATGGATAAGGTTGTTAGCGCCCTGGCTTCGAAGAATCAGGAAGAGATCGTTCTTGATGGGGCGCGCTCTGCAAAGATGCTGGGCCTGTCGGCGCAAGCCCTAGATGGGAACGTGTTTCTCAGCAATGGGCGTACTCGGACGCTTAAAGTGGGAGATGCAACGGCGGAGATAAGACACGCCCCTCGCTGGTTGCTAGCGCTTGGTTCAACAACCGCCGGAGCTGCAATTCGAGCCTTGGCTTGGATGGGTGAGCGGCGTATAGGTGAGGTGATGGAAACGCTGCGTAAACAGCTGACTCCCATCGACTGGCAGGCGTTGAGCTCGGTGCGGTCGCTACTGCCATCTTGGATGGCTCTTGCAATCGGTCGAGAGGTGGGGTGACAGGTGCAGCTCGGCGGAATTTCGGGAGGGGCCATTTAAGACCACTCCAACATGAACTAGGCTACGACGCCATGCCAGCTGCCCGGCTCCAAAGTGTTAGCACGTGTGTGTACAGATGTTGAATTGGGAATGGAGTGCCTGATTATGAAAATCAAAATGCGAGACAAGTTATTGGAGATTATGTAGTCGTGACAGGGTTGTCGACGTCTATATAAGTTTATTAATCAATAACTTAGAAGGTGGTGATTATGGCAAATGGAAAAATTCTCCGTCAGCTGTTCCGAGCAGGTACCGCTGGCGATGCCGATGCGTTTCGTCTTGCCTCTAAAGCGGTTATTGAGGAGGAGCGGCAGAAGCAGCATCATCTTCTGGCTAACGATCTGGAGCAGATCCTCTACGGCAGCGATTTGAATCTCAAGGCATGCAGTAATACGCCACGAGCTCACTACGACGTTCCCGTAGACAAGGAGCGTGGTTTACCACTGCTCGATATAAGAACTCCAAAGCGGTCTCTTGATGAAGTGATACTTCCCCCCAGTAGTTCCGCTGCATTGGAGGAGATCCTTGAGGAGAACCGGCGTGCTGATGTGCTGCGCAGCTACGGCATGAAGCCCGCTGGCAAGGTGATTTTCTTCGGCCCACCCGGCTGCGGAAAGACGCTTGCTGCAGAGGTCGTGGCCTTCGAGCTTGATCGACCTTTAGCTATCGTCCGCTTGGATGCATTGATGTCCTCGTTCTTGGGCGAAACGGCAGCCAACCTTCGTAAGGTCTTCGATTTTATCGCCCAACATCCGTTTGTTGTTCTCTTCGATGAGTTCGATGCCATCGGTAAAGAACGTGGTGATAGTGGCGACCATGGCGAACTAAGACGTGTTGTGAACGCGGTCCTTCAGATGATGGACTCATACGAAGGTCTTAGTTTGATCCTGGCGGCTACCAACCATGAGAAGATCTTAGACTCTGCCATTTGGCGGCGATTCGATGAGTCGATCGAGTTTCCGCTTCCGGATGAAAAGCAGTTGAAGGAGATCTTGTTGCTGAAACTGCGAGGGATCCGTCGTCAATTCGAGATTGACGACAAAGAAGTATTGAAGGAGTTTAAAGGTAAGAGCGGCGCGGATATCGAGCGGGTTATTCGCCGCGCCGCCAAACGGATGATCCTGCGAGAGCAAGAGTTTCTGACCATCAAGGAGCTTAAAAGCGCTCTTGTGCGGGAGGACCTCAGAAAGTCCTAAAACATAAATTTTCAAGGAAGAAGCTGTGGCAACCTACAAGCATCTGAGCATTACACGTGAAGTTCTGGATAACTCGCGTCGGACCAAAAGCCCCCCTCACTTCGTCACCCGCGAAGATCGGCTTGGTCACGGTCAAAAGCTCAACGGTTACTTCGCCACAGCGGAGGGGCTGGCCAAGAAGCAAATTGGCTCTTCAGACAAATCCCCTTACGTTCTAAAGCTGGAGTACGAGGGCGCATTGACCTTCGCCAACCTGAATACGCATGGGTTGGAGTTTATCAGCCAAGAAGGCAAGCAACTCTGCGTAGTGTTCGCGAGCGAAGAGGGTTTGGCAAAATTTACCGCCCATCTACAAAAGCTGGGTGTCATGGACGCCAACTTGACCCATCGCCAGATTCTCGAGGCTATTGCAGGTGTAGATGCCTGGTCCGCAGAAGATCGGAAGAGTTGGGCTCTTAAGAATATAGGGTTGCCAGACACCCCCACCTTCAAGCTCGATGTCGAACTGTGGCCTATTCAGGTTGCGCATCACCCAAGTCGTGTTCAGCTCACGACCTCTTTCGAGACCTGGCTAGCCACCGAGCACATCAAGAGGCTCGACAGAATCAACCTGGACAGCCTGCTCATGTATCGGGTCGAGGTCACCCCCGAGCAAGCACAGTTGCTGCTTAACCAGCGCGATGTTCGCCTGGTGGACCTCATCCCAGCCACTGGGATTAGCATCCAACAGCTGAACCGAGACATCAATGAGTTGCCTCTCAACATCCCGCCACCACCTAATGACGCAGCCCGAGTTTGCATTCTAGACAGCGGCATTAACGGGAATCATCCCCTCCTAAAGCCTGCAATGGCTGAGAGCGCCTCATTTGTCGATGAAGAGGGGGATGCAGATGAAGCGGGTCACGGCACCGCTGTGGCCGGCGTTGCACTGTATGGCGACGTGGAGGGTTGTAACAACTCGAATTTCTGGAAGCCGGAGTTCTGGCTCTTCAATGGAAAAGTCATGAAGAAATGTCCGCATACAGGTAATGCGGTCTACGACGAACTCACACTCGAGGTATCGCTGACAAAGGCTGTAGAGCATTTCGTCGAACTCGGATGCCGGATCTTCAACCTCTCGCTAGGCAACAATAATGCTCCCTACGATGGTGCGCATGTCAGAGGGCTAGCCTATATCCTGGATGTCCTTTCCCGGCGGTACAACATCTTGTTCGTAGTCTCTACGGGCAATTTCTGTGGCTCCGAAAGCCCACCAGTCCCAACCAACAGTTGGCGCGACGAGTACCCGGAGTACCTAATCGCTGCCCAGAGCGCCATCATCGACCCCGCACCTGCAATGATGGTGTTGACGGTGGGGAGCATCTCCCGACACAACTCTACGATTGACAGCCAGAAGTATCCGGAGATTTACCATCTTTCACCTGCATCGGAAAACCAACCATCTCCCTTCACTCGGCACGGCCCGTCGGTAAAAGGGGCGATCAAGCCCGAGCTCGTTGCGGCCGGCGGCAATCTCGCCAGCCCTATGAGGCAAGCAAACGCACAATGGGCGCCGCACATGCGAGGTTTGGGCGTGTTAACGCTCAACCACCAGTGGACGGGGAATACGGTTTTCAAGGAAATAAGCGGGACCAGTTTGGCGGCGCCGTACATCACTCACCTAGCCGGGCGCCTGCTGAACGCTTACCCGACGGCGTCTGCGAACATGCTTCGCGCAATGCTGGTGAATCAGGCTTATCTGCCGGATGCGGTCACCTCGACGTTTTCGCAGGAGTTTCGAAAGAGTTACAAGAAGGCGAAAGCCACCTGGAACCGTGACGTAGAAAGGGATGTGGCCGGCTATGGTGTGGTGAGTGAGGCTGATCTTTTTAGGTCTTCCGATAACGTCGTGGTGTTGATGTCAGAGGAAACCATCGAGAACGACGGATGCCAGTTCTTCGAACTGCCGTTGCCGGAGGACTATTTGCGCTCCGCTCGAGGGACCCGAGAGCTTTCAATAACACTGGCTTACTCGCCAGTAGTCCGGACTACCCGGATTGAATATCTGGCTACCCAAATTTATTACCGCTTGGTCACGGGCACCTCGCTGGAGGAGGTACAGAAACACTTTAGCCAGGAGATGAAAAAGAAGACGGAGGTACTCAAAGAGGCCAGGGACACAAATCGCGACATTCCCGCCCAAATGAGAAACCATGGCACGGTTCAGTCTTCTCGCTGGACGTTCAAACAAGGGAAACCCGGCGAGAAGTGGTTTGTGGTCGTAGTCAGGCAGGATCGTGACTGGAATCCCTCGGCTGCAGAAAAGGAACAGTATTCACTGGTGGTTACTGTGGCCGACCGCGACAACGAGCGGGCTCAACTCTACACCCAAATCCAGACGCGAATAGATCAGCAGGCTGTGGTCAGGGAGCAGCAAAGGGCTAAGATGACTGCTGTTCGATTACAAAACTGAGGGTGATCGACATTCGCTGTGATTCCTCTCCAGTAGGTATCCCCAAGCCTGCGGGATAATGCGATCTTCGACGGATTCGTGCGGCGAGTTCCCCGGCTCGCTGGATGTCATCTATGATGGGTAAGGCGAATGGCCACTCCCGCAGCTCTCCTTTAGAGCCAGGTGAGGCGCTACAAATGGATTTCGCCTCACTCATAGATGACGATCAGAGGATACCGGTCGGTGAAAATCAGAAAGATCGTGATCAAGAACTTTCGAGGGGTGAAAGCGCTTGATTGGAACGTGCCAACAGCCGACATTTGTTGCCTTATAGGCAAGGGCGACTCCTCAAAATCCACCATCCTAGAAGCCATCCGTTACACGTTCCATCCCCAGTGGAATCTTGCTCTCAGCGACTCAGATTTTTACCAATGCAAGATCGCTGATCCCATTGTCATTGAGATCACAATCGGGCATTTGGCAGCTGACTTCTGTGCACTCAATAAGTACGGACTTCACCTGAGGGGCTGGGATGCTGCAGCTCAGAAGCTTCATGACGAGCCAGATGATCATTTTGAAAGCGTAGTGACCGCCCGGCTTACCGTCGAAAAGGACCTGGAGCCGAAGTGGACAGTCGTGTGTGATCGCAATCCTGACGGAGTGCAGTTCAAGCAGGCAGACAGAAACAAGGTCGGCGTGGGCCTCATCGGAGTATTTAGTGAACGAGAGCTTTCCTGGGCAAACGGAACTGCTCTTGCCAAGCTGACCGCGGCGCAGAGCTTGAGCGAGCTATTGGCCAATGCATCGAGGACCGCGAGAGGTTCACTCGATGTCGACCGCGCTGTCACCCTGACAAACTTCGACAATGCAGCAACCAAATCACAAGAGATTGCGAAGCTCTTGGGTGTCCCTGTACTTGATGCCTATAAGGCCCATCTCGACTTGGCGTCCATCAACCTGAAAGTTGGCGGTCTTTCCCTGCATGACGGCGAAATCCCGTTACGCCAGTTAGGTCTGGGATCTCGCCGAATGCTTCAGTGTGGAATCCAGAAAGCAGGTCTGGAGGAAGGCCATATCACCTTGTTCGATGAGTTGGAGTTCGGCCTCGAGCCCCATCGCATTACGCGTCTCATCAAGCACATTAGGGAGGACAAACGTGGGCAGTATTTCCTAACCACTCATTCGCCCATGGTGCTTCGCGAACTCACGGTGCAGGACCTTCATATCGTCCACAGTCAGGGCGGGGTCGTGACGATCGTCTCTGCTGCCGAGAAGGGCCTCGAAGAGCATGAGGTTCAGGGGAAGATTCGCTCTAGCGCTGAAGCATTCTTGGCCAAAAAGGTCGTCGTATGTGAAGGCGCTACCGAGGTAGGTTTCATAAGAGGCTTTGACGATCACCAACTCGAGAATGGGCAAGATCCATTGTCGTATCACGGTGTGGCGTTGCTGGACGCCAAGGGGGCCAGCAAAGTGAAGGGCATGGCCATTGCCTTCAAAAAACTTGGCTATGACGTGTCGGTGCTAGCTGATGGCGATGCCGAGAAGCAGTTCTCAGCCGCTGATGCTGCTGGGCTTGTGGCGTTAGGAATTCCCTCCTACGTCTGGAGCGACAAACTTTCGCTTGAGGAACGGGCTTTTGCAGATCTGCCCTGGGCTTCCGTACTTGCCAGTTTGACGCTTGCCGGAGTCGAACTTTTCTACTCGGTATACGATCAAGTGCGATCGCAGTATCAGGACGTGCTCGACCCTGACATCAGCGAGTGGCGGGATAGCCCCAAGCTGCGGACTGCAATTGGTGCTGCAGCAAAGACTGCGGGGTGGTTCAAGGACACTACTAGAGGCGACCAGTGGTTCAAGTCGGTGAGTGCTGCTTTCAACGATCCCGTGTTCGGCAAAACAAATCTCGCCGTAGAGTTGGGAAGGCTTTGGGAGTGGGCCAAGCGTGTCTGAAGACCTCGCAATCAAGCTCAACGACTGTACCTCCAAGGGCTATTTAATCGCGCCAGCGGGGTTTGGAAAGACTCACCTCATCGCAATGGCAGTGCGAGCGTCCAGCGGCCGGCAGCTTATCCTGACGCACACCTTTGCCGGCGTGAACTCGATAAAAATGAAGATGGCAAACTTGGGCGTTCGCGGTTCCCAGTACCAGGTCGATACGATCGCGAGTTGGGCACTTCGCCTCTGTTTGGCATACCCGAAGGCATCAGGGTGGAAAATTGAAAACCCGACCAGCAAACAGTGGAGTAAGTTGTACGAGTGCTGCACCCGTTTGCTGAGCAAAAGGTTCATCCGTGAGGCGGTGTCGTCAAGCTACATAGGTCTCTACGTCGACGAGTATCAAGACTGCTCAGACCTGCAACACGATCTGGTGTGTAGCCTGGCGGAGTTCCTCCCAAGCCGGATTTTGGGTGACCCCCTGCAAGCCATATTCGATTTTGACGACGGCAAGCCCGTTGATTGGGAAGCCAGCATCTATCCCGAATTTGATTGCTTGGGACGGCTGGAGGTCCCTTGGCGGTGGATCAACGCGAAGAGTCCGGCCCTCGGCGAGTGGCTAAAAGAGACAAGGCGAAAGATTGAGCTCGGCCAAAAGATTGACCTTCTTGCCAAACTGCCACCAAGCGTAATCAGTGTCCACACCCAGCCCGAGTATCTAGCCGCTAAACAGTACTCAGCGCTCTGTGGGCTGTTGAACCATAATGAGAGCGTCATCGCCCTGCACGGTGGCGATCAGCAGTCCAAGAACAAAACGCACCTCTTGGCGAAATCTATGGCCGGACGCTTTTCGTCAATCGAGGAAATCGAAGGGAAAGATCTGCACTTATTCCTTAAAAAGCTTGCGGCAGCAAAGACTGCTCAGGCGGGCTTTCTCCTTGCCCTGAAGTTCGCAACGAAGTGCTTCACAGGTGTAACTCGCACGCTAACGGCAGGCACAAAGCGTGGTGAGGTTACCAACCTTCGCAAGACAACGAAGTACCCACTCGTGCTTCAAGCCGCGAATGACTATTTGTCTGACCAGTCGAGCAGCTATCTCAAGGCATTTTTCCAAACCTTGAAGAGCAACCCTGAAACATCAGCCTATCGCCGTGACTTACTCTATCGTTTCTTGAACGTGCTCAAGATTCATGTTGATGGTCAAGCTACGACGCTCGTGGAGGCCGGTATTCTTTACCAGCGCGAGATGAGGCACTCGGGGCGGCCGATCAGCCATCGTAAGCTGATTGGAACCACATTGCTGGTCAAGGGCCTTGAGTATGATCACGCCGTCATTCTTGATGCCGACTCGCTTGATGCGAAGGATTTGTACGTCGCGATGACCCGAGGAGCGAAATCTCTAACCATCATCGGGACAGCTCGGCATCTACCTGCTTGAATACCTATTCAGTTTTGAACATTTTGGATCGGTCACCAATATCCATCGTTCAGTACCTGCACAGGAGCAGTATTCAATATGGAAGGCGAGATGAATGAATTGGAACTGAGACCGCGGGTGTTCGTCTCCGACCTCATCCAGCTCGGCGATATTGTCCTGACAACCACGCCCGACCCCATGAGCAAAACGATCCGTAAGGCCATTGGTGCGGACATCTCTCACGCTATGATTTGTGTGGGGAAGTCGAGTGTGATCGATTCTACTGGTGACGGTGTACATGCACGCAATCTCGAGCGTCTGATACTTGAGCCAGGCTGCGCTGGTCATGTTCTTCGTCCGGTTGCACCCCTGACTACTGACCAACTGCACTCTATTATCGCCTTCGCCAGAGCTGCGGTTGGTACTCGATACACCAAGATCGGCGCCGCCAAGAGTGTATTGGCTGGTTTTGTGGCCGGTCGGAGGCAGTTCTGCTCGCGATTGGTCGCGCAGGCTTATCACAGGGCTGGGGCGAACCTAGTCCCGGATGCTGACTTTTGCCATCCAGGGGAGTTACTGAATAGCGCGGCGCTTTTTGAGGTTCCGAATGTACTGAGAGATCTCAATGCGGAAGAAGAGGCTGGCTGGCGTGAAAATGTTGACCACGTGCAGGTTATGCGGGATTCAACCAATGCCTTGCTTCGGGAAGCCCGAATGCTGTCCTCTGAGATTGAATCACTCAACGACATTGATGCATACCTAGTGGACCATCAGGAGGCAGATGATCACCTAGTAAAAGCTCTGAGAACTTCAAGGTATCTGGAACTGTGGAAGGATGAGTTTGAAAGGAATGCTTGGCAGTATCACGTCGCCTTCATGGAGGGATACAAAAGCTCGGCGGAGCACAAGCAGAGATACTGTGAAGAGCTGCTGGCAAGCGAAAAGTTAGGGCAAAACCGTTTTGTCCTGAACCATGCGGGCTACGTGACTGTGAACGCATTGCATCCGCGCCAGTATTTCGCTCTGAAGATAAAGCTTTACGAGCTTTTGACACAGCTACATGATCGTCGCATTAGGGCGGCAACTACTTGGCTTGAGCGTAAGGGGCTGCTTAAGCCGGAGCCTCGCACGCTGCTTCGTCCGCACACGCCGGAATGGTTCGCTTCGCTGCGCGAGTGGGACCCAAAGCAGGCTGCGATGACGGAAGCGGCCATCCGGGTAGCCGGAAGTTTGGATGTGTGCACAGTCTGTGCAGACGAGCCAGTCTGCGATTATGTCCTCTTGAGTGTTCCACCGGCTGGACCTGGGACGTGTCGACTTTGCGGCGACTGCTTCCGCATCCGCTCTATTGACGAACCAATGAAGACTTTCTAGCCGCAAGCGAGGCGGCTGCGCCCCACACGTCAGCCGAGCGTCCACAAGGGTGTTGGCACCGATGTGGAATTAACCTAGTTTCCGAGGTGCCGCTGACCCAGCCTGATTCTTCCCGGCCATTGCCTGTGCTGGGTTTATGCCGATCTAGAGGTGGGTTAGTCGGCGTCGGCACATGGGTCAATTCGGCATCAACGTCAACATATCGTCATAGGGGGCGCGGCACGATGTGAGACCAGGGTGTTGGAGCTGATGCGATTTTGACCCAGGTGCTGATGAATCGCCGACCGTATACCAGTTGGCAAAAATAGACCGTAGTAAAAGGTCTACTACGCATCAGTCTAGGTCATTGCAATTTCGGCAAGTGGGTCAACTCCATATCACTGAAAACAGCCTATGGTTGCTTTCTGAGACCTTCCACTTCGACCTGCAGCAGTTTGGATTCTTTAAGTAGCTTATTCATCATGTCGAAGCAGCTCAGTCTGTAGCCATGTATTTCTTTGTCTGTGAATAGCTGCTTACCGTTCAGATCCCAGGTTTTCCGGTCATTATTTGTTGCTATCGTGCATCTCTCTGCCTCGCTCGACCAGAATTTTATTTCTTCAAACTTTGCCGCGGCTTGTATGCTAAGGATCTGAGCTTTTGCTAGCGCCTCTTGATGTTTGGCGCTTTCTTCTAAAGCGCTCTTCGTTGCTGATAGTTCTTCTTTTTGACTCAAATATGCTTTTATTAAAAAATACAATGCAATAAGCGAAGTTAATGGGTTAATTAAGCCGCCAAAGTAATCGCCAATGGTGCCCCAGTCGCCTGGAGACTTAGAAAATGGATAATCGTGCAAATTAAATATGTAAACTCCACCCACTGAAGCGATGTAGAAAACTATAGCCGCCCACATCCATTTTTCATTCCATTTCATTGTTGTGTCTCCAATTTAGTCAAGGCAAACGTTATAGTCGATTTTTAGCTGGGTTGGCTTTGAGTAACTTCCTAGTAGGGCTTCTTCACCTACTCGAAGCTTAAAATTTTCGGCGTCAGAGAAAAGATGTTGACTTATCAGAATGTGCCTAGCCAAAGGCATATCGATTCCGGGTAGAAAGCGTGCGGTGATGCGGCTTATAGGTGAGCACTAAAAGCTGATCAGTCTCAGGCCACTCTCAGTATCACTCTAGGTCAGGGAGAAAACGCCGCGGTTCGGCAGGCTTCCTCTTTAGCTTCTTTTTGCCAACCTCTGTGGCCTTGGCTCCTTTCTTAGAAGCACTCGGCTGCACCAGCATCACCGTGAACCTTTTCACTCCCCGTTCTTTGAGGAAGGCCGCTGCCAGGGTTAGATTTTTAAAGACCCTTGGGCTACCGCGCTGGGTGAACAGTGTGTGCTGCAGACCTGAATGCCTAATCTGGAGGGTGAAGCCGGTCGCCTGAGCTACGAACCGGACTCGACACTCGGAGACCCCCAGATGGTCATGCAGCTGACCTTCGAGGATCGACAAATCACGACCAGTCATATCATTTCCTTATTTTCTATTTCAATATTCCATTGTCACCAATCAAAACATCGATTTTGATTTATTTCAAACACAGTTGAAAATACTAATAATTTTCCTAGAAAATGCTCTCAATACCCTGAGTTTCGTGGCATCCGAGCCTATATCAAATTCCGCCTATATCTAGATACAAGTTGCCGAGTACAAGTAAATTTCAGCTCATCGAAGGTAACGGAGCCTAATTCCATGACTGACTTGATCCTCCTGGTCGACAAAGCGATCACGACCGCCCCGCTGAATCTCTCCCTGTGCATCGCACTGGTGTTGAGCCTGGCTTTGATGAGGAACCACTAATGAGCGAATCGGAGAAACCCAAGCCTCGCTGGGCAAAGATGCCAAATCGGTGGGCGATGTCCGGGGGCTTGAAGAAATTTGGTGAGGTGGATGGCCAGGGTAAGGTCGACACGATCGCGATAAATGCGTCGCTGGCTTCGCTGAAGGTGTATCTAGCTATCTGCACACGGGCGGACTATCACAGCGGGATTGTGAGGACGACCTACCCTGAGCTCTGCGCTTTGGTAGGTCATTCGCGGAACGTAGTGGCACGCTCGCTGCGGGTACTCGAGGAGGGGGGACACATCCGCCGCGATACGGCTCAGCCACGCGGTGGATCGCGGATCTACGTTGAGCGCTGGATGGAAGATAAAGGCTTCGCAAAGATTCCGAAGAGCTGGCTGTACCAAGGTCGGGGGTCGAAAGATGATCGGGCGAGCAATCCGCCCGAGGAAACCCTGATAAAGCTCAAAGCCTTCACCTTCGGCAAACGTCTTTCGCTGCAGGCATTGAAGATCTACGTGCTGCTGCTGGCCATGCGCAACCGTGACTTTCCGAACGGGGACGGCTTGACCTTGATCACGTATGACAAGATCTCCGAGTACACGGGCGTGAAGCGTCATTCCGTGAGTCTGGCCATCAATCTGCTGATGGAGATGAACATGATTTCGTTCCGCTCCGGCGATCCGAACACCTCCGACTTTCTAGACTTTGACCGGACGAACCGCTACCTGATCAAAGGTTTCAATCTGCGGTATAGAGAGCAATCTGCCGCCAAAACCTCCGGCACCTCAGAGCTGCCTGATTCGGCGCAGGCGTCGGCTACTGCCATTTAGAGCAGGAGACGGACCATTTATGGCATATTGGCACCCTTTGAATGAACCGCTGGCACCAGGGAAAGGCATGGACACAATCGTCATTCGGTACTTTGAGCAGATCAAAGACCTGGCCACAGGGACAATGAGCGTGTCCCCCTTGGGCAAAGAAACTTACGAATCCATTTCTGAGGCGCTCATGCCTGGAAGTGGTACGCACAAAATCTTCTGCATCAAGAAATTCACAGGCGTCGCAAACTACCGCTGGTACGTGGAAGGGGTTGCACAGCTCACGACTACAGGCGTTGTTCCTGCTGAGTACTCGGTGACGCTCAGTAAGATTTTCATCACGGTGCCTGAGGAATACCTGCAGCAGACCCTGAAGAAAACTGGCGCCTCCCTGAACCGAGTGATTCAGTTCGGGACTATTGTGGAGGTCGACTATGGCTTCATTCAGACCATTGGCCGGGAAGACGGCGCTCTCCGGACGAACAAACGTTACTGCGATACCTTGCAAAAAGGCGAGATGCATAAGCGTAGGCTGGCAATCGTCGTGCGAGCCAACAGAGGGGTATGTCAGGTTGTCCCGGTGACCTCCGATTCACCAGGCATCGCTGACAAGACGAGCTTTCAGCTTTCGCGACCGACCCTCGACCAGCTGACGTTTTGGGGCTCTAGCGGAAAGGACAGCTGGGCAATTTGCCAGATGGTGGAGTCGGTATCGGTCAGCCGAATCCTGCCGCCAGTTACTGAATACCAGGCACGTGGGCAAACCCGTCGAGGTCGTAACACTCACTATACGTTGCGTCTTGCCGAGGCAGAAAAGGCCCTGCTGAGGAACTCTCTGCTTCATAGCATCGGGGTCACAGACTACCAGCAGACCAAGACCAAACTGAGCGAAACCCGCGAACAGCTTCAAGAGCTCATTGCAGCCGCAACCGACCTGGAAGCGGCAAACGGCCGTATAGCCGCGCTCGAGGCCGAACGAAAAGAGTTATTGCTGTACCAGGAGGTTGCCGTGGATTGGGGCAAAGGGTTCGGAGAAGGTCAGCTCGAAGCAGCTGTCGGTGATTTGCGAGAGCTATACGAGACGATGGCTACCGAGGGTTCGCCTGAGAAATTGACCGCCTAATCGAATGTCAGAAGCGTCAATCTAATTGACAAAGTGATTAGCGATCAGTAATCTTCTTAGGAACGGCGGGGAATGCTGGAGCAGTACCGGAACCTCGCGACGGCCTTAGGGCATATACTGCAGAAGAAAACGTTTTACAAAAAACCGCCTTTTTGGCGGTTTTTTGGTTTTTGGGTTCGCCCACCGTTACCTACGTTTCTTGATCAGATCTAGCAGCAGCTGTGTTGGCACCGATGTGGAATTAACCTAGTTGCCGAGGGGCCACTGACCCAGCCTGATTCTTCCCGACCATTGCCTGTGCTGGGTTTATGCCGATCTGGAGGTGGGTTAGTCTAGCGTCGGCACATAGGTCAATTCGGCATCAGCGTCAACACCGCTCCCGTTTGCTCGGGAAGAGGTGCATTCGTGAGGCCGTGTATTCCAGTTATATAGGTCTTTACGTCGACGAGTAAGTTCTTCGGCACGCGTGCTTCCTATTGCTAAAAGTAGTGAAATCCCTGCCGTGCCTGAATCAACAAGGAATGCTGCGTAGCCAGGTATGCAGATGTCGACATTCATCTGTCCCTCTTACCAATGATCTCCCGGCTCTCCATCCTCTTGGCTTAGTACTAAATGACCGGGCAATGGCTGAGCCGTTTTATGCCGACCTATGCGGTAGTGAGCGGTGGTTTCATTGACCGCCCAATTCTCATTTCTCGCCGTCGTGTGTTCGGGCATGAGGTAGTTGGCATATACCCAGCGTAATCGGGAACCTTCTGGATCAAATCGCCACATTTCGAAAGTATTGCGTGCATGACGCTGTTGATCCACAGAATTGTTACCAAGCGCCTCGTAGCCCACATGCACAACGCCAGGGCAATCAGTAGGTAATTGCTTGGTGGCTTTTGCAACAAGAGCCCTAAAGTGGCGTGCCTTGCTCTCCGCTGCCTCAGGCGATCCACTCCGCCAGCTGACCACACTGGCTTGGTTTACCCAGTATGCATGGAGTGGGCGCTGCGGAGATGGCTCCCACAGCGCCTTAACGCTGTGGTCGAAATCCTGCCGATACCGCCCTGCTAGCAACTCAACCATTCTGCTTGAGCCATAGAACACATCATCGTGCTGCAACACCTGCTGGAGGAGATCAAGCCGAGCGTCCAGAATGAAACCGATAGCGATCTCGTCCTCCCAAGCACGCGAACTCGGATCGGATAAACAATCGCGCAACCTGTTTACTAGATATCCCATGGGGACGTCTTTTAGCTCGACTAGAAACATCACCTCACAGATGACTGACAATCCAAGCTGTTCGGATAATTCGTGTACAGGCTGCGCCAAAACCAAGGCGTACTGATACTCCTGCTCCTCATATTCGTTTCGGTTTACCCGCTTGCATTCCGCCGCCCACCGTCGCCGGCCATTGGTGACCAGCAAATCCTGGGTTTTCGCAACACCCGGCTGTTCGGGAACAAATGTGACTGTTTTCCATCCTCGGCTTTTGTAGGTACCGGCAACAAGAACCTCATAGAGCCCTGCATCAGGCTGGTTTTTACCTTTAGTCATTAATGTCTCAAGGCGGTCTTCAATGCCAACAACATGAGATAGCTGCGGAAGCATTTGACCCAGCCGAGCGAACACCGGGCTAATCCTGAAAGCATCAGGCTCGAAGTAGTCATGTCGTCGACCAGGGGAAGCATATGCAGCAGCCTGGAAGAGGTACCAGAAGATTGCGTCGTCCGGATCAAAAAGGGGCTCAGGATTGCCTTGCGCCCAAGCTCTTTTACCCGCTTCGAATCGTTCCCTAACTGCATTCATACGCTGCGACCAAACAGATTCCGTCACCGTGCCCCGGAACCAGTCAATTACGCGTAGGGCAGAACCATCCGTCCAATCATGCCCATCGCGTTGAGCAATCCACATCGGATGACTCATTCCCCCCCCTTATATGAATCGCCCCAGATCGCTACTAGCTCATACCGAGAAGCGCCTTAAGCCTATCCCATGTCACGCCAGTGAAGACACCTTCAGCGCCGATCAATGCTGGGCTACGATCACCTTCTTGCCGATCCAACTTAAAAAAATGCTCACCTTCCATGAACTGAGGTGCGGCTTGGACTCGACGTATTTCCCTGGAAAAAAGAAGGCTATGTGCGTAGAAGAATAGCGCGGATCACGGGCTTGGGCGGAGCCACACAAGCTAGAGATTCGATCAAGCGCACCCACGTCTAATTCACTAGGAAGGAGAGCAACTTATGATTGAACCTTGGCAAAAAAGTCGTACCCCAGAACTGAAGAAGCTTCTTGACCAATTCAATGCGCACACACCATCGAACCCAGACGACGACCCAGACCTTTCTGGCAATGAGTTCCTTTCTGCGACAGACGAAGAGTCCCGCGAGTTGATTGCAAAGATCCATGATGCAGGGGAGGTTGCTTTGTTCGATCATGCTGGTCGCAAGCAAGGGCAGACCCGTGCTGCACTTGTTCGGGCGGGACATTGCGTATCGGTGGTCGGGGATCCAAACGACGAAGACGATGCTACCAAAACCACTATACAGCTCCATACCAACCACGGCGCAATTACACTTGTTTCGCCGCTGGTTGGCCGTTAGGGGGTGATGGCACAACCCAAGTTGTACCTTGGGCTACACGAGCACTGGGCTGCATGCTTGCCGACAGTCACAGACACGATGGAAAACCGGGCAACCCACTCCCCCAGTGTGGCGGAATGGGACAGTTCGCTAGGTTTATCAACGAGTTACGAACTCACTGAAAAATCAATGAGTATTGAAAATCGGTATCAGGCTGCCCGTGATAAGTTTTTCTCTGAAAACCCTCGCGCGCTCACTCAGATTGAATCGTTCAAGCCATTCAACGGCGTGAGGCATTCTCGGCCGTCATACCGCCATTGTGCTTGCGCTCGGCACATGTGCTGGTTTTTTGAGAAAAACAATCATTAATCAATAGGTTAAATGCTATCGACAGACTTTATTTAGTAGGTCTGGCTCCAAAACTTCAAAAAATGTCGTTGCGACAGACTTTATTTTTGATTGGCCCGCTGATTAGCTCCCGGGATTGCTGGGCTCGATCCGACAGACTTTATTCCGTAGGATCAAACCCCCGTTCTTCGGGGGTTTTGCTTTTTCAGGCTACCGAGCATCGGGTCTTGCCGTTTCTGTGGACTAATTCCGGGAGTATTCCCCTGCTTTACCCCTAGAATGCGCCCTGTGGATAACTAGCCAGGGAATGCCGCCGCCATGAACATCGAACTGCTGATCGCCGGTATCGTCGTGCTGATCATTGTCGTCGGCCTGGTCGGCTGGCTGGTGGGGGTCTACAACGGCCTGGTGATGCGCCGCAACGATGTGGATAAAGCCTTCGCCAACATCGACGTGCTGCTCAAGCAGCGGGCAGACCAGATTCCCGACCTGATGCGCGTGGTGCAAACCGCCATGAACCATGAGAACGCGCTGTTCACCCGCCTCAGCGACGCCCGCACCGCGTACCTCAACGCCAGCAACCTCACCGATAAAGTCGATGCCTCCAACCAGCTCAATACGGCGCTCAAGTCGGTGATTGCAGTGGCCGAGAATTATCCGACGCTGATCTCCGGCCCCAACATGGTCGAGTTGCAGCAGGCGATCTCGGCGGTGGAGGAACGCATCGCCGACCGTCGCGAGTTCTTCAATGAGTCGGTCAACCTCTACAACATCGCCATCGCGATTTTTCCTGATCTGTTCTTCGCCAAGATGCTCGGCTATCAGCGCATTCCGCTGCTGGCCATCAGCGCCGAAGAAACCCGCTACGACGGCGTGAAGCTTGAGGTGCCGGGGGCATGAAAACCACCCAGGCAGGGGTTGTCACAAAAAAACCAGTGTGGAAAACCCTGGTGGCACTGGTCTTTCTCGCCGGCTTTATTGGCCTGATGGTCTACGCCCCGACGATCCTGGTGGCGCTGTTTTTTCCTGTGTGCATCCTGATCGGACTGCTGGCCAGCTTCGGCCCCAATTTCTATCGCACCGAACAGCGCCTGGCCACCAGCCAGATACGCTCATTGGCCATGGGGCTGGTGGAGGTGAACGGCAAGGTGATCGTCGACACGCCCCTTATCTCCCCGGTCCACGGCAAGCCTTGCGCGGGTTACGTGTGGGTCATCGAAGAAGGCACCAAAGACAAGGATGGCGATTGGAGCTGGAGCCAGGTCTCGGCCGAGGCTCGCTGCAATGACTTCCGCCTGCAGGACGCCACCGGTGAAGTGACAGTGATTGCCGAGGGTATCGACCTGTTCGGCAAGAAGCGCCCTGACGACCATGAATGGATCAGCAGCTCCCGCCGCCAGGGCGAACTGCTCCTCACCCAGGATATGCAGGTGATGCTGATTGGCGACGCCTGCGAACGTGCGGGCAAGACGGTGATTGCCCAGGGCCGGCAACCTGACGCGGTGTTCGGCCTGGCCGAGACCAAGGAGGTGGAAAACCGCCGCGTGCTGGCGCCGCTGTGGCGCGCCGGTGGTTTCTACGCGGTGGTGGTGGGTTTGATCGGCGTCGGCATCATGGCCATGACGCCGGAACATTTTGCCCAACTGCATTTGCCGGGCCCCGCCACCTACCAGCAAATGGCAGAGCTGAATCCCGCCTATCGGTTTCTGGCCTGGTTGTACCGTGACAATGGCTTCGTGATTCCTTTCATGGCCGCGTTTGGCTTCTTGCTGACGATGTTTGTGGTGTTGCTCGCGCTGCGGCTCTTGCTGCCCACGGGCATGCGCCTGGCGGTAGGCCGCGTGCTGGGCGCCTGGATGGGCCTGGGCATGGTGATTGGCGGCGTAGTGACCTTGCTGCTGGTGGTGGCCCAGGTGGACACCATGAAGGTGTTCCTGGTGTGGATGATGATTCTGCTGGGTACCCTGGTGTTTTCGATCTTTGAGCAACGCAAGCTGGGGGTGGCGTACAAGCATTTCGCAAAAGATGCCGGCACTGCCGGTTTAGGCGAGGAGGACGCCTGATCAGGGTACAAACTCAACCTTCAAGCCTCGGCTGGCGCTGCGGCCCTGATCGTCAGTCACCCGCAACCGGTACTCCCCCGACTTACCCGGCCGCCAGTTCAGCGTGGTTTGCGGCGGGCCCTGGCCGATCAGGGTCTGGTCGGCGAACCAATACAGCGTCAGTGCATCACTGGCCGCGTTGGCGTTCAGCGGGATGCTTTCCTGGGGCTGGGACAGGCGCAGGTGGTAGCTGACCTGGGTCAGCGGCGAGCGAATCTGTGGCGCTTCGCTTTGATCGCCGACACGGTTGGGTTGGCAGCTTTTCTGCACATTGGGCGGCGTACGCCGGGGCAGTCCGGCGGCGCGGAACAGCCGCTGCACATCGCTGGGCCAGAACTCGAAGACTTCTTCACGGGTGTACTGCGGGTCGAACGGCGGGCACGCGGCCTTGCCGGTGCGGGTGTCGATCAGCACCGGGCGGTGCAGGTTGGACACCCGAATCGGTGACACGCCGGGGATGTACCAGGTCTTGCGGGTACGTGGGCACCAACGGTTGGGCAAGTCACCAGAGGCCGTGCAGACGTCGATGCGGATCAGCCCGGCGGGCGGCTTGTCGGGTTTGATCACCACATTGGGCAAGGCCAGCGGCAGGGCGTCGGCGATACGGAAGAACAACGGTGCCGCAGTTTTCGCACCGATAAACTCAGGATTCGGACGGCCATCGAAGTTGCCCACCCACACCACCAGCACGTACGGGCCTACGAGGCCGGCGCTCCATGCATCATGAAAACCCCAGGACGTGCCGGTCTTCCAGGCCGTACGCCAGTGGCGCCCCGGCAGCCCGTCCGGGCGCGGGTTGCGCCGCAGCATGTCGCGCACCATAAACGCGGCCTGCGGCGTGAGTAGCTGGGCGCCAGTGGTTTGCGGCTGTTCCTGCAAATAGCGCAGCGGCCGCAAATGCCCGTCACCAGCCAGCATCACATACAGCCGCGCCAGCTCCTCGGGCGTCATCTCGCCGCCGCCCAAGGCCAGCGCCAAGCCGTAATGGCTTTCGCCGCGCAGGCCCTTGATCCCGGCCCGTTGCAGCAATCCGTAGAGTGACGGTGAGCGGGTCTGGCTGGCCAGCCACACCGCCGGAATATTGCGGCTGCGAATCAGCGCGTCGCGGGCTGTCACCGGCCCGACAAAACTGCCGTCGAAATTTTCCGGCTGGAAGTAGCCGAAGTTACTCGGCATGTCCTTGAGGATGCTCATGGGGTGGATCACCCCTTGGTCCAGCGCCAGCCCATACAGGAATGGCTTGAGGGTGGAGCCCGGCGAGCGCCGCGACAACACGCCGTTGACCTGGCCGTGGATGCTTGTGGATAAGTAGTCTGCCGAGCCCACCAGGGCTTTTACGCTCTGGTCGCGGCTGTCGATCAGGATCGCCGTGGCGTTTTCCACACCGCTGCTGCGGCGCTCGGCGATGAAGCCGGTGATCAGCCGTTCCAGCAATTGTTGCAGCGCCAGGTTAAGGGTGCTGTTCAACTCATTGCCGGTTTGCGAGGCCAGCAACTGTTCGCTCAGGTGCGGCGCGAGAAACGGGATCTGCTGGCGGTTGCGGGCTTCCAGCGGCAGGTCCAGCAAACTGTCGTTACGCGGGTCCTGTGGATAAGTTTCCCGCCAGTCGGCCATCAGCCGTTGCCGGGCGGTTTGCAGGGAAGGCCCAAAGCGCGCCCGACGACCCGGTTGCTGGGGAATCACGGCCAGCGCGAGGGCTTCAGACAAGGACAACTGCGCCGCTGACTTGCCAAAATAGATCCGGCTGGCCGCTTCGGCACCTTCGATATTGCCGCCCATGGGTGCCAGGTTGAGGTAGGCCTCAAGGATGTCGTGCTTGCTGTAACGCGCCTCCAGCCACAGTGCCAGGGCCATCTGCTGCAGCTTGCCGGGTACCTGGCGGGTATTGAGATCCCACAGGCGCCTGGCCAACTGCATGCTCAAGGTCGAGCCGCCTTGGCGCTGGCCGCCGCTATAGGTGGCCATGGCCGCCCGCAGCAACGCCGGGGGATTGATCCCCGGGTGCCAGTAGAAATTGCGGTCTTCCTTGAGCAGCAACGCCTCCACCAGTGACGGAGAAATCCGTTCCAGGGGAAGCCACAGGCGATATTGCCCGTCAGCCGCCAGGGTCATGCGCAGCAGCGAACCGTCATCGGCCAACACCACCCGTGAGGAGGTGGCTGCCTGTTCCAGCGGCGCGTGGGGCCACAACCGTAGCCCCGCCAGAATCAACGCCGCTGCCAGCAGCGGCGTCAGGCTTTTAAGGCTTGGTAATTTCAAGCTGGCCTACTTTGCCGCGTCCTTGCAGGGTGGTTTCGTACATGCCCTCGGCGTAGGCCGGTGGCGTATTGAAGGTACCGGCGTTGGTGGCGCGCACGCGGTACACGAAGGTGCCTACATCCCGCAGCGCGGTGCCGTACAACACCACTCGGTCATCACGCACGTCGACGTAGTCCGGTTGCCAGTTGCTCAAGTCGGTCTCGCCAATCGGCGCCTGCCAGGCGTCGGCTTCTTCGGTGTCTTCGCCGGTTTCAACGTACTCCGAATCGTCGCCTTCGCTTTCCTCGGTGCTGGCCGCTTCCGGCTCCGGCGGCAAGTTATACACAGGCTCGACGCCGCCCGGCAGCAAGTCGACTACGGCCACTTGCTGCACCTGATCACGGTCGGTGGCGCGCAAGCGCAGGCGCACCAGGAACTCATCGCCTACCGCGACCTTGCTGACTGGATTGCCTTTGAGGTCGAGGTATTCGTGGATGATTTCCAGGCCGCTGTTGATCGGCTTGAGGTTGGCGCCCTTGTCATAGCCCGCTTCGCTCAGCATGTAGAACGCCGCCGGGCCGTCGGATTTTTCCATCTGCAGTTTTTGCGTACCGGCAGGCACCGCCGCACGTGGCGGTTGGCCGGCCATCTGCAACAACTGTTGCTGCTTGTCGCTGAGCCATGCGGTGGCCTTGAGGGTCATGTCGCTTTGGGCGCGCTGGCCGTAATTGTCCAGGGCCCGCAGCAACAGTGCCGCCGACAGCGAGTTGTAGCGTTGCTCGTTGAGACGCTTGCCGAGTTTATCCAGCAGGCTTGTCGGCACATCGTCGAGCATTTCCGGGAAGTGCCGCGCGAGCAAATGCAGGTGCTCGGCGTCGTGTACCAGCGGGTCGTAATACAGGCCGTCGCTGTTCCATTTATCCGACAGGGAAAGCCACGGCACCTTGCGGAACAAGGTATCGGCCTGGCGATCCTGCTTGAGCAGCTTGTAGCTGGCGGCCAGGTACGCCGCGCCAATGTCGTTCTGCCAGGTGTCCTTGAAGTAGCTTTCGTAGCGCTCGCGGATATCGCTCAAGGCGCCGCTCACCAGAATCCCCTGACGGCTCAGGAGGTAACTGGCATAGGCGCGGTTGCGCAATTCCGACAGGCCTTCGCTCGGGCCGTTGGCCAGGTCGGTGAGGTACGCGTTGGAACGTTGCAGCAGGTCTTCCGGCACCGGCAGCCCGCGCTCCCTGGCTTCGATCAGGAAGTCGGTGGCGTACAGGCTGGCATACGGCGCCACATCCGGGTTGGCCGCCCACAAGCCGAAACCGCCGGCCTGGTTCTGCCGTTGACGCAGCATGCGCACCGCACCGCTGAAGGCCTGCTCGGCCTCCGGCGCGTTACCACCCCAGATCAACGCCGGCATGGCCTTGGACACCAATTGCTCGGTGCAGGCGTAGCCATAGTCATCCAGGTAATGCTTGAGGCCGTTGGCCCATACCAGCGGCGAAGCGGCGACGCCCAACTGCACATCGCGCAACTGGCTGAACAGCTCGCGGGTCGGTTTCAGCTCTTTGCTGGCGCTGTCGAAACGGCCCAGGCTCAGGGCCACCCGATGCTCGCTCAAGGGTCGGATCGATGTGGTTTCCGCCACCTGGATACGCTTGCCATCCGGCAGCACCGCGACGAAGCGCAAGTCTGCCGAGCCGAGGGTTTCGCCTACCTTGATCTTGAACTCGGCGACACCCTCCTTGCGCGGTTGCAGGGCCAGGGTGCTGGCCTTGTCGCCTTGCACCTGCAGGCCATCGCTGGTCTGCACTTCAAACTTCACGTCCGCCGCCGCGTCCAGGTTGCTGAACACCCCGGCGCTGACGCTGAACACATCCCCCGGTGCGACAAAGGCCGGCACGTTCGGCGTGATCACCAGCGGCCCGCGCACTTCGGTGTTGGCCTCGCTGACGCCCACGCTGTCGCTGTCCACGGCCACCGCAAACAGGTGCAGCTTGCCATTGAAGCTGTCCGGAACCTGGTAGTGCAGCACGGTTTCACCGGCCGGCAAGTCCACCAGGCCAGACCACCAGGCCACAGGCGGCTGATGTTTACGCTTGAACGGGTTGAGGTGGTTGGCCAGGGCGCCTTCCGTATCGCCACCCGGCGCTGCCCCACTGAGCAGGCGGCTGAATTCCGGCAGGATCAGGTCAAGGATCTGACTGGTGCCGACCTCCAGTGCACGCTTCTGGAAGAAGAAGCCCAACGGGTCCGGCGTCTGGTAGCGCGCCACTTGCAGGATGCCTTCGTCCACCGCGTAGACCACTGCGCGGCCAGGGCGGTCGGCGTTGACCTTGATATCCAGGGTCTGCCCCGGCTCGATCTTCGCCGGACCTTCGACTTTCAGCGCCATGCGCCGCGCGTCGAGGTTGATGCTGAACGGCACCACGCCGTAGGACAGCGGGCTCATGTAGACCTCGGACGAACCAATGTCCCGTACGAACTGCACGTTGACGTAGGCATTGCCCTCAAGCCCCGCAGGAACGCGGATGTGTTGCACGCTGTTGGTGCTGTCGGCCTTGAACCACTGCTGGGTGTAGACCTTGTCCCGCTCGATGGTGATCAACCCGGCGCCGGTGTACGGCGCGCGAATGCTGATGGCGATCTCATCACCGGTGGCGTAGCTGCGTTTATCCAGGCGCAGTTGCAGTTCGGCGTTGCGCTCCAGGGAGCGCGAGGTGTTGCCCCGGCCGGCGACGCTGTAGTCGATCTGGTTCAGCAGGTTGCCGTTGGCGTCCTTGAGTTGCAGGGTGAAATCGCCCGGGGTGCCGGTGTTCAGGGTTTGCTTGGCGCCGTCCTTGGTCATCACCAGCGGCGAGGCCGGCTGGCTGATGTTCTTGATGCGCGACTCGTATTTGTAGGTGCCGTTGGATTGCTTCACCAGCACCGAGACGTAGCGGTGCTCGACCACTTCACTGGTCAGGCCGTCGACTGCGACTGGCGTGAGGTCTGGCGCCACGGCCAGCCATTGCACTTCACGCGGAGCGTCCTTGGCGACGAAAGACAGCGAATCCTTGCTCTTCACACCCACCAGGTACGGCGCCGCCGACACCAGCAATGCGCTTTGTGCGGCGACGTTGCGACCGCCTTCGGCTTCGTACACCTGGGTCATCACTTGCAGGCGGTAGGTGCTGTTGGCGAAGCGTTGCAGGTTCAGGTCCAGCACCGCCTGGCCATTGTCGTCGACGGTGGTTTCGGCCAGGTCTTCGGAGCTGGCTTCTTCCAGCGAGTCATTCAGGCGGAAGCGGTAATCCGGGTAGCGATCAAAGGCCGCGAGCGTCGGGCTCAGAGACATTTTCGCCGTGACGCGACGACCCGCGGCCGGAGCGCCGAACAAGTGCATCGCGGTGACCTTGGCCACCACCTGATCCGGCGGGATCCAGCCCAGCACCGGTGTATCGTGCAGGCTCAGGCTGACTTTCATCCGGTCCGGTTCAAAGTCGCGGACCTTGAAGTTGACGCTGCCCAGGTCGGTACGACGCTGCTTCTCACCGATCAGTTGCAGGGTCGCGGTGTAATCGCCGGATGGCGCTACTTCGCTGCTTGGGAAATCGAAGGTTTCAAAACCGCTGGCCGACAGTTTCAACGGCTGGCGAATCACCTCAAGGCCACGGGGGTCGGTGATCTGCAACTCAACCGGCAGGCCTTGCAGGGCGCCTTTCCAGTCGCCGCTGCGCACGATCATGCCCAGGTGCGCGGTCTCGCCGGGCCGGTACAGGCCGCGATCGGTAAACAGGTAGGCGCTGAGGCGATTGATCGCACCGTCCTCTTCCAGGCCGCCTACATCAAAGCGTGACAAATCCAGCTGTTGCGACTGACGGGCAATCGGCAGGAAGGATTGGTCATTGCCGCGACTGACCACATACATCAACGGCGTTTTCTCACGGCGCAATTCATCCAGCTTGGCGAAGTGCGCGTGACCTTCGGCGTCGGTATGGCCGCTGGCGACCGACAAACCGTTGCGGCCGATGATATCGACCTGGGCGTCGGACACCGGCGAGCCGTTGCCGATGGACTGCACGTACACATCGTGGCTGCCATCGCTGGAGCGCTTGGCGATGATGCCCAAGTCGGTGACCACGATGAAACGCAGGTCGCTGGTGGTGTTGCGCGAGTAGTCGAAGGTGCGATCAGCCGGATCGTCCTGCGGGCTCAGCTTGAGCACAAAAATCCCCCGGCGGCCGCCGTTGGCCGTCAGGTAGCTGCTCAGATCGACATTGTCGTAGACGGTTTTCGACGGGTCGCCAGCCGACAGCGGAATGTCCAGGCTCTGACGCTCCACCATCCGGTCGAAGTAGTCATTGGCAAAATTCGGTCGGGCAAAGCTGCCGCTGCTCTGGTCCACCAGGTGTTGCAACTGGTTGGGCAGCAGGCGCGCGATTTCCACATGGGCGCCGGGTACGCCACGGGCCATGAAGCCCAGGCGTTTTTCGCCGGTGAGGCTGAGCAGGGCGCCGTCGGACAGGAACTGCAGCGTGCGTGGATAAGCCGGCATGCTCACGAGAGAGGCTGTCGGATTTTTCGCCAGGTAGCCGCCGATGGCTTCCAGGTTGGCCGGCACCCGCACATACAGGGCGCGGCCCGGCGGGGCCTTGAACTTGAAGGCGTGCAGGGTATTCAGCGGTTCGACGCTCGGCACGTGGGTCAGCTTGACCTTGGTGCTGCTGGCCAGCAGTTTGTCGTCGATGTCTTGCAGGTTCCAGGGGCGGGTATCGTCCTCGGCTTTTTCCGGCAGCATCCAGGCCTGCACCTTGTTGGCGATGGTCTCGTCGGCCACGGCGCTGGAACTGCTGAACATCAACACCGGCTCGGGTTCGCCGCGCTCGTTGTCGACAAAGCTGACTTCGGCGCCGGTAAAGGTCAGGCGATAGCGGCCGGGCACGGTGACTTCGGCCACCAGCGGCGCCGAGCTGGGATTGCCGCCTTCACGGGCCTTGAGGCCTTCATCGAGCTTGGCGCTGACCGGGGTGCTTTCCAGTGGGGTGGCCAGGGCGGCTGAGCGCACAAAGGCGTTGAGCTTGTGTTCGTCGAAGGTGATTTCCGGGCGATTGGGCAGTTGCGCATCGCGGTAGGCCAAGCCTTTGCCGAGGGTGACCGAGGCACGTTTGCGTACGCTGTCTTCGTCTACCGGGTGGGAAAAGTGGAAGGTCGCTACCAGCTGTTTCTGCGTCGGGTTGCTCGGGTCCTGGTACAGCTCGTTTTGCGTCAAGGTGGCGCGGAACGGCTGGGTGGAGAATTGGCTGGTGTATTGGCTGAGCAGTACGCCGTCGGCCAACAGGGTTTTCTTGGCCAGGTCGATGGTGTAGTGGGCGTCGACGGGCCAGTCTTTTTCCGGGGTGAACACCAGGCTGCGGTCATCCGCCCAGCGCCAGGCGCCGGCGATGGCAGGCTTGAGGGTGATGCCTTCGGTTACCGGCTTGCCGATGGCCGCCAGCGGGGCCACGGATTCGGCGAAGCGTACCTGCAAGTTATCCACAACCGGTTGCGGCTGGGTGTAATCCGTCAGGTTGGGCTTGTGCAGCGAATAACCCACGGTGTGGGGCTGTGGCAGGTGGGAATACCAGTGCCAGCCGTAAAAGCCCGCGGCCAGCACGAGTACCAGGGCCAGCGCGCCGCCCGCAGCCTGGCGCGGATAAGCCCGGGCCTTGTGGCCGACGTTGACCAGGCCGTTGCCTGTGGCTTGCAGCCAGCGCGGCGGCTGCCACTGGCCGAACAGGCTGCGCGCCAGCCATCGAACGGCGCTGAACAGGACACTCACCACTGAGATCAAGGCCCCGAAAAAACGGCGGCTGGTCGCTTTTAACGAATCAAACATGGTGAGCATCCCTGGCAATGTGTCGCGTATCTTACACGTCTCTTTGATACAAAAGATGACGGCAAATGCGCCGCAAAGCTCAAGCTTGCTGTACGAAGGTGAGGCGTATCGCAAAACCGATCAAAAGACTGCCAAACAGCCATTGCTGAAGGCGCTGGGCGGACGGGCTGCGTTCCAGCCAGCGGCCGATTCTTGCGCCGGCCAATCCATAGCAACTGTCGAAGCCCAGGCCGACCGCCACCAGAATCGCCCCCAGCAGCGCAAACTGCGCCGTCACCGATGCGCCATGTGGATCAATGAATTGCGGCAGCAGCACGGAGCAGAACAGCAGCGCCTTGGGGTTGAGCAGGTTGGTCAGCAAACCCCGCTGGAAGGCTTCGCGCCAGGCATGCGCCGGCGCCGTGCTGTGCCCGGCGTTCAGGTTGGGCAGCAGGTTTGAGCGCAGGCACTGCACGCCGATCCACAGCAGATACGCCGCACCGCCCAGGCGCACCACATCGAAGGTCCAGGGCGCGACCTTGAACAGGGTCGCCAGGCCCATCCCCGCCAGCGCCACGTGGCAGGCTCGCGCCAGGCCCAAGCCGCCTGCGGTTGCCAGTGCCATCGCCTTGCCCTGGCGGGCGCCGGTTTGCAGCAGCAGGATCATGTCCGGGCCGGGCAGCAGGTACACCACTGCCAACGCGACTAAAAACAACCAGAGTTCTGCCATGTGCCTGCCCCTTGCGGTAGGTGATTCGTAGGGCAATTTTAGAGGTGAAGGCCGGGGCAGGTGCTTGCGTAGTCAGCCGGAAAAGCGTCTAGTCTTGGCACAATCTGCCACTTTTTTCGGGCGAAACATTTCACTTATGCCAAATCTGAAGCTGGACGCATTTGACCGCAAGATTCTTGAAGCCCTGCAACGGGATGGCCGGCTGAGCAACGTGCAACTGGCGGACGAGATTGGCCTGTCGGCCTCGCCCTGCTTGCGGCGTGTGCGGCTGCTGGAAGAGGCCGGGGTGATTCGTGGTTACCAGGCAAGCCTGGACCGGGATGAAGTCGGGTTGGGGCTGACGGTGTTTGTCGGGGTGAAAGTGGAGCGGCATAACGACGAACAGGCGGAGGCGTTTCGGTTGGCGGTGACGGCGCTGCCCCAGGTGATTTCGGCGTTTCTGGTGTCGGGGGAGTCGGATTTCCTGCTGCAAGTGGTGGTGCCGGACTTGCGCGGGTATGAACGGTTCCTGACCGGGAGCTTGTTGAAGTTGCCGGGGGTGAGTGATATCCGCAGTAACTTCGCGATTCAGACGGTGAAGACGCCCGGGGCATTGCCGCTGAGTCACCTTCCCGGCTAGATCGTTCCCACGCTCCGCGTGGGAATGCCGCCCTGGACGCTCCGCGTCCGCTCTAAAAGTCGTGACGCGGAGCGTCACCGGATGCATTCCCACGCAGAGCGTGGGAACGATCAGATAATGACGCCGGGGGCATCTTCCCGGCTGGTGATTTCTTATTGTGGTAAGGACGCTTGTTGTGGCGAGGGAGCTTGCTCCCGCTGGGCTGCGTAGCGGCCCCAAAATCCTGGGAGCGCTGCGCACTCCAGCGGGAGCAAGCTCCCTCGCCACTGGGGTTGTGTGGATTTGGGGAGGGAGGTGGTCGTCAGGTCCACCAGTAGCGCACGAGATGAAAGAAGATCGGCGCGGCAAAACACACTGAATCCAGCCGATCCAGCATCCCGCCGTGGCCCTCGATCATGTGCCCCCAATCCTTCACGCCCCGGTCGCGCTTGATCGCCGACATCACAATCCCGCCCGCAAACCCCAGCAGGTTGATCAACAGCGCAATCAGGAACGACTGCCAGGGATTGAACGGCGTGGTCCACCACAGCGCCGCGCCGATCAGGGATGACAGCAGGATCCCGCCGACAAACCCTTCCACGGTTTTCGATGGCGACAGGTTGGGCGCGATCTTGTGTTTGCCGAACAGCTTCCCGCACACGTACTGCAACACGTCCGACAGTTGCACCACGATCACCAGGTAGGCAATCAGTAGCAGGTTGCGGCCTTCGTAGCCGACGATATCCAGGGTCAGCAGCGCCGGCACGAAGGACACACAGAACACCGCGATCATCAGCCCCCATTGCACCTTCGACGCCCGTTCCAGGAAGTGCGTGCTGTCGCCGCCCAGTGACGCGAGGATCGGCAGCAGCAGGAACACGTACACCGGGATGAAGATCGAGAACAGCCCGTACCAGTCGAAGTAGATCAGCAGGTATTGCAGCGGCAGCGCCAGGTAGAAGGCCGCCACCAGCGCCGGGTAATCGCTTCGCCGGGTCGGCGTGAGTGTGAGGAATTCCCGCAGGGCATAGAACGACACGGCGTAAAACAGCAGGATCACCGCGCCGGTGCCGAGCCAGAACGCCACGCCGATCACCACCACCATCACCCACCACGCATTGATGCGGGCGTTGAGGTTGTCGATCACCGCGTTGGGTGTGCCACGGGTGCGCAGTTTGAGGATCAGGCCGATCAGCGAGGCGAGCACGAGGATCGCGCCGATCCCGCCGAACAACATCAGGGTTTGGCTATCCATCTCAGGAATGCTCCGGGGCAAGGGCGAGCAAGGCGTCGCGGGTGCGGGCGAGGAACAGCGCCTTGTCTTCGCCGTCCTCCAGTTGCAGCGGTGCGCCGAAGCTGGTGGTGCACAGCAAGGGCAGCGGCAGCACACGGCCCTTGGGCATGACCCGGTTGAGGTTGGCGATCCACACCGGGATCAATTCGGCTTGTGGATAACTCTTGGCCAGGTGATACAGCCCGCTTTTGAACGGCAACAGGCCGTCTTCCAGGTTGCGCGTGCCCTCGGGAAAGATGATCAGCGAGTCGCCGTTTTCCAGGGCCTGAAGCATCGGCGCCAGAGGGTTATCCACAGGGTCCTTGCGCTCGCGGTCGATCAGCACGCCGTTGAACACCCGGTTGATGATGTAGCGGCGCAGGGCGCTGGTGTTCCAGTAGTCGCTGCCGGCCACCGGGCGGGTGAATTTACGCAGGTTCTGCGGCAACGAGGCCCACAGCAGCACGAAATCGCCGTGGCTGCTGTGGTTGGCGTAGTAGATGCGTTGCACCGGCACCGGCGCGCAGCCAAGCCACAGGCTGCGGGCGCCGGTGACGGTGCGGGCCATGGAGGTAATCAGGGTGGCGACCACAGGTTCGAACATGAGGATTCCTTATCCGGCGAAGGGCAGCCAGGGGCTGGCCAGGATGACGGCCACGGTCAGCAGCACTTGCGCCGCCAGCAGGTAGGCTTGCTTGCGCAACAGTTTCAGGGCGCCGCGACGGCGCTCGGTCCAGGGGCGGCCTGCGCGTTTGGCGGATTGCAGGCCAAGGGTTTGCATGGCCTGGTCGAAGTCGGGCGTGCGGTCGGTGTCGCGGGCGAGCAGGGCGAACAGGTCGGCGTCGAAGGCCACCCGCAACGCCCAATATTTTTCCAGCAGCCCGAGCACAATCATCCACAGGCTGAGGATCAGGCAGACCGGCGTGATGCTGGCCATCAGCAGTTGAGCGAGGCCGAACAGTACGCCGAGCAAGGTCAGGCCTGTGGATAACTGATCCAGGGAACGGCCCCGCCGCAGCAGGCTGGCGACGACCTGTAATTCCATATCAGCGGGCATGGGCTAAACCCTCCAGGGCTTCACGGTGCGCGGAATGCAGGACCACACGTGGGCGTGCTGTACGAATAATAGCCACCGCCTCGTCGACATTGCCTGCGCGCCCGGTATGCAGCAGCCATGCAGCCACGGCGGTGGCGCTGCGTGAGTAACCGAGGGCGCAGCACACCAGCAAGGGTCCGGCTGAGCGTAGCCGCTCTATCGCTTGGGCGGCTTCCACGCATTGCGCTGCAGTGGGCGCCGTCAGGTCGAGCACTGGCAGGCTGTAATAGGCGCGACCCTGTGGATTAATCGGCAATTCGGCGCACAGATCGACCACCGCCTTGAATGATCCCAGCTCGCCGCTGGTGGGAATTCGCCCCAGCCAAACGTTATCCACAACCTGATCGGGCTGTGGATGTCTACGTGTCCACAGGCGGGAATTGATCCAGGCGGCCACCAGATAAGGCGCCAACAACCAGCGCGCCGCCGGAGTGAGTCGTCCGTCGGCGCGTTTCTGAAATCCCGCAACGCCCAGTACCAGGTAATTCGCCTTCATCAAGCCAAGGGATACCGCCGGCCAAAGCAGCCACAACCAGCCGCCGCCAAGGGAAAACGCCAGGATCAAACACACCAGCGACCCGAAGCCATAGCGCAGTCCCAGGCGCCAACGCTGGCGGTCCCTGGTCAGCTGGGCATTCAGCAGCGGGCTCGGATGTTCCGGCGGCCACAGCCACACGCACATCCAGCCGGCGAGGGCGCCTGTGGGTAAGTCAATAAAGTGATGTTGATAAGTGGTCAGCACCGAAAGGCCGATCAACGCGAACCAGCCATGCACCAGCCAGCGCCACAGGCCCTGGCTATGCCGCTGATACATTATCCACAGCACCACCAGCAGCGCGATGTGCAATGACGGCGCCTGGTTGAACGGCTTGTCGAACCCGGCGAGTACCGCAAACAGCCAGCCAAACACGCCGTCCAGCGCCGGCCTTTCAAAGGTGAAGCGCAAGGGCCAGATCAGGAAGCAGGTGACGGCAATCACTTGGGCCGTCAGCAGGCGCAAGGCATGTTGTTTCAGTTCATGGCGGGTGCTTGGCAGTAGCAGGGAGAAACCGTAGAGCAGGTCGATCGACCAGTAGGGCACGATGGTCCAGGCCCAGAACGGGATATGGGTTTCCCAGCCGAACACCATCGTGCCCACGTCGCTGCGCTGGCTGGTGACCCACGTGGCAAAGCCGTAGGTGCTGAAAAACAGCGGCGCCAACAGCAGCAGCCACAGCACCGCCGGTTTCAACAGGCCCGGTTCACGCATGGGTCAGACTCGCTGTGCCAGGGACACGCTGAAAATCCCCCACTCATCCACGCGCTGGGTGATCTTGCGGAAACCGGCGGCTGCCACCAGTTGATCCATTTCCGCCTGGCTGCGCCGGCGCATTACCCAGGCCTGGCCCTGGCGGTGGCTGGTGAGGGCGCGGGCGATCAGTTCCAGTTGCGGGTGCCACGGTTGGCCGGTGTACACCAGATAACCACCGGGCTCCACGGCTTCGGCCAAGCCGGCGAGCGAGCCACCGACCATCGCGTTATCCGCGAACAGTTCATATAGCCCGGACACCACCGCCAGCGTCGGCTTGGGTTCCAGCGCCGCAAGGTTCGCCCGGTCAAACGCATCGCCTTTGACGAACTGGGCGATATCCCCCAGCCCTTTTTCACGAATCAGCGCGCCACCGTCGCGCACGTTGATATCGCTGTAGTCCCGCAGCAGGATCGATTCCGGCAACGGCGAAACGCCCTGCAAGGCTTCCAGAATGTACCGACCATGCCCGGCGGCGATGTCGACGATGCGCACTTCCCGCTGCTCGTCCCGCAGCTTGGCCATCGCCAGGCGCAGCAGCTCTTCCACATTCAACTTGCGCTGACGAATACCGCGCCAGCCGATGGAGTTCAGGTAGTTGGTGTCGATCATCCGCCCCAGCCCGCCTTTGCCGGTGGGTTTGTTGCGGTATACGTAGTCCAGGGTGCTGCCGGAGTCGAAGCCGGTGTCGAAACCGAGCTTCACGCCATCCGACAGTTTGCTGCCCAGGCCCATGCTGGCGCGGGTCATGCGCCAGTACAGGTCGCGCAGGGAGTTGCGTGGCAACGGCGCGGCCAGGGATTCGGATTCGGCGCAGGTCAGGCCGATCTTGTCGGCGTCCAGCAAGTTGGCGCGGTCCAGCGGGTGTTCGAAATTCTGCAGGATAAAGCGCCGGGCGCTGCTCAAGGCCACGGCGCGGTCACGTTCACCGAGGGTGTCGTGGAAGAAGCCGGGGAGGATGTGCAGCTCTTTCTTCAAGCTGCCGAGGCGGTCGAAAAACTGCTGCTGGGGTTTGCGGTGCACCACAAAGTCCGAGCCGGAGATCAGCAGTTGGGTCGGTACCTGAATTGCCTGGGCATCGGCTACAACCCTGTCGGCCGCTTCGTACAGGCCCAACAGTACATTCACCGAGATGGCTTTGGTGATCAGCGGATCACTGTCGTAGGACGCCACGCGCTCCGGGTCATGGCTCAGGAACTTGGCCTTGACGTAGCTGTTGACGAAAAAGTTGCCGCGAAACTTGCGCATCAACGCCAGGCCCGGCCGGGCGAAGGGCACGTAGAGTTTGACCTTGAATGCGGGGGAGGCGAGTACCAGCGAGCGAATCTTCGGCGCGTAGTCGTGCACCCAGGTGGCCGCGATCACCGCGCCGACGCTTTGGGCGATCACTGCGAGGTGTTCTTCCTCGATGTTGTAGGCGCTGCCGATATGGTCAACGAAAGTCTGCACGTCCCGCGCACTGGTGGCGAAGCTCGGGCTGTCGCCGCGCGCGCCGGGGGATTGGCCGTGGCCACGGGCGTCCCAGGCGAAGAAGTCGAACTCCGGCAGGTTCAGCTCGTCCACCAGGTGGGCGATACGACCGGAATGCTCGTGGCCGCGATGGAACAGCAAGATCGCCTTGCGCGGCGCAAAGCCCGCGGGTGCGGTGGCGGGCCAATGACGGTAGAAAAGCTCCACCCCGTCATGGGTGCTGAAGGTGTGCTCTTGCTGTTCACGCATCGCAAAATCCTTATGCAGAAGGGGAGGTGTTCGTTTCTTCTTTCAAGCCTTGGCGCACGCGGTTGACCAGGGTGTAGGCCAGCAAGGCGGCGACCAGCCACATCACCGCATCGACCCAACCGGCACCCAGCCAACCCAGCGCCACGCCGGTGGCCAGCACCCCGAGCACAAACGCCCGATCGCTCTTGCCCATCGGGCCGTCGTAGCGCCGCGAGGCCCCGACCATCGGCCCGAGCACGCCGGCGTATTCGCTGAACACCGCCAGCAGCGTCACCAGCAACACCGGCGCCAGGCTGACCTCGGGGATCAGCGCAAACGGCAGGATCAGTGCGCTGTCGGCGATCACGTCGCACAGTTCATTGAGGTAGGCGCCGAGTCGCGACTGCTGGCCGAATTCCCGGGCGAGCATGCCGTCGATGGCATTGAGGGCCATGCGCAGGATCATCCACAGCGGGATCAGCGCAAACAGCCACACATGTTGTGCGAAGCCGGCAATCAGCAATCCCACCAGCAGGGAAACCACCCCGGCCAGCACGGTGATCTGGTTGGCGGTGGTGCCGTTGTCGTAGAGGCGCTGCACCAGCGGGCGCAGCAGGTTCTGAAAACGCGGTTTAAGCTGATAGATCGAAATCATGGGGAGTGACGCTTCCTTGTCCGTAAGCCCGCGAAAAACTCTGGGGAGTGTGCCGATTTATCACCGCTGAAACCAGTGATGGCTCGTGTTTCTGGGGCTTTCGTCACTATCTGTGTGAAACCAAACAAAAATTTCACGCCCCGCGTTATAGGGTAACCAATTGTTTCTGGGTGGGCGTTTGGGGATGCGAGTGGATCTAGATGCTGATGACGTGGCCATTGAAGGGCTGCCGCGTTTTCAGCAGGGGTTGTTTCATGCCCGCCGGTTAAGGCAGGCCGGCATTGGCCTGACGGTGCTGGCGGTCGGCGGCTGGATGCTGGCGCTGTTTGTGGCGCTGTTCGCCCCGCTGTCGATCTGGCCGGTGGTGCTGATCAACTGCGCCTCGGCGTTGCTGGTGCTGGTGGCTGGCTTGCAATCGGCGTGGTGGGTCGCGGATTGGCGGGCCATGGCGCTGGAGGAGCCGGCTGCACGGCTGATCGAACCGCCGCTGCCACAAGAAGAGCCTGACTGGCTTAACCGGCAGTTCGGTCGCGTCGGTAACGGCTTGCTGGTGCAGATTGGCGCACCGGTGTTCTGGCTGTGCGGCTGGTCGTTGCTGGCATTCTTCAGCGTTCTGGAATTCTGGAGCTTGACCTTGCCCGCCGCGGCGCTGGGCCAGGCTGCCAGTGTGGGCGCCGCCATTGCCTTGGCACTGGCATTCGGCTTGCTGGTGTTTGAACGGCGCATGGCCCAGGAAAGCACCGCCCAATGGCCGGAAGCGGTGCAACTGGCGCAACTGAGCCGGGTGGCGATTATCTGCCTGGTGATCAGTGCGATTTGTCTGCTGTTTGCCGGTGAAGAGTCCGTGTGGCCTCTGCGCCTGGCCGTGTTGATCGGCCTGTTGCCGGCCCTGGTGGCGCTGGAGTTTCTACTAAGAGGCCTGCTGTCGCTGTTCAGCCCGCGCCAGGAGCGGCTTGAGCCGCGCCTGATGGCGCAAAGTTTTATCGCCGGGATGCTGCGCTGGCCGCCGCAACCGTTGCTCGCCTTGCAGCACGAACTGCACAACCGTTTCGGCATCGACCTGCGGCAGATCTGGGCCTTCACCTACATGCGCCGGGCATTCCTGCCGGTGTTGGTGGTGGTGCTGGCCGTAGGCTGGTTGCTGACCGGCGTGCATGAAGTCGCCCTGCAAAGTCGTGGGATCTATGAACGCTTTGGCAAGCCGGTGGAGGTCTTCGGGCCTGGCCTGCATGCCGGTTTGCCATGGCCGCTCGGCCGCGTGCTGAACGTGGAGAACGGCGTGGTCCATGAGCTGGCCACCAGCGTTGGCGAAGCGGCAAACACCGACGTCGCTCCGGCCGAGGGCCCGGCGCCGCTGATCGCCAATCGCCTGTGGGACGCCAGCCATGTAAATGACAAATCCCAGGTGATCGCCAGCAGCAGCGGCGACAAGCAGAGCTTCCAGATCGTCAATATGGACGTGCGCTTCGTGTACCGCATCGGCTTGACCGACCAGGCCGCACTCGCCGCCACCTATAACAGCGCCGATGTGCCCACGCTGATCCGCAGCACCGCCAGCCGCATCCTCGTCCACGAGTTTGCCTCGCGAACCCTTGATGAGTTGCTGGGTGAGGAACGCAACAGCCTCGCCGATGAAATTGGCCAGGCGGTGCAAGCGGACCTGAAGAAACTCGACAGCGGCGTGGAAATTCTCGCCACCGTGGTGGAAGCCATTCACCCGCCCTCCGGTGCGGCGAATGCCTACCACGCGGTGCAAGCTGCGCAGATCGGCGCCCAGGCGCTGATTTCCCGGGAGCGCGGCGCTGCCAGTGAGCAGACCAACCAGGCGTTGCTGCAAGCCAGTACCGCCCGCGACCAGGCCCAGGCCACGGCCCATGAAGTCAGCGCCGGCGCCCAAGCGGCGGACCTGCGCTTCAGCGCTGAACAAAAGGCCTATCAACAAGCCGGCCAGGCGTTCGTGCTGGAGCAGTACCTGAGCCAACTGAGCCAGGGCCTGGCCCACGCCAAGTTACTCATTCTTGATCATCGCTTGGGCGCCAGTGGCGCACCGACCATCGATCTGCGTTCCTTTACCTTACCGGCCGACCCTGCGGTGCCGCGTAAAGCCGTTCAATAAGGAGTTCATCTGTTGAGCGCTTATTCTCACGATCACGCAGGCCATGGTCACCACCACGGCCACCATCATCACCATCATGGCGATGAGCACGAAGCCGGCCCGTTCCCCTGGCGGCGTATGGGCTGGGCGGTATTGCTGGTGCTGTTCGCGGTCGCCGCGGCGAGCCTGGTGCAGGTGCGTTCCGGTGAAGCCACGGTGATTACCCGCTTCGGCAACCCGTCGCGGGTATTGCTGGAGCCGGGCCTGGGCTGGCGCTGGCCGGCGCCGTTCGAGGCGGCGATTCCGGTGGACCTGCGCCTGCGCACCACCTCCAGCGGTTTGCAGGATGTGGGCACCCGCGATGGCCTGCGGATCATCGTGCAGGCCTACGTGGCCTGGCAGGTGCAGGGCGACCCCGACAATGTGCAGCGCTTTATGCGCGCGGTGCAGAACCAGCCGGATGAAGCGGCGCGGCAGATTCGTACCTTTGTCGGCTCGGCGCTGGAAACCACCGCCGCCAGTTTCGACCTGGCCAACCTGGTGAACACCGATGCCAGCCAGGTGCGCATTGCCGATTTTGAAGCGCAGTTGCGCCAGCAGATTGATCAACAATTGCTCACCACCTATGGCGTGCGTGTGGTGCAGGTGGGCGTTGAACGGCTGACCTTGCCCTCGGTGACCCTCGCCGCCACCGTCGACCGCATGCGCGCCGAGCGCGAGACCATCGCCACGGAACGAACCGCCGTGGGCAAGCGTGAAGCGGCGCAGATTCGTTCGGCCGCCGAGCGTGATGCGCGGATCGTCCAGGCCGACGCCACGGTGAAAGCCGCCGACATCGAAGCGCAATCCCGGGTCGAAGCCGCGCAGATTTATGGCCATGCCTACGCCGGCAATCCGCAGTTGTACAACCTGCTGCGTTCCCTCGACACCCTTGGCACAGTGGTCACGCCGGGAACCAAGATCATCCTGCGCACCGACGCCGCGCCTTTCCGCGCGCTGGTGGATGGGCCGAAGGATGTCCAGCCATGAGTGAGCGGGAAAGCCTCGACAGCCCGTGGATCCAGGCTGGACGGCTGACGTTCCTGGCGCTGTATGCGGTGACGGTATTGGCCGCGCTGGCGTGGGCGTTTTCCAACGTGCGCCAGATCGACCCGCAGAACCGTGCCGTGGTGTTGCACTTCGGCGCGCTGGACCGGATCCAGAATGCCGGGCTGCTGCTGGCCTGGCCGCGTCCGTTTGAACAAGTGGTGCTGTTGCCCGCCGCGGACCGGGTGATTGAGCGCCGGGTGGAAAACCTGCTGCGTTCCGATGCGGCCACCCAAGCCGATCGCGTGGCCAGTTTTGCCACGCCGCTGAGCGATGCCCTGGCCGGCTCCGGTTACCTGCTGACCGGCGATGCCGGGGTGGTGCAGCTGGATGTGCGGGTCTTCTATAAGGTCACCGAGCCCTACGCGTTTGTGTTGCAGGGCGATCACGTGCTGCCGGCGCTGGATCGACTGGTCACTCGCAGCGCTGTGGTGCTGACTGCGGCGCGGGATCTGGACACGATTCTGGTGGCGCGCCCCGAGTTGATCGGCGCCGACAACCAAGCCGCCGAACGCCGCGAACGGCTGCGTGGCGACCTGGTGCGCGGCATCAATCAACGCCTGGCTGACCTGGCGTCCACCGGCCTTGGCCTGGGCATCGAAGTCACCCGGGTCGACGTGCAATCGAGCTTGCCGGGCCCGGCGGTCAATGCCTTCAACGCAGTGCTGACCGCCAGCCAGCAAGCCGACAAGGCGGTGGCCAATGCGCGCACCGACGCCGAAAAACTTACCCAGACCGCTAACCAGGACGCCGACCGCGCCGTGCAAGTGGCTCACGCCCAGGCCAGCGAACGGCTGTCCAACGCCCAGGTGCAAACCGCTACCGTCGCCAGCCTGGCCCAGGTCCAAGACCCCGGCCTGTTGCTGCGCCTGTACCGCGAACGCCTGCCGAAGATTCTCGGGCAGGCCGGCTCCGTGACCACGGTTGACCCTAAAGACGATTCCCGCCTGATCATTCAGGGAGCCGAACAATGACCGCCCACGCAGCCCCGATGCTCTCGTCGGCCGAACAACGCAGCGCCGCCCGGCAACTGACCCTGGCGATGCTCGCCCTGGGCCTGCTCAGCCTGGGCCTGGTATGGCGCTGGCTGGCGCCGGACCAGACCGGCGTGAGCCAACTGCTGTTGGGCGTCGCCTCATTGCTGGTGGCCGTGCCCGTGATGCGCTCGGCCTGGTACAGCCTGCGGTATCCAAGTTTGCATGGCATCACCGACCAACTCATTGCGCTGGCGATGCTCGGCGCCTGGGCTACCGGTGACCTGCTGACCGCCGCGCTGCTGCCGATCATCATGATCTTCGGCCATGTGCTGGAAGAGCGCAGCGTCATCGGCTCCCAGGAAGCGATTCATGCCCTGGGCAAGCTGACCCGTAGCCACGCACGGTTGGTGCAGGCGGACGGGACGATCCTGGAAGTGGACAACGGCATCCTGAAGACCGGCGATATCGTCGAAGTGCGTGCCGGTGACCGCGTGCCCGCCGACGGCGTGGTGCTGTCGGGCCAGGCCAGCCTCGACACCGCGCCGATTACCGGTGAATCGGTGCCGCTGGAAGCGAGTGTCGGCGTGCAGGTGTTTGGTGGCGCGATCAACCTCGACGGTTTGCTGCGCCTGGAAGTGACCCGCACCGGCAATGAGTCGACGCTGGGCAAAGTCATCGCCCTGATGCAGAGCGCCGAACGTTCGAAGCCGCCGATCACCCGATTGCTGGAGCGCTACGCCGGCAGCTACATGGTGCTGGTGCTGTTGCTGGCGGCGGTCACCTGGTTTGTCACCAATGACGCCCAGGCGATGCTCGCGGTGCTGGTGGCGGCGTGCCCGTGTGCTTTGGTGTTGTCGGCGCCGGCCACGGCGATTGCGGGCATTGCGGTGGCGGCGCGTCACGGCATTCTGATTCGCAGCTCGGCGTTTCTCGAAGAGCTGGCGGACCTGACGTCCCTGGTGGTCGACAAGACCGGCACCCTGACGTTTGGCACCCTGCGTTTGCAGTCCATCGACACCCGTGAGCCGGATCGGCAAGCACTGCTCAATCTGGCGGCCAGCCTCGGCTCGGCCAGCAGCCACCCGGTCAGCCGGGCATTGGCGGGGCTGGCGACTCAGGAACAAATGCTGGTGCTGTCGGATATTCGCGAGCGCCAGGGCCTCGGTGTGGTCGCCCAGACCGGGCAGGGCGAAGCCGCCCTCGGCCGGCCGGAATTGTTTGAGCAACTGGGCATCACGACCACGGCGGTCCCCAATCACGACGGCCCGATTGCCGGGCTTGCGTTGAACGGGCAGTTCCTTGCCTGGCTGTTGCTGGCGGACAGCGTGAAACCTGAAGCGCGCCAGGCGATGAAAGAGCTGCGTGAATTGGGCCTGGGGCGCCAACTGCTACTGACCGGTGACCGCCAGAGCGTGGCCGACAGCCTGGCGTTGGAAGTGGGCATCAGCGACGTCGAAGCCCAGGCTTTGCCGGAGGACAAACTCAATCGCGTGCTGGGGGAAATCGGCAGCGGTTTCCGGCCGATGGTGGTGGGCGACGGGATCAACGATTCGTTGGCGCTCAAGGCGGGTGTGGTCGGTGTGGCGATGGGCGCGGGCGGGGCGGATATCGCGTTGGCATCGGCGGACGTGGTGCTGATCGGCAGCGACCTGCGGCGCCTGGGCACCTGTGTGCGCTTGAGTCGCCAGTGCCGGCACACGTTGCAGGTTAACGTGATCATCGGTCTGGGCTGGACGCTGGCGATCGTGGTGTTCGCCGCATTTGGCTGGCTGGGCGCGGCGGGAGCGATGATTGCGGCGGTGCTGCACAACCTCAGTACGCTGCTGGTGCTGGGCAATGCGGGGCGTCTGTTGCGGTTCCAGGAGCCGCTATTGAAACTCGAAGAATAAATTTTTCAGTCGCGCTGTAACGCCATGGGGGGACCTCACTCTAGTGCTATGTCGAGACTGAACAATCCGTTCAGACCGGCTCCACTACCGATCATGAGGAATACACAATGAACATCAAATCCGCTGCTGCTGGTGCCGCCCTCGCTATCGCCGCTGCTGGCATGTTTGCCGGTGTTGCCACTCAGGTACAGGCAGCAGACGCCCAGGTCCATTGCTATGGCGTCAACGCCTGCAAAGGCCAGAACGACTGCAAAACCAAAGACCACGCCTGCAAAGGCATGGGTTCTTGCAAAGGCCAGGGCTTCCTGTCGATGAGCAAGGCGATGTGCGATCAGAAAGGCGGCAAAGTCGGCGAATAACCGACAACCGAGTGCAACCGCAGCGGGCCCCCCCTCCGCTGCGGACACTTTCCCCAGGAGTGTTTTTATGTCCGCTTCCCTTCCGAGTCTGGGTTACGGCCTGGGTTTACGCAGCGAGTACTACCAGCAGATCCTTGAACAATCGCCGGCCGTGGATTGGTTCGAAGTGATCTCCGAGAATTATCTGGTGCAGGGCGGCAAGGCCTTGTACTACCTGGATGCGATAGCCGAGCGTTATCCCCTGGTGATGCATGGCGTGTCCCTTTCAATCGGCGGGCCCCATGCCCTCGATACCGATTACCTGAAACAACTCAAGCAGCTCTCCGAGCGCATCCGGCCGGCGTGGATTTCCGATCACCTGTGCTGGAGCCGTGGCAACGCGCACCAGTTGCATGACTTGCTGCCGCTGCCCTACACCGAAGAAAGCCTGTACCACGTCGCCGCTCGCGTGCGGCAGGTGCAGGATGTGTTGCAGCGCCCGTTCGTGCTGGAAAACGTCTCCAGCTACGTGCGCTCCAAGGCGGATGAGTTTACCGAGTGGGAATTTCTCAACGCCCTGAGCCACCTCACCGGCTGCCAGTTGCTGCTGGACGTGAATAACGTCTACGTCAGCTCGCGCAATCACGGGTTCGACGCCTGGGAATTTATCCGCAACCTGCCGCCCGAAAGCATCCGCCAACTGCACCTGGCCGGGCATATGGATTACGGCGACTACGTGATCGACACCCATGACCATCCGGTATGCGATCCGGTGTGGGCGCTGTATCAGCGGACCCTGGAGCACCTTGGGCCAGTCTCGACCTTGCTCGAACGCGATGACCATTTCCCGCCGTTCCAGGAGCTGCTCGACGAGTTGAACAAGGCCCGCGAGCTGGGCGCGAGCGCGCTGGACAGGAGAGCGTTATGCGCCTGATCGATTGGCAATTGGCCTTTGAGCGGCATTTGCTGGCCGAATCTTCCACTGCCAGCAACAGCTTCAGCGCCACCTTGATCGGCGGCCCGACCCTGGATGTCGAGACGGGCCTGGCGATTTACCACAACGCTTATCACGCCCGATTGCAGGAAGTGCTGCGCGACGACTTCGGCGCCGTCTGGTATTGGCTGGGGGACGAGGAGTTTGCAGCGTTGGGTTCGGCCTATACCCGCCGTTATCCCTCGGCCCATTACAGCCTGCGCTGGTTTGGCGAGCGGTTCCCCGGGTTTATCGTTGAGCATTATGGCGAGCAAGGTTTGGCGCCTGCCGAGCTGGCGCGGCTCGAGTGGGCATTCACCCTGGCCTTTGATGCACCGCAGGGCGAGCCGTTGACCCTGCAAGACATGGCAACGCTGCCGCCCGAAGACTGGCCCGGGCTGCTGGTGCAGTTCGTGCCCTCGGTGCAGCAGGTGCTGTGTGATTTCAACAGTCTGGGCATCTGGCGTGCGAGCAAGGGCGAGTGGGACTTTCCCGGCAGCGAAGCCCTGCCGTTGGCGCAGGTGTGCCTGGTCTGGCGCCATCAGAATGTCTGCCAATACCGCAGCGTTGAACCGGCGCAAGCCTGCGCGCTGACAGGCATGGTCGCCAACGGTTGGAGTTTTTCCGAACTGTGTGCCGAGTTGGCAGTCACTTACCAGGAGGGCGCGCCATTGCAAGCGGTTACCTGGCTGAAACAGTGGGTCCAGGAGGGTTTGCTCCAGCGGCGGGCACCATAGAAAGGCGCTATTGTTTCGATAGCCTGCTAATTTTTCCGTGGATGGTCTACCCTCATTTCAGACGTCTGAAACAAGGGGGGACTACTCATGCTCGCGCAACTTCCACCGGCCTTACAGAATCTCAAGCTACCGCTGCGTCTTCGACTCTGGGACGGCCATGAATTCAACCTGGGCCCGGATCCCAGCGTCACCATTGTGGTCAAGGACCCCATGATGGTTTCCAAGCTCAGCCATCCGACGCTCGACTCACTGGGCGAAGCTTTCGTCGAGGGCAAACTGGAGCTGGAAGGCTCCATTTCCGAAGTGATCAGGGTCGTTGACGAGTTGAGTCATGCCCTGGTTGATGACGACGAGGGGAGTCGTCCGGTGCGCTCGATCCACGACAAGGCCACCGACGCAGCTGCTATTTCCTACCATTACGACCTGTCCAACGAGTTCTACCAGCTGTGGCTGGACCGCGACATGGCCTATTCCTGCGGGTATTTCGAAACCGGCAGCGAATCCCTTGATCAAGCCCAACAAGACAAATTCCGCCACCTGTGCCGCAAATTGCGGCTGCAGCCGGGGGAGTATTTGCTCGACGTGGGCTGCGGTTGGGGTGGGCTGGCGCGGTATGCCGCGCGGGAATTCGGGGTCAAGGTGTTTGGTATCACCCTGAGCAAGGAACAGCTGGCGCTGGCCCGGGAGCGGGTGAAGGCCGAAGGCCTGGAAGACCAGGTAGAGCTGACGCTGCTCGACTACCGCGACTTGCCCCAGGATGGCCGGTTCGACAAGGTGGTGAGCGTGGGGATGTTTGAACACGTTGGCCACGCCAACCTGGCTGAGTACTGCAAGATTCTCTACGGCGCGGTGCGTGAGGGCGGCCTGGTGATGAACCACGGGATTACCGCCAAGCACATTGATGGCCGGCCCGTAGGCCGTGGCGCCGGGGATTTTATCGAGCGTTATGTGTTCCCCAACGGCGAGTTGCCGCATCTGTCGATGATGACCGCCGAGATCAGCGACGTGGGCCTGGAAGTCGTCGACGTCGAAAGCCTGCGCCTGCATTACGCGCGCACGCTGGATCACTGGAGCGAGCGCCTCGAAGACAACCTGGAAGCGGCAGGCAAGATGGTGCCGGAACAAGCCTTGCGCATTTGGCGCCTGTACCTGGCCGGCTGTGCGTATGCGTTTGCCCGGGGCTGGATCAACCTGCATCAGATTCTGGCGGTGAAACCCCATGCCGATGGTAGCCATGAGCTGCCGTGGACGCGGGATGACCTGTACCAGTAAGCAATGTTACCGGTGATCTGAATGTGGGAGCGGGCTTGTGTGGGAGCGGGCTTGCTCGCGAAGGCGTTGGATCAGAAACACATTCAGTGACTGACACTCCGCTTTCGCGAGCAAGCCCGCTCCCACATTGGATTCGGTGCAAGCCTTACAAAATTGGAGAAATCAGCCGCGCGATCCGCATGCCCAATTGTTGCAGGCGGTGGGTCTGGCGGTTTTCTTCCTGGCTGATTTCATGGGCCAGGGCGAAGTCTTCCAGCAGCATGTGCTCCACCTGGCTGGCGAAAGTGTCATCTACCGTCAGCAACATCACTTCGAAATTCAGCCGGAACGAGCGGTTATCCAGGTTCGCACTGCCGATGGCGCTGATTTCACGGTCGACCAACACCACTTTCTGATGCAGGAATCCTGGCGTATAGCGGAATACCCGCACCCCGGCGCGCACGGCTTCGATCGCATACAGGCTGGAAGCGGCGTAGACGATGCGGTGATCCGGCCGTGACGGCAGCAGCAGGCGCACGTCGACACCGCGCAATACCGCCAACCTCAAAGCCGCAAACACCGCCTCATCGGGAATGAAATACGGGCTGGTGATCCATACCCGCTCGGTGGCCGCATGAATGGCCTCGACGAAAAACAGCGAGCAGGTTTCATAAGGGTCCGCCGGGCCGCTGGCCAGCAACTGGCAGAGCACGCCGTCGTCCGGGTAGGTATCCGGCAGCAGCAGCGGCGGCAGCTCACGCGAGGCCCAGAACCAGTCTTCGGCAAAGGATTCCTGCAAGCACGCCACCACCGGGCCGCTGACTTGCACATGGGTGTCACGCCATGGCGCCAGCGGCGGTTTCTTGCCCAGGTACTCATCGCCGACGTTATGCCCACCGACGAACCCGGTAATGCCATCCACCACCACGATCTTGCGGTGGTTGCGGAAGTTGACCTGGAAGCGGTTGAGCCAGCCGCTGCGCGTGGCGAAGGCCTTGACCTGCACCCCGGCGTCTCGTAGCGACTGCACATAACGATGGGGCAGGGCATGGCTGCCGATACGGTCGTACAGCACGAAAATGGCTACGCCTTCGGCGGCTTTTTCCTTGAGCAAGGTGTGCAGTTGGCGGCCAAGTTCGTCGTCATGAATGATGAAGAACTGGAACAGCACGGCGGTCTTTGCCGAGCGAATCGCCTCGAAAATCGCGCTGAACGTAGCCTCGCCATTGATCAGCAAACGCACCTGATTATTCGCCAGGCACGGCATGCGCCCCAGCTTGGGCATGGCCCGTAGCGAAGCGTAGGCCTGGGAGTTGCGCGCGGCCAATGCCTCTTCAACCCATGGGCGCCAGTTCAGCTCGGTGATCGCCTTGTGCATTTCCTGGTTGGCCTGGCGCCGCGCCTGAATGTAGGCGTCGAAAGTGCTCCGGCCAAAGATCAGGTAGGGAATCAGCGTCAGGTAGGGGATGAACATCAGCGACAATGCCCAGGCAATCGAGCCTTGGGCGGTCCTGACGGTCAGCACCGCATGGATGGCGGCGAGGGTGCCCAGAAAATGCAGGGTGGCAATGAAATAGGCGAGCAGGTGCGGGCCAAAGAAATCCATGGACAACGGTACTCCTGACGAACAAGTGCCTAACAGACCATGTTCGGCCACGAATGTCGCTATTTTATTTGCTGTGCAACACTGGCGCTTTTGCGGCGTCTAACGCCGACAATTGCCCAGGAGTTACCCGATGAATGCTCGTCTGCTTGGTTTGGCCATGGTTGTTGGTTTGACGCTGCCTGTGGCGGCGCAAGCGCAGATGTTGGCGCCGGGCTTGTGGGAGTTGACCACCAGCAACATGAAGGTCGATAACCAGGACCTGCCGGACTTGTCGCTGATCCTCGGTCAGCTCAAGCAACAGATGACCCCGGAACAACGCGCGATGCTTGAGAAGCAAGGCATCACCATGGCCGGCAAAGGCGTACAGGTGTGCCTGACCCCGGCCCAGGTGGCGTCCGATTCCATCCCGCTGACCGACCCGCAATCGGGTTGCAAGCAGGAAGTGACGGACAAGACCGGCAACCAATGGAAATTCCGTTTCAGCTGCCCGAAAGCCCAGGGCACTGGCGTGGCGACGTTCCAGAGCCAGCAGGAATTCACCACTACGGTTAACGGTACCTTCAACGCCACCGGCGTACAGCAGAAGGGCAGCCTGGACACCCACGCGCAGTGGTTGGGCAGCAACTGCGGTACGGTCAAACCCCGCGCTTAACCTAAGACATACCCCGATCAAAATGTGGGAGCGGGCTTGCTCGCGAATGCGGTGAATCAGTCACAGGTGTATTGGCTGACCCACCGCATTCGCGAGCAAGCCCGCTCCCACATTTGATTGGATTGCCAGGTACAGAGTCTCTTCAACGCTGGAAATGCAGCGGCAGCCCCTGGCAACTGTCGTGCACGCGCCCGTCGTGCCAGGCCAGGTGGCCGGACACAAGCGTGGTGCTGACGCTGTGCCGGAAGCTGCGCCCGGCAAAGGGCGTCCAGCCGCAGCGGGCCAGGATCGGCTGGCTGCTGACGGGTTTGCCGTGAGGCTCGGGTTGGATCAGCACCAGGTCGGCCCAATAGCCTTCGCGCAGGTAGCCACGGTCGGGGATCGCAAACAGGTCCGCGACCCGATGGCTGGTTTTCGCCACCAGCGTGGTCAGCGGCAGCAGGCCGTCGGCGACCAATTCCAGCAGCGCCGGCAAGGCGTGTTGCACCAGCGGCAAGCCTGACGGCGCTTCGCGATAGGGCAGCTGTTTTTGCGCCCAGGTGTGCGGAGCATGGTCACTGCCAATTACATCCAGACGATCACTCAACAATGCCAGGCGCAGGGCGTTGCGGTCGGCGCGTGTCTTGATCGCCGGGTTGCATTTGATCTGGTGGCCGAGGCGGGCGTAGTCGCGGTCATCGAACAAGAGGTGATGCAGGCAGACTTCCGCCGTGATGCGTTTTTGCGCCAGGGGTTTGTCTTCGAACAGCACCAACTCCCGTGCGCTGGTGATGTGCAGCACATGCAGGCGCGTGCCGTGCCGCTTGGCCAGTTCCACCGCCAGGGACGAGGAGCGATAGCAGGCCTCGGCATCGCGGATCAGCGGGTGCGCCACGGCAGGAATGTGCTCACCGAAACGCTCGCGCATCCTTTGCTCGCGGGCCAGGATGCTGGGGGTGTGCTCGCAGTGGGCCAGGAGAATGGTCGGCACCTCGGCGAACAGACGCTCGAGGATCTTCGGATCATCCACCAGCATATTGCCGGTAGACGCACCCATGAACACTTTGACCCCGGCGACTTCCCGCGGGTCCAGCGCGGCGACGGTGTCGAGGTTGTCGTTGCTCACTCCGAAGTGAAAGCCATAGTTGGCCACCGAATGCAGCGCCGCGCGGCGCTTCTTGTCGGCCAGGGCTTCCAGGTTCAGGGTCGCCGGGTTGGTGTTGGGCATGTCCATGAAACTGGTGATGCCACCCGCCACCGCCGCGCGGGACTCGCTGTAGAAGCTGCCTTTGTCCGGCGCGCCGGGTTCTCGGAAATGCACCTGGTCGTCGATCATTCCCGGCAGCAGCCACTGGCCTTGGGCGTCGATTTCCACGGTGGCGTTGGCGTTGTCGATGCTGCCGGCGATCTTCTCGATACGGCCATTGGCGACCAGCAGGTCAGCCTCGAATTCCTCGCCTTCGTTCACCAGGCGGGCGTTGCGGATCAGCAGGCGGCTCATGGTCAGAACTCGTTTTGCAGGGCTTTGTAACCCAGCACCAGGTCGACGTTGGTGCGTGCCACGTCTTCGGAAAACTCCGAAGCGCTGACACTCACCGGCGGAAACTGGGACAGGTCGGTGTTGGGGCCGATGCGGGTGGTGGAGGGCACGTAGAACGCGTCGGGCAAATCGCGGCCGTCGACTACAGAATTGTGCCGCACCACGCAGCCATCGCCGACGACGCAATTGAACAGCACGCTGTTGAAGCCGATGAACACCCGGTCACCAACGGTGCAGGGCCCGTGGACGATGGAGCGGTGGGCGATGGAGGTGAACTCGCCGATGGTTACGGCGGCGCCGGATTTGGAGTGGATCACCACGCCGTCCTGGATATTCGAATTGGCACCGATGGTGATCGGGTCCATGTCACCGTTGGCGTCGACTTCGTCGGCGCGGATCACCGCGTAAGGGCCGACAAATACGTTTTCGCCGATGATCACCTTGCCGCAGATGATTGCGGTTTTGTCGACGTAGGCCGATTCGGCAATCACGGGCAGATCGCCGGAAGGGTTCTTGCGGATCATGGGTCAGGTTCCTTGAGAGGCGCGGTGATGATGTTTACGTGATGGCCGTCGATGGCGTTGTAGAAACAGGTGGGCCGGCCGGTGTGGCAGGCCGGGCCTTGCTGGTCGACGATCAGCAATACCGCGTCGCCGTCGCAATCCAGGCGGGCCTCCACCAGCAGTTGCCAGTGGCCCGAGGTTTCGCCCTTGCGCCACAGTTGCTGGCGCGAGCGGGACCAGTAGCAGACGTGCCTGGTGGCCAGGGTTTCGTCGAGGGCCTGGCGGTTCATCCAGGCCAGCATCAACACTTCGCCGCTGCCGTGTTGCTGGGCGATGGCGGCGATCAGTCCATCGCTGTTCCACGGCAGGGCGTCGAGCACGCTATCGAGTGGAAAGCGGCTGCCGATGGCAGCCTCTTCCAGGTCAAGCATGCTCAGGCTCATGGCTTGCTCAGGGCCGCGCACAGGGTGTTGAGGTTGTATTCGAACAGGCCGGTAAAGGTGCTGGCCGGACCTTCTGCAGCCAGGGCGTCCGAATACAGCGTGCCGCCGATCTGCGCGCCGCTCTCATCAGCGATCTGCTGGAGCAGACGCGAGTCCTTGATGTTTTCCATGAACACGGCCTTGACCTTGTCCTTGCGGATCTGGGTGATCAGCGTGGCGACTTCGGCGGCCGACGGTTCACGTTCGGTGGACAGGCCTTGAGGCGACAGGAACTCGATACCGTAGGCCTGGCCCAGGTAGCCGAAGGCGTCATGAGAGGTGACGATGCGACGGTTACCCGGTGGCAGCGCGCCAAACTTGGCCTTGGCTTCAGCCAGCAGGCGGTAGATTTCTTTCAGGTACACCTGGCTGTTGTGCTCGTAGTCGGCCTTGTTGGCCGGGTCGGCAGCGATCAGCGCCTTGGTGATGTTGTTCACGTAGATAACGGTGTTGGCCAGGTTGTGCCAGGCGTGCGGGTCGGGGATGGTTTCGCCGTCCTCTTCCATGGTGTGGGAGAGCACGCCTTTACTCGCAGTGACCACAGTGGCCTTGGTCTCGGTGCTGGTGACCAGGCGATCCAGCCACGGTTCGAAGCCCAGGCCGTTCTTGATGATCACCTTGGCCTTGAGCAGGGCCTTGGCATCGTCTGGTGTTGGTTCGTAGGTGTGGGCGTCGGCGTCGGGGCCGACCATGTTGCTGATCTGGATATGATCGCCACCGACCTGGTGGGTCATGTCGTCAAGAATACTGAAGCTGGTAACCACCTGAAGCTTGTCGGCAGCCTGGGCCGTCGCGAACGACAGCGGCAGCAACACACTGAACAGCACGAGTAGAGCGCGCATCGGGAAACACCTCATTGGGATGTAAGCAAAGGCGGGCGGCGCAGCAAGCCGTGCACCGGACCGAAGACCACGGACAGCAGGTACCAGCCGCCAGCCACCAGCACAATTGCCGGGCCGCTGGGCAGCGAGTAGTAGAACGACAGCAACAAGCCAAGCCAGACCGACAGGCATCCCAGCACCGCTGATATGGCGATCAACACCGGCAGGCGCCGGCTCCAGAAACGTGAAGCAATCGCCGGCAACATCATCAGGCCGACCACCATCAACGCGCCGATGGCCTGGAAACCGATCACCAGGTTCAGCACCACCAGCGTCAGGAACAGGCCGTGGGCCAGCGGGCCGAGGCGGCTGACGGTTTGCAGGAACAGCGGGTCGAGGGTGTCCAGCAGCAGCGGTTTGTAGATCACCACCATGGCGATCAGGCTGAAGCCCGAGACCCAGAGCATGCCGGTGAGGGTCGGGCCGTCTACCGCCAGGGCCGAGCCGAACAGCAGGTGCAGCAGGTCCAGGCGTTTTCCGGCGAGGCCGAGGATCAGCACGCCGCTGGCCAGGGAGATCGGGTAGATGGCGGCGAGGCTGGCGTCTTCCTTCAGCCCGGTGCGACGGGTAATCCAGGCGGCGAGACCGGCCATGCTCAGGCCGGCGCCCAGGCCGCCGATGGTCAGCGCGGGCAAACTCAGGCCGGCAAACCAGAAGCCCAGTGCGGCGCCGGGCAGGATGCCGTGGGACACCGCGTCACCGATCAGGCTCATGCGGCGCAGGATCAGGAACACCCCGAGCGGCGCCGTGCTGCATGCCAATACCAGACCGCCGACGAGCGCGCGGCGCATGAAAACGAAATCGAGAAACGGCATCCACAGGTGGGCGGCGAAGTGCATCAGGCCACCTGCATTTGCGGCTGCGGGCGGATCAGTTCTTTGCTGGAGCCGAACACGCAGCCACTGCTTTTGATCTGCACCACTTGCTGGGTGTGTTGGCGTACGGAGCCGAGGTCATGGCACACCACGACCACCGTGCGGCCTGCGTCGTGCCAGGCGTGGATGTGTTTCCAGCACAGCGCCTGGCCGTCTTCGTCGAGGGCGGCGTGGGGTTCGTCCAGCAGCAATATCGGCGACTCGGCCAGGCTCATGCGGGCGAGCAGGGCGCGTTGCAGTTCGCCGCCCGACAAGGCCATCAACGGCCGATGCTCCAGGCCGCTGAGGCACCAGTCTTCGAGCACGGCGCTCAGGCGTTCGGTACGTTGTTGCGGGGTTTGCCTGCTGCCCCAGAAACCGGCGGCCACCAATTCTTCAAGGCTGATAGGAAACTGGCGATCGAGGTTCTGTTGCTGGGGCAAAAACGACAGGCCACCTCGGCGTGGAACATCGATCGTCACTTTCCCCGCCAGTGGCTTCTGCAATCCGGCGATAACTTTCAGCAGGCTGCTTTTGCCGGTGCCGTTGGCGCCGATGATGCCGGTAAGGCTGCCTTTTTCCAGGGTGAAATCCACGGCGGGGGTCAGTGGTTGGCCGGGGGCGCCCCAGCGCAAAGCGGTGCAGGTGATCATTCGGAAGGTCTCGTCCAGCGGCTTTCGGCCACGGCATCGTGCGCGTGAAGGCTTTCGGCGTGGATCACTCTCAAGTGGAAGGCATTGACCGCATCCGAGCGTTTCAAGGCGAGGTTCAGGCGGCGGGCGGCGTCTTCGCAGAACATCAGGTTCTGCCCGTTGGCCAGGGCGAAGGCTTGTTCGTCTGCACGCTTTACGGCGGTCTGCACGGCAGTGCCGAGGGCGGCTTCGGTTTCGTCGATCAACTGGGTCAGCGGCAGTGTTGGCTGATCGTCCTGAAGCCGTACATGCAACAGCGCGCTGCTGCGCTGGCTGTGGGGCGTGGCGACGATGCCGTTTGCACTGCCGAGCCAGGTCAGTACGTCTTCGTGCTGCAGCGGTGTGCCGGCAAAGTCCTCGATAAATTGCTGCTGAATCAATTGCCTGGCGAGGGCAGCGGAGCAAGGGCAGGTTGAAGAGTAAGTAACGTCAATTTTTAGTTCCACGTGGAACATCTGGTTTTCCAGGCGCGCCTCGATGCTCACCGGGTAGCTTTTCCAGCCGGCCAACGGGCTGACCAGCGCCGGACGTTTCAGCAGCAGACCTGCATGAATTCGCAGGTAGGCATTTGTGGATAAACCTTCATGACTGTCGAGAAAACGTTGCAATACACTGCGCAGCAGTGCTGGCGTAAGCGGCTGCTGTTCAAGCATTTCCAGCGCCAGGTAAAGCCGTGACATATGAATGCCACGGGCCTCGCCGTCGTCCAGGCTGACGCCGGCATCAGCCGTGGCGCTAAGGCTTTGGCCGTCGATCAGAATGGGCAGGGCAATGCCGCACATGCCCACCCAATCGAGCGGCGAGGCTTGGCGTGAAGCCTGCGCGGCGATATCGGGCAGAGTCAGCGCGTTCATGAGCAGGTCCATCGTTGGAAATAAAAAGACATGTTATATTATTACAATTGAAACGACGAAAGTTTTTCTGTTCTGTCTTTTATTCAGTCATGTCGAGTACGGAAGCTCCTTTATTTGCGGTGTAAGTCATGCACAGACGTCAACTCCTCAACCTGCTGCTGGCCAGTGCGGTGTTCACCTTGCCCTTGGGCGTGTCTGCCGCGCAGATCCGCAATGCACGGCTGTGGCGGTCGGATAACAAGCTGCGGCTGGTGCTGGACCTCAGCGGCCCGGTGCAATACAAGACCTTCACCCTGACCGCGCCGGAGCGGTTGATCATCGATTTGAGCGGCGCGAAGCTGACCGGTGATTTCAGCCAACTGGCCCTGACCAACAGCGGCATTACCTCGATTCGCTCGGGGCATTTCGGGCAGGGCGATACGCGGATCGTGCTGGATTTGAAGGCGCCGATGCAGCTCAACAGCTTTCTCCTGCCGCCGCAGGATGGCCAGGGCCACCGCCTCGTGCTGGACCTGACAAGCGCCACTCATGCACCTATGCAAATCGCTGCGGCACCGGCCGCGTTGGCTGCACCCGTGCCGGCACCGGTGGACAGGGCTCATCCGAAACGCGACATCATCGTGGTGGTCGACCCTGGGCACGGCGGCAAGGATCCCGGCGCGATTGGCTCAAAGGGCCAGCGCGAAAAAGACGTGGTGCTGTCCATCGCCCAATTGCTGGCCAAGCGTCTGAAGCGCGAGAAGGGCTTCGATGTGAAGCTGGTGCGCAACGACGACTTCTTCGTGCCGCTGCGTAAACGTGTGGACATCGCCCGTCAGCACAAAGCCGACATGTTTATCTCGGTACACGCCGATGCCGCGCCACGGCTTACGGCGTCCGGCGCCTCTGTCTATGCGCTGTCTGAAGGCGGCGCCACCTCCGCCACCGCACGGTTCATGGCGCAGCGGGAAAACGGCGCCGACCTCTTGGGCGCCACCACCTTGCTCAATCTCAAGGACAAGGACCCGATGCTCGCCGGGGTGATTCTCGACATGTCGATGAACGCCACCATCGCCTCCAGCCTGCAACTGGGCAGCTCGGTACTGGGCAGCCTGCAAAGCATCACCACGCTGCATCAAAAACGCGTGGAACAGGCCGGCTTTGCGGTGCTCAAGTCGCCGGACGTGCCGTCGATCCTGGTGGAAACCGGGTTTATCTCCAACACCCAGGACGCCCAGCGACTGGTCACCGCACGCCATCAACAGGCGGTGGCAGACGGTTTATTTGAAGGGTTGAAAAATTACTTCCAGAAGAACCCGCCGATGAACAGCTACATGGCCTGGGTTCAGGAACAGAAAACCGGCCAGGTCTAACAGCCGGTGATTCGACTACAGGTGAACTTGGCGCTGGCACCACCGGAACTGGAAAACCGGTTGAGGGTGGTCCAGCCCACTCGCCGCGTGTAGCCCACCCACGCCTCACCATCGGAAGCCAACCCGGTAAAGAACGTCAGTTGCCCGTAGCGGCTGCTGGTCTGTGCCCAATAGCGTTTTCCGATTACTTCAAAGCCCCGCAAATACGTAGTGCTGCCTGCCGTCGCGACGCTGTAGGCATTGCCCTGGGCGTCGACGCACGCCAGCAGGTTGGCGCTGCGGGTGCAGTTGGCCAGCAGGCTGGGCACCTGGGCGTTGGCCAGGCTCGCCAGCATCAGCAACACAGCACACAGCAGGTATTTCATAGAGGCTCTCGGGGCGTTATTCGGCTGCCAGCATTGCGCCCTTCGTCGTCACGAGCAAGGGGGATTGGCTTATTTGCATTGTTATACTATAACATTAAAAGACAGCCTGACCCGTGAACCACCTCCGATGACCGAACAAGACCTTCTCGCCCAACCCTGCGCCGACTACATGAATGAAGCCCAGCAAGGTTTCTTCCGCGAGCTGCTGCTGGCCCAGCGCAACGAGCTGCAAGCGCGTATCGACGCTGAATTCATGGTGCTGCGCGAACAGGAGCCCAACAGCGATCCCGCCGATGTCGGCAGCGCCGAAGAACAGCGCCAATGGCAACTGCGCCTGCTGGAGCGCGAAAAAAAGCTGTTGGACAAGATCGACGAAGCCCTGGAACGCCTGGCCCGCGGTGAATACGGCTGGTGCCGTGAAACCTGCGAACCCATCGGCCTCAAGCGCCTGCTGCTGCGCCCCACGGCCACCCTGTGTATCGAAGCCAAAGAACGTGAAGAGCTGCGCGAACGCCATCAACGGGCGATTTGACCGGCCAACCCTGATGAGGAATACCTGATGCCCAATCGTCTCCCCGTTACTGTGCTGTCCGGATTCCTCGGCGCCGGCAAAAGCACGCTGCTCAACTACGTCCTGCGCAACCGCGAAAACCTGCGGGTGGCGGTGATCGTCAACGACATGAGCGAAATCAACATCGATGGCAGTGAGGTCCAGCGCGACGTCACCCTCAATCGCTCCGAAGAAAAACTGGTGGAGATGAGCAACGGCTGCATCTGCTGCACCTTGCGCGAAGACTTGCTGGAAGAAGTCGGAAAGCTCGCCAAGGAAGGTCGGTTCGATTACCTGTTGATCGAGTCCACCGGTATCTCCGAGCCGCTGCCAGTGGCCGAAACCTTCACCTTCCGCGATGAAGAAGGCCAAAGCCTGGCGGACATTGCCCGGCTCGACACCATGGTCACCGTGGTCGACGGCATGAACTTCCTGCTCGACTACCAGGCTGCCGAAAGCCTGGCGTCCCGGGGCGAAACCCTCGGTGAAGAGGACGAGCGCTCGATCACCGACCTGCTGATCGAGCAGATCGAATTTGCGGATGTGATCCTCATCAGCAAGATCGACCTGATCAGCAGCAGTGAGCGCGAGGAGTTGATGGCGATCCTGGAGCGCTTGAACTCCCAGGCTGAAATCATCCCGATGGTCATGGGCGAAGTGCCGTTGGCGAAGATCCTCAACACCGGCCGTTTCGACTTCGAGCGTGCTTCCCAGGCGCCGGGCTGGTTGCAGGAACTGCGTGGCGAACACCTGCCGGAAACCGAAGAGTACGGCATCGCCTCCACCGCCTATCGCGCCCGCCGCCCGTTCCACCCGCAGCGGTTTTTCGACTTTATCGACCGGCCTTGGGTGAATGGAAAACTGCTGCGCTCCAAGGGCTTTTTCTGGCTGGCCAGCAAACACCAGGACGCCGGTAGCTGGTCCCAGGCTGGCGGCCTGATGCGCCATGGGTTTGCCGGGCGCTGGTGGCGTTTCGTGCCGAAAACCCAGTGGCCCCAGGACGAGGAAGGCATCGCCGCAATCATGAAAAACTGGCAACTGAGCACCGGCGATTGCCGGCAGGAGCTGGTGTTTATCGGCCAGAACATCGACTTCGCCCAGATGACCGCCGAGCTGGACGCTTGTTTGCTGACCGACGATGAAATGGCCACGGGTGTCGAAGGCTGGCGCTTGTTGGCCGATCCCTTTGGCCCTTGGTTCGAAGAGGCTGCCTGATGCTGGCACCGACCCTGAAACTGCGCCCGGTGGTTCGCCAGACCCACGGCGAAACCCCGGCCGTGCTCACCGATATCCTTGAGGACGGCGTGAACCTAGCGGTGTGGCAGCGTCAGTTGCCCCTGCACATCGCCGAGTTCGGCGCGTTACTGGTGGCACTCAATGAGCCATTGGCCGAGTCGCTGGTGGTTGAACTGAACAGCGAAGACGCCGAGCCAAACCTGCAGGACTTTGCATCGGGTTGCCGTGACCTTGAAGGCTACGAAGGCTTTATCGCCGATGTGTCGTGGCTGGTCAGCGCCATTGCCTGTTTGCTGGGAGCCAAGCGTATCGGCGTGCGTTTGCGGCTATTGGACAAGGCCATGTGCCCGCGTTTTCATGTGGATCATGTGCCGGTGCGGCTGATCACTACCTACGCCGGCATTGGCAGCCAATGGCTACGCGAAGGTGTGATGGAGCGGCGGCACCTGAGCCAGGCGAGTGCTGAGCCGGAAGAATGCATTGAGCAAATCCACTGCGGTGAAGTGGCGTTGCTCAAGGGCGAAAAATGGCACGGCAACGAAGGCTTTGGCCTGATCCACCGCTCGCCGCCGCTGCAAGCGGATCAACGACGGTTGATTCTGACGCTGGATTGGTTGGCGTAACCGGGTAGGATCGAACCTCTCTACACGGTCTGAATGATGTCCACCATGCTGCAGAACATTCCCACCCACGTGATTGCCGGGCCCCTGGGCGCCGGCAAGACCAGCCTGATCAAGCACCTGCTGGCCCAGCGCCCGGCCAACGAGCGTTGGGCGGTGTTGATCAATGAGTTCGGGCAGATTGGCCTGGATGCCGCGTTGCTCACCCGTGATGACGACGGGATTGCCCTCGGTGAAGTGGCGGGTGGCTGCCTGTGTTGCGTCAACGGGGCGCCGTTTCAGGTAGGACTGGGGCGTTTGTTGCGTAAGGCCAGGCCCGACCGGCTGTTTATCGAGCCGTCCGGGCTTGGGCACCCGGCTCAATTGCTCAAGCAGCTGCGGGAAGCACCCTGGCAGCAGGTACTGGCGGTGCAGCCGTGCGTACTCGTACTGGACGCCCAGGCGTTGGCGGCGGGCAAACCTTTACCCAATGCCCAACGGGAGGCATTAGCCAGCGCCGGGCTGTTGGTATTGAACAAGAATGAAGCCTTAAGTGATGCGCAGCGCCTGTTGATTCAAGGGCAACTGCCCGATCGACCGATCTATTGGACGCAGCAGGCGCAACTGCCCTTGGCCCGGTTACCGGGTGTGAATGCTCAAGCGGCAGCGGCTGTGGATAACTTCGAGTTGCCCAAAGGCCTGGGGCAAATGCCGGCCATCTGGACGGATCCGGCATCGCCGATCTGCCTCAGCCAGGGCCAGGAGGATGGCTGGAGCATTGGCTGGCGCTGGCATCCGAGTCAGCGATTCGACGCGCGGCGCATTCAGCAATGGCTGCAATCGTTGGACTGGCGACGGGCAAAACTGGTTATCCACAGCCTGGATGGCTGGGTATCGGCCAACGCGGTGGATAACGCCGCATTGGCCTGGCAGCCCAGCGAATGGCGGCGGGATTCGCGTATCGAATTGATCTTCAGCGAAGTGCAGGACGTTGCGCAGTTACAGGGTGGGTTAACCGCTTGCCGTCAGTGACGGGTCTTGCTGTTGCCATGCTCCTGGCGCCACTGGCTTAGCTCAATGATCTCGGCGCTGGGCAATGGCGTCTTGATCTCGAACGGGTAGGGCGCCAACTCGATTTGTGCACTGTGGGCGCCGAATTGGGTGATGGTCCCCGGGTGCCGCGTTTCGCCGGTCACGGTGAATTCGAAGTTGTAGATCCGTGCCAGGCGCCGCCGCCCGCTGGCATCTTTCACAAAACCGATGCGCTTCAACGCCACGGCGCCATCGAGCAGCTCGATGTCGAGCTTGGCGCAGTGCTGCTTGACCCGTTCCAGCGCCCGCTCGCGCAGGCCGTGGTTGTGCCACAGCCAGGCGGCACCGGTCGCCAGCAGCATCAGCACGAAGATATTTCCGAGGGTCAGCATTCGATGAACTCCAACAAAGTAGGGCCAGCTTAACTGCGTCTCCGGTCTGTCGTACAGGCCGCGTTTAGTCGCATACTGCGCAGCCAGAATATCAACGGCTTTACGGAAATCCCCTGCATGAAACGTACGCCCCATCTGCTTGCGATCCAGTCTCATGTGGTCTTCGGCCACGCCGGAAACAGCGCCGCCGTGTTCCCCATGCAACGGGTCGGGGTGAACGTGTGGCCGCTCAATACGGTGCAGTTCTCCAACCACACTCAGTATGGTCAGTGGGCGGGAGAAGTGTTGGCGCCGCAGCAAATTCCTGCGCTGGTGGAAGGCATCGCGGCGATTGGCGAGCTGGGCAACTGTGATGCAGTGCTGTCGGGCTACCTGGGCAGTGCGGCCCAGGGCCGGGCGATCCTCACCGGCGTGGCGCGGATCAAGGCGATCAACCCCAAGGCTCTTTACCTGTGTGACCCGGTGATGGGGCATCCGGAAAAAGGCTGCATCGTGCCCCAGGAGGTCAGCAACTTCCTGCTGGAGGAAGCGGCGGCGATGGCCGACTTCCTGTGCCCCAACCAGCTGGAGCTGGACAGCTTTGCCGGGCGCAAGCCGCAGTCGCTGTTCGATTGCCTGGGGATGGCCCGTGCATTACTGGCCCGCGGGCCGAAAGCGGTGTTGGTCAAGCACCTGGATTATCCCGGCAAGCTGCCGGACGGCTTCGAAATGCTGTTGGTGACGGCTGAAGGCAGCTGGCACCTGCGTCGGCCACTGCTGGCATTCCCGCGTCAGCCGGTGGGCGTGGGCGACCTGACGTCGGGCCTGTTCCTGGCGCGGGTGTTGTTGGGCGATAGCCTGGTGGCGGCCTTTGAGTTCACTGCTGCAGCGGTGCATGAAGTACTGCTGGAAACCCAGGCGTGCGCCAGCTATGAGCTGGAACTGGTGCGTGCCCAGGACCGGATTGCCCATCCGCGAGTTCGCTTCGAGGCAACCCCAATCGGGCTGTAGGAATATTCCTGATTGAGCGACGCAAAGGGCGTCCGTTACTATCGGCCGTCTTTTTGCCCTCTGCGTTCATCAAGGAAGATCATGTCGTTATCCCTGCTCCATTCGCCACGGGCATTTATCGCATTGGCCCTGGTTACGCTGCTCAGTGGTTGCAGCGTCCACGGTACCTATCCTGACGCAACCGAGCCCGATGCGGCGAAGCTGCGGTTCATCTCCAACACCACCAACAGCACCCTTTTTGTCTATGACGCACAGCACTGCATGGGTGAGACCACAGGCATTCTCAACAACATGTTCCTGGTGGACACCAAGCGGCGGGTAGACATGCTTGTGCCGCCACCGCCCACGGCTCGTGGGCTGCTGGAGATCAAGCTGGCGCCCGGAAAGGACACTATGTTGATGATCAACACCAACGGCAGCTCCTATGTCTGTGGCAAAGCGTTCAATCTAACGCCCAAGGCGGGTGAAGAGTACGAAGTGACCTTCGAATTGCAGGGCCGCCAATGCAGCACGCTGCTCCAGCGTCTTACGCGATTGGACGGCAAGGACGTGCGGATCCCGCAGCCGCTGTTCGAGACCGGCATGCCGACTTGCGAGGGCAAAGGTCCGATATTCGGCAAGTTGTTACCGGATACTCCGCAGCGAATGGTGTTGATTGATCGCATTCTTGACGAGCGTGCGCAGTCGATCACGGCCATCGTGTCAGAGAATAAAGTCGACCGAATGCAAACCTCGCCTCAAGAGCTTGATGAGTTGATCAGCAAGCGCAAGGCGTTGATGGGCTCGTATACCTTGCCGCCGGATTATTGGAACCAGTTTCGGCAGAACTACGAACTGTCGAATCAAGAGTCTGCCGGTCGTCTGGCCCGGGCTCTGGGGTTTTACACTGAGGTGTACCGCCAGCGCCTGCGGGGAACTGAGGATGCCGTCCTGGAGCAATGGATGCAGCCTACGGACAGTGCGATCAAATCGCGCGTAGCGGAGAACGACAAGCTTATGGTGCAGTACTACGTGAATACCCGAAAGAGCGTGACGATGGAGGTGGTCAATCACCATATGGAGCGCATGGCCCAGTTGGACCAGCGCTTTGATGTGTGTGCGCACTTTGACAAGTGCTCGGGTTACTAAGCGGTCATCCAGAAACCTGGCGGGCTCTTACGGGCCGTCTGCCTTGATTTCCTGATAGCGCTTTTCCAGCTCCTGGCGAATCTGCCGGCGCTGTTGAGCCTGCACAAACCGCCGCTTGTCTTCGCTGTTCTGCGGTTGCAGCGGCGGCACGGCGGCCGGATTGCGCTGGTCATCCACCGCGACCATCGTGAAGAAGCAGCTATTGGTGTGGCGTACCGAACGCTCACGGATGTTCTCGGTGACCACCTTGATCCCCACTTCCATCGACGTGTTGCCGGTGTAGTTGACCGAGGCCAGGAAGGTCACCAGCTCGCCGACATGGATCGGCTCGCGAAAAATCACCTGGTCCACCGACAACGTCACCACATAGCGCCCGGCATAACGGCTGGCGCAGGCGTAGGCCACTTCGTCGAGGTACTTGAGCAGCGTGCCGCCGTGCACATTGCCAGAGAAGTTGGCCATGTCAGGGGTCATCAATACTGTCATCGACAGCTGGGCGTTTCCGGGTTCCATAGCACACTCACGGGTTGTAGGCATTGGGTGGGGAGGCACCTCTGCGGGTGCTGGAATCTTTGCAGAGCCATTCATAACGGGACGCTGGCCCCCGGCTTGCCGTCACGCCCGGGGCGATCTGTTTCCATATATTGCACCGGCTTTCTGCCGCAAGTCGCGGTGTTACCCTTCAAAAGCCCGTCTCAAAGGCAATTCTTACGATCAAGGCAGACTTTTCTTTCCGTTCATTGCGACCTTTCGGGGTGCATGCGTGGAAATGGGAAAAGCGCCAGTACCCCTCAAGGAGCCCCTCGCCATGCACGCCATCAGCTTTATCCAGGACCTGGCCGTGATCATGCTGGTGGCCGGGGTGGTGACGATCCTGTTCCATCGGCTCAAGCAGCCGGTGGTGTTGGGGTATATCGTCGCCGGCTTCATCATCGGCCCGCACACCCCACCGTTTGGCCTGATCCACGACGAAGACACGATCAAGACCCTGGCCGAGCTTGGGGTGATCTTCCTGATGTTCTGCCTGGGCCTTGAGTTCAGCCTGCGCAAGCTGTTCAAGGTTGGCGCCACCGCCTTTATCGCGGCGTTCCTCGAAATCATCCTGATGATCTGGATCGGCTACGAAATCGGCCGCTGGTTCGACTGGAACACCATGGACTCGCTGTTCCTGGGCGCGATCCTGGCGATTTCCTCGACCACCATCATCGTCAAGGCGCTCAATGACCTGAAGATGAAAAACCAGCGCTTTGCCCAGCTGATTTTCGGGGTGCTGATCGTCGAAGACATCCTCGGCATTGGCATCATCGCCTTGCTGTCGAGCATTGCCGTCAGCGGCACGGTCAGCTCCGGCGAGGTGTTCTCCACCGTCGGCAAGCTCTCGCTGTTCATGATTGTCGCACTGGTGATCGGGATTTTGCTGGTGCCACGCCTGCTGGAGTACGTGGCCAAATTCGAAAGCAACGAGATGCTGCTGATCACCGTGCTGGGCCTGTGCTTCGGTTTCTGCCTGTTGGTGGTCAAGCTGGAATACAGCATGGTGCTGGGGGCATTCCTGATCGGCGCGATCATGGCTGAATCCCGGCAATTGCTGAAGATTGAGCGCCTGATCGAACCGGTTCGCGACATGTTCAGCGCGATCTTCTTTGTCGCCATTGGTTTGATGATCGACCCGCAGATCCTCCTGCAATACGCCTGGCCGATTGCGGTGATTACCGTGGCCGTGGTGCTGGGCAAGATGTTGTCCTGTGGGTTGGGGGCGTTTATTGCGGGTAACGATGGCCGCACTTCATTGCGAGTGGGGATGGGGCTGTCACAGATCGGCGAATTTTCATTCATCATCGCCGCGCTGGGGATGACGTTGCAGGTCACCAGCGACTTCCTGTATCCGGTGGCGGTGGCTGTTTCTGCGATTACCACACTGCTCACACCCTATCTGATCCGTGGCGCAGACCCGCTGTCGCTGAAGATTGCCGCAGTCATGCCCAAGCGCATGAGTCGGGTGTTCGGGATGTATGGCGAGTGGCTGCGCAGCATTCAGCCCCAGGGCGAGGGTGCGATGCTGGCGTCGATGATCCGCAAGATCATTCTGCAGGTGGGGGTGAACCTGGCGCTGGTGGTGGCGATCTTCTTTGCCGGCAGCTTTTTCGCGGCGCGTATTGGCATCTACCTGGAAGGCTGGGTCAGCGATCCGAGCTGGCAGAAGGCATTGATCTGGGGTGGGGCGTTGCTGCTGTCGCTGCCGTTTTTGATTGCGGCGTACCGCAAGCTCAAGGCGCTGTCGATGCTGCTGGCGGAGATGAGCGTGAAGCCGGAAATGGCCGGGCGCCACACTCAGCGCGTGCGCCGGGTGATCGCCGAAGTGATCCCGATTCTTTCGCTGCTGGTGATTTTCCTGCTATTGGCAGCCTTGTCGGCCAGTATCCTGCCGACCAACAAGTTGCTGGTGCTGATCGCCGTGGTGACGGCCGCGGTGGCCGCCGTGCTCTGGCGCTGGTTCATCCGCGTGCATACGCGGATGCAGGTCGCCTTGCTGGAGACCCTGGATAACCATAAGGATACGCCGGAGCACTGAGTGGGTCGCAGAGGGCTGCTTCGCAGCCCAGCGCGAGCTAGCTCGCTCGCCACAACAAGCGCCCTCGGCACACAGGGGTCTCAGCTTTCCAGCCAGACGTCTCGTGCCCAGTGCCACACCGATTCCCAGGTTTCTTCGGTGACGAGCTCTTCTTCGCCGGACCACAGCACCACGGTGCCGTCTTCCTCGACGCAGTAGTAGTCGTCGCCGTCCTGGCAGATCGGGATCATGCTGCGGTCAACACCGGCATCCCAGGCGTTGGCGGCAACGTCCGGCAGGTAGGTGTGGGACTGTGGGTCGGTGACGGTCACCGGCTCCAGGCTGCCGTAGACCACATCGCTGACGGTCAGCAGAAATTCACGGAAGACGAACGGAATATCGATGAACAGTTGTTCCTCGATTTCCACCAGTTGATCTTCGTCAGGCAGCTCCAGAGGAACCGGTACCGGTTCGTTGGCTTCACGCAATTGTTCGATAACTTCTTCCACGGCCGGGATCCTCTTGCTAGATGGCGCGGTTTATAGGGGCGTTTTATACAGTAGCTCGCTATAAGTGCAACCGTGAAATAGAAAACCCCGGACAAGTCCGGGGTTTTTGTTACTGCGTACTCAAAGCGGGCAGGGATCAGCCGTTCTGGCGGATACCGGCGACCAGCCAAGGCTGGTTTTCGCCTTGTGGGCGCTCCATGTTCCAGCTTTCGCTGAACACTTCGCCCTGGTCGAAACGCGAGGTCTTCGACACACCGCTGAAGGTCAGGGTGGCGATGGTCTTGTCGGCGCGGTCATCCACACCTTCAAGCTGCACTTTCAGGTCGTCGATGTAGGTCGACTGGAAGCCGTCGCCCAGGTCGGCACGTTCGCGCTTGAGGAACTCCAGCAGTTGCGGGGTCACGAACTCGGCGATCTTGTCCATTTCGTTGGCGTCCCAGTGTTGCTGCAGGGACTGGAAGTGGCTGCGGGCCGCTTCGACGAAGCGCTCTTCGTTGAACCAGGCGGGTGCGTTGATCACCGGACGAGCGGCAGCAGGAGCAGCCGAACCGCCGAAGATCGAACCCATGGCAGCAGGCTTTTGCTCGAACACTTCACGCTGCATCGGCGCGCCGGCTGGAGCCATGTGCTCCTGTTGCTTGCGGCGACGGGCGGCGATAAAGCGGAAGATCAGGAAGGCGATGACCGCCATGATCAGGATGTCGAAGATCTGCATGCCCTGGAAGCCGCCGCCCATGAACATGGAGGCGAGCAGGCCGCCGGCCGCGATACCGGCCAGAGGGCCCAACCAGCGCGAAGCACCGCCAGCCTTGGCAGCAGCGCCTGCGGCACCGGCAGCGCCAGCGGTCGCAGCTGCGCCGCCCATGCCGCCGCCGGATGGGGCCATTTGGCTGGTCTGGTGGCTCGGCGCCGAGCCCATGGATTTGCCGCCACCGAAGCGCTTGGCGTTGGCGTCGAGGCTCATCGTCAGGCCGATGCACAACGCCATGGCGATGCTAAGAAAACGTTTCATAAAGGGAATTCCCATTTGTGGATTGCACGCGCGCCATGTTGCACAGGTGTGATGTCAGTGGCTAGCGGCATAGTGTTTCGGGCTTTTGCGTAGGGCCAATACCGAATCGTCTGTAGGACTTATTACAGATATTGGCCCCACCGCTGCCAAATACAAGGGTGGGGCAACATCCTTCATGTTCTACAGTTGTTTCAGATTGCTTCGAGCTTGGCGTAGCCCATCATCAGCCACTTGCTGCCTTCGGCGAAGTTCACCTGCACCCTGGCCTGGGCACCGGCGCCTTCGAAGTTGAGTATCACGCCTTCGCCGAAGATCGCGTGCTTGACCTGCTGGCCAAGGCTGAACGGCGTCTCGGGGATTTCCGAACCAGCGAACATGCTGCTGGAGTTCTGCTGCTGGCCGCCGCCGAACGGTCGGCTGACGCTGTTGGACAGGCGCACTTCCTGAATCAGCCCTTTCGGCACTTCACGTACGAAGCGCGACACCTTGTTGTAGGTCTCACTGCCGTACAGGCGCCGGGTTTCGGCGTAGGTCATCACCAGGTTCTGCATCGCCCGGGTGATGCCCACGTAGGCCAGGCGGCGTTCCTCCTCAAGGCGGCCGGGTTCTTCCAGGCTCATCTTGTGGGGGAACAGGCCTTCTTCCATGCCCACCAGGAACACGTAGGGGAATTCCAGGCCCTTGGCACTGTGCAAGGTCATCAGCTGAATGCTGTCTTCATGCTCATCAGCCTGGGTGTCGCCGGCTTCCAGGGACGCGTGGCCGAGGAATGCCGCCAATGGCGTCAGGTCTTCGTCTTCTTCGGTGTTTTCGAACGCGCGGGCGGCGCTGACCAGTTCCTCAAGGTTTTCTACCCGGGCCTGGCCTTTCTCGCCTTTTTCCGCTTCGTGGTAGGCGATCAGGCCGGACTGCTCGATCACGGTCTGGGTCATCAGGTGCAGCGGCATTTCCATGCACTTGGCGGCCAGGTTCTCGATCAGCTCGACAAACACGCTCAAGGCACCGGCCGCACGGCCGGTCAGGCCCTTGTTGGCGATCAGCAGGCGCATCGCTTCCCACATCGACACATCGCTGTGACGTGCGTGGTCGCGAATCGCCTCGACGGTCTTCTCGCCGATGCCGCGGGCCGGAATGTTGATCACCCGTTCCAGCGCCGCATCGTTGCCGCGACCTTCCAGCAAGCGCAGGTAGGCCATGGCGTTCTTGATTTCGGCACGTTCGAAGAAGCGCTGGCCACCATAGATGCGATACGGAATGCGCTCGCGCAGCAGGGCCTCTTCCAATACCCGTGATTGGGCGTTGGAGCGGTAGAGAATCGCGATATCGCTGCGGGCGAGGCCGGTTTTCAGGGCGCTTTCGATGGTTTCCACCACGTAGCGCGCTTCATCGTGTTCGTTGAAGGCGGCGTACAGGTTGATCGCTTCGCCTTCGCCGCCGTCGGTCCACAGTTCTTTGCCCAGGCGCCCGGTGTTGTTGGCGATCAAGGCGTTGGCGGCCTTGAGGATCCCGGCGGTGGAGCGGTAGTTCTGTTCCAGGCGGATGGTTTCGGCGTCCGGGAAGTCGTCGCTGTACTGGTAGATGTTCTCGATTTTCGCGCCGCGCCAGCCGTAGATCGACTGGTCGTCGTCGCCCACCACCATCAGGCTGTCGCCGCCCTTGGCCAGCAGGCGCAACCAGGCGTACTGCACGGCGTTGGTATCCTGGAACTCGTCCACCAGGATGTGGCGGAAGCGTTTCTGGTAGTGCGCCAGCAAGCCCGGGTTGTCGCGCCACAAGTCGAGGGCGCGCAGCAGCAGTTCGGAGAAGTCGATGACGCCGGCGCGCTGGCAGGCCACTTCATAGGCTTCATAAATGCTGCGCATGGTGGCCAGGAACAGGTCGCCGCTGGCCTGGATATGTTGCGGGCGCAGGCCTTCATCTTTCTGACCGTTGATGAACCACTGGGCCTGACGGACCGGCCAGCGTTGTTCATCCAGGCCCAGCTCGCGGATCACCCGCTTGACCAGGCGTTGCTGGTCGTCGCTGTCGAGAATCTGGAAGGTCTGGCTCAGGCCGGCTTCCTGCCAATGCGCCCGCAACAGGCGGTGCGCCAGGCCGTGGAAGGTGCCCACCCACATGCCGGCCGGGCTGATGCCCATCAACTGCTCGATGCGATGACGCATCTCGGCAGCGGCCTTGTTGGTGAAGGTCACCGACAGGATGGAATGCGGTGAGGCGTTCTCGACCTGGATCAACCAGGCGATACGGTGCACCAGCACTCGGGTTTTACCGGAGCCAGCACCGGCCAGGACCAACTGACGGCCAACGGGGGCCGCTACGGCCTGGCGTTGGGCATCGTTGAGGGAGTTCAGCAAAAGAGAGAGATCATCGCGCATCGGCGCATTCTAGGGTGCCCGGGGGAGTCGGGCAAATCCCAATGCCGGGTGGTCACGGGAAAACTTCTGCGTCGACACAGGATAAGGCAACAATCTATTCACGGTGATGACCGGTCGGTCATCGCCCACAGCCCGCGCCCTGTCTCACTCAAGCTGTCTGGCTCCAAGGTTTGCGCCTGATTGTCGCGCTGTTTTTATGACTTGGGGCAGTTTGGCCCGAGCGTTTGCTTGTGTATGCTCCGTCGACGTTTCGGGCTCACCATTATAAGAACACTGCCTATGACCCTTAGCATTGACCTGGCGGGACCCTCCGTGGCGCCGGCGCAGGTTATCCGCAAGCACTACGCCATGGAGATGGCGGTGGAGCGCACGCGCCTGCTTTACCAAGGCTCTCTGCTGCCTACTTTATTAATGCTGGTGAATGGACTGGTCTGCGCCTGGTTGCTCTGGAGCCCGCAGCGCTATCTGCTGGACAGCATTTGGCTGGTATGGCTGCTGGCGCTGGTGGCCTTGCGGGTAATTCAGGTGGCGGCGTTCGATTCCGCCATGCCCAGCCGCCAGGCGCAGCCGATCTGGCGACGCATGTTCATGCTGGGCTCAGCCGTCAGCGGCTTGACGCTGGCCAGTGCTGCCATCGCCCTGGTACCGGTGGACAGTTTTGCGCAACAGGCCTGGGTGTTCGGCCTGCTCGGCGCGGCGACCTTGTCCGCCAGTGTGGCCTATGCCGTCAGCCTGCCGGCTTTCCTGTCGTTTGCCGTGCCCTGCCTGGTGCCGGCCATCCTCTATTTATTCTGGAGCGGCGACCCGCAGCAGCAAGGCTGGGGTTGCCTGGGCCTGATTCTGCTGGCATCCCTGAGCCTGGTGGCATGGCAGGTCAATCGCCTGATCCAGCGTGGGCTGCTCAGGCGCTTCCAGAACCAGGCGTTGATCGAGCATCTGCAGCAAGCGCAGCAACGCAGCGAGCAACTGAACCAGGAACTGGTGCGTGAGGTGGAGCAGCGGCGCCAGGTCGAACAAGAGTTGCGCGAAGCACAGATCGGCCTGCAGCAACGCGTCGATCAGCGCAGTCAGGAACTGGACGCGGCGAGCCTGGCCCTGAGCAAAAGCGAGGCGCGTCTGGCCATGGCGCTGCAGGCCAGCGAACTGGGGCTGTGGGACTGGAACCTGCAAACCGATGAGGTCCACCATACCCAGCTCAAGGAGTTGTTCGGCCTGGAGCCGGAATACGTCACGGCGATGCTCAGCCACCTCAAGCCACGCCTGCATCCGGACGACTTGCCGCTGCTCAAGCGCGCGCTGGTGGAGCACCTTAAAGGCCGCAGCGAGGACTACCTGGTGGAATACCGGGTGCGCCATGGCGATGGCCATTGGGTATGGATCCAGGACCGTGGCCGCGCCGTGGAGCGCTCGGCAGGCGGGCGCGTCACGCGGATGCTCGGCACCCGCCGCGACATCAGCGCCGGCAAGGTCCTGGAAGAACAGCAGCGCCTGGCATCGACGGTGTTTGAGGCGGCCAGCGAAGGCATTGTGATCCTCGACCCGGACTACGTGCTGATAGCCGTCAACCAGGCATTCAGCCGCGTCACCGGCTTCGACATTGACGACATGATCGGGCGCAATGTCGTGGAGCTGCCCAGCAGCCGCGACGCACGGCGCCACTTCCCGGTGATCCGCCAGGCGTTGCTCAGCTACGGCACCTGGCAGGGCGAGCTCGTGGAGACCCGCAAGAACGGCGAACTCTACCCGCAATGGCTACAACTGAATGTAGTCCGGGATATTCGGGGAAATGTCAGCCATATCGTGGGTTTCTTCGCTGATCTGTCCGCGCGGCGCGAATCCGAGGAGCGCATGCGCTACCTCACGCATTACGACGAATTGACCGGGCTGGCCAACCGCTCGCTGTTCCGCGAGCGGTTGCGCGAAGCCCATCAGCGGGTGCGCCAGGGTGGCCGCAGCCTGGCCTTGCTGCATATCAACCTGGACCGTTTCAAGCTGCTCAACGACAGCCTCGGGCATGAAGTGGCCGACCAGTTGTTGCAGAAAATGGCCCGCCGCTTGATCAACGCCTTGCCTGAGGCCGACACCATAGCGCGGCTCTCTGGCGATGAATTCGCCGTGCTGTTCGACGCCTACGGCAACCTGTCGAGCCTGGCGCGGGTGGCCACGCGGTTGCTGGCCAAGTTGCGGGTGCCGGTGACGGTGGAAGGGCACGAGTTGGTGGTCAGTGCCTCAATGGGCGTCAGCCTGTTGCCCGACAATGCGCGGGAAATATCCGCGCTGGTCAGCCAGTCGAACATGGCCATGCAGCACGCCAAGCACCTGGGCGGTAATAACTTCCAGTTCTACACCGACAGCCTGCAGGCCAGCACCCTGGAACGTTTGCAGCTGGAAAATCAGCTGCGCAAGGCGATTGATGAGCGCCAGCTTACGGTGTTCTACCAACCCAAACTGTGCCTGGCCAGTGGCAAGCTGAATGCGGCCGAAGCGTTGATTCGCTGGGAACATCCGCAGTGGGGCATGGTGCCGCCCGGCGACTTTATCGGGCTGGCCGAAGAAACCGGCCTGATCGTGCCGCTGGGGGAGTTCGTGTTGCGCCAGGCGTGCTGGCAGGCTTGTGAATGGCAACGCCAGGGGCTGGCGCCGATTCGGGTGTCGGTCAACCTGTCGGTGCACCAACTGCGCCAGGGCAAGCTGATCAGCCTGGTGCGCCAGGTACTGGAAGAAACCGGGCTTGATCCGCAATACCTGGAGCTGGAACTGACCGAAAGCCAGCTGCTCGACAGCGTCGAGCACATCATCTCGACCTTCCAGCAACTGCGCGACCTGGGGGTGAAGCTGGCGATTGATGATTTTGGCACCGGTTACTCATCCCTCAGTTACCTCAAGCGCATCCCCGTGGACTACGTGAAGATCGACCAGACGTTCATTCGCGGCCTGGGCCAGGGACGCGAAGATGCCTCGATCACCCGCGCAATCATTGCCATGGCCCACGGGCTGTCGCTCAAGGTGGTGGCCGAGGGTGTGGAAGATCAGCAGCAGCTGGACTTTTTGCGGGATGAGCAATGTGACGAGGTGCAAGGCTATTTGATCAGTCGGCCGGTGGAAGCGGATGGCTTGGCGGATTTGTTACGAAAAAATGCCGATTTTCCATAGTTGAGCCCAAGCCGCACGCGGGGCTACATCGAGCCTGCCCGCTGAATCAGCGGGCAGCAGCGTGATTAAGTGATGCATCGAACGGGCAAATCGTTAATTCTTGTAGTATAACTACAAGCTTGCTACATCCCTGGCGTCTGCCGATAACAAGAGTCCAGCCCTTTGAACCTGTTGCAACATATCGCCCAGTCGCGCCACCTGTTACGCAAATCGGAACTCAAGGTTGCCGATCACGTGCTGCTTGACCCTGCGGCCGTGATGCACAGTTCCATGGCCGACCTGGCCCACAGCGTGGGCATCAGCGAGCCGACCATCGTGCGCTTCTGCCGCGCCATCGGTTGCTCCGGTTTCCAGGACTTGAAGCTCAAGCTGGCCCAGAGCCTGGCGGCCGGTGCGAGCTTTGGCCAGTTTGCGATCCACGAAGACGATTCCGTCGCCGACTACAGCCTGAAAATCTTCGACACCACCCTGCACACCCTGATGGAAGTGCGCGAAAAGCTCGACCCGGTGGAGCTGCAAAAAGCCGTGACCGCCATGTCCCAGGCCCAGCGCGTGGAATTCTATGGTTTCGGCGCGTCCGGCGCGGTGGCGGCGGATGCCCAGCACAAGTTCTTCCGTTTGCTGCTGACGGCGGCGGCCTACAGCGACCCGCACATGCAGGCGATGTCGGCGGTGACGTTGAAGCCCAGCGACGTGGCGATCTGCATTTCCCAGTCCGGCCGCTCCAAGGATTTGCTGATCACCGCCAACCTGGTGCGTGAAAGCGGCGCGACCCTGATTACGCTGTGCCCGAGCCAGACGCCATTGGCAGAGCTGTCGACCGTCAACCTGGCGATCGATGTACACGAGGACACCGAGATCTACACGCCGCTGACCTCGCGTATCGCCCACCTGGTGGTGATCGACGTGCTGGCGATGGGCGTGGCCATGGCGCGCGGCCCGAGCCTGGTCAACCACCTCAAGAGCGTGAAGCGCAGCTTGCGCAGCCTTCGGTTGTCACCCAAGTCCGTAAAAGCCCTCGACGACTGATAGTTTGTACGCGGACCAATTGTGGGAGCGGGCTTGCTCGCGAATGCGAAGTGTCAGTCACTGAATATGCTGGCTGGCCCACCGCATTCGCGAGCAAGCCCGCTCCCACATTTTGATTGGGTCCTGCCCCGCAAGATTCATCGTCCTGTCATCCCCGTGCCGCCAAACCGTCATTGCCCGAGCCCATCCTGAACTCCCCTTACTCGCATTGGGAGACTCGAAATGGCTCGGCAATACGAAGAAAGCAACAGCACCGTCAAGACCCGCCGCCAGCAGGAAGACCAGCGCCGCATGGCCTTCCGTCGCGCAATTGAAGACCGCTGCGATCAGCGTCAATTGCAACAGAGCATCAGTGACTATCCGGAACTCCACTGGCAGGCACCCGCAACTGCCCAGCGAAGCGCTCAGCCAGCGCGCTGATCTGCAGCCGCTCGCTGCGGATAAAGCCCAGGAATGCATGGGCCACCGGTGACAGGCGCTTGGCCTTGGCCTGCACCAGGCACCAACTGCGGTAAAGCGGCAGTTCTTCCACCGGCAGCTCCCTGAGCCCGCCGGTGGCCAGTTCCAGGTTGACCGCGTGGCGCGTCAGCAGCGCCACGCCCAACCCGGCGGTCACGCACTCGCGCTGCGCCTCGGCCGAAGACACTTCCACCGTCTGGGTGAAGTGCACGCGCTTCTCCTTGAAATACTCTTCGCACGCCATCCGCGTGCCGGACCCCGGCTCGCGCAACAGCAGCGTGTAAGGCTCAAGGTCCTGCAGGCGCAACGGCCCTTGATGGCTCAGCGGATGATCGTGGGGTGCCACCGCGACAATCGGGTTGTTCAGGAACGGCAGGAATTCCAGGCCCATGTCCTGGGGCACCATCGACATGATCACCAGGTCGTCGCGGTTGTCTGAAAGCCGGCGAATCACTTGGGCGCGGTTGACCACCGTCAGGTGCAGGTTGACCTCCGGATGCTGGCGCTTGAAGGCGGCAAACAGGTGCGGCACGAAGTACTTGGCGCTGGATTCCACCGCCAGTTTCAGCTGGCCCTGCAACGAGCCCTGCATGTCGGAGAGCTGCATATCGAGGTTTTCCAGGCGGCCGAAAATGTCCCGGCTGGCCCGTTGCAAGGCTTCAGCAGCTTCAGTCATATAGAGCTTTTTGCCGACGTAATCGAACAATGGCTGGCCCAGCAGCTCCTCCAGCTGCTTGATTTGTAGGCTAACGGCTGGTTGCGTGAGGGACATTTCCTCGGCTGCGCGGCTGTAGGAACGCAAATCACAGACTTCATTGAAAATCTGCAATTGACGCAATGTCATACGCATCAATGACTTACGCATTGTTCAAACACTCCTGCCGACCCTTGATGCGACGACTATAAGTCTTTGCTTATACACAACCCAATAATTATTGATTTTTGTTAATCCCTACAGGGGCATAGTGTGTGTCACGCGACTGCCATGAAACATTTGGTCACGCGCCGACCCGCTTCCAGGGTCGAAGTAGGTAGCAATCGGCTCAAGGGAATTTCCAAGTGATAAAAAAGATCCTGATCGCCAACCGTGGTGAGATTGCCGTACGTATCGTGCGTGCCTGCGCCGAGATGGGCATTCGTTCGGTCGCGGTCTATTCCGATGCCGATCGCCATGCCCTGCATGTAAAGCGTGCAGATGAAGCCCACAGCATCGGTGCCGAGCCATTGGCCGGTTACCTGAACCCGCGCAAGCTGGTGAACCTGGCGGTGGAAACCGGTTGCGACGCGCTGCACCCCGGCTACGGCTTCCTCTCGGAAAACGCCGAGCTGGCAGACATTTGCGCCGAACGTGGGATCAAGTTCATCGGCCCGTCCGCAGAAGTGATTCGCCGCATGGGCGACAAGACCGAAGCCCGCCGCAGCATGATCAAGGCCGGTGTGCCGGTCACCCCGGGCACCGAAGGCAACGTTGCCGACATCGCCGAAGCCCTCACCGAAGGCGACCGCATTGGTTACCCGGTGATGCTCAAGGCCACCTCCGGTGGTGGCGGTCGCGGTATCCGTCGCTGCAACAGCCGTGAAGAACTCGAACAAGCCTTCCCCCGGGTAATTTCCGAAGCCACCAAGGCCTTCGGTTCGGCGGAAGTGTTCCTGGAAAAATGCATCGTCAATCCCAAGCACATCGAGGCGCAGATCCTCGGTGACAGCTTCGGCAATGTGGTGCACCTGTTCGAGCGCGATTGCTCGATCCAGCGCCGTAACCAGAAGCTGATCGAGATCGCCCCAAGCCCCCAGCTGACCCCTGAACAGCGTGCCTACATCGGCGACCTGTCGGTGCGCGCGGCCAAGGCCGTGGGCTACGAGAACGCCGGCACCGTGGAGTTCCTGCTCGCCGAGGGCGAGGTGTACTTCATGGAGATGAACACCCGGGTGCAGGTGGAACACACCATTACCGAAGAAATCACCGGTATCGACATTGTGCGTGAGCAGATCCGCATTGCGTCGGGCCTGCCGCTGTCGGTCAAGCAGGAAGACATTCAGCACCGGGGTTTTGCGTTGCAGTTCCGCATCAACGCCGAAGACCCGAAGAACAACTTCCTGCCCAGCTTCGGCAAGATCACCCGTTACTACGCACCCGGCGGTCCTGGCGTGCGTACCGACACGGCGATCTACACCGGCTACACCATCCCACCGTTCTACGACTCGATGTGCCTGAAGCTGGTGGTGTGGGCGTTGACCTGGGAAGAAGCCATGGACCGCGGCCTGCGCGCCCTGGACGACATGCGCCTGCAAGGCGTGAAGACCACCGCCGCCTATTACCAGGAAATCCTGCGCAACCCGGAATTCCGCAGCGGCCAGTTCAACACCAGTTTTGTGGAAAGCCACCCTGAGCTGACCAACTACTCGATCAAGCGCAAACCCGAAGAGCTGGCCCTGGCCATCGCCGCCGCCATCGCCGCCCACGCAGGCCTGTGAGGAATATAAGAATGAGCAAGAAGATCTTCGTAACCGACACCATCCTGCGCGACGCCCACCAATCGTTGCTGGCAACCCGCATGCGCACCGACGACATGCTGCCGATCTGCGACAAGCTCGACAAAGTCGGCTACTGGTCCCTGGAAGTCTGGGGCGGCGCGACCTTCGACGCCTGCGTACGCTTCCTGAAAGAAGACCCGTGGGAGCGCCTGCGCAAACTGCGCGCGGCGTTGCCCAACACGCGCCTGCAAATGCTGCTGCGTGGCCAGAACCTGTTGGGCTACCGCCACTACAGCGACGATGTGGTCAAAGCCTTCGTAGCCAAGGCCGCCGTCAACGGCATCGACGTGTTCCGCATCTTCGACGCGATGAACGACGTGCGTAACCTGCGAGTGGCCATCGAAGCGGTAAAAGCCGCCGGCAAACATGCCCAGGGCACCATCGCCTACACCACCAGCCCGGTGCACACCATCGAGGCGTTCGTGGCCCAGGCCAAGCAAATGGAAGCCATGGGTTGCGACTCGGTGGCGATCAAGGACATGGCCGGCCTGCTGACGCCATACGCCACCGGCGAGCTGGTCAAGGCGCTGAAGGCCGAGCAGAGCCTGCCGATCTTCATCCACTCCCACGACACTGCGGGCCTGGCTTCGATGTGCCAGCTCAAGGCCATCGAAAACGGTGCCGACCATATCGACACCGCCATTTCCAGCTTCGCTTGGGGCACCAGCCACCCGGGTACCGAGTCGATGGTCGCGGCCCTCAAAGGCAGCGAATTCGACACCGGCCTCAGCCTGGAACTGCTGCAGGAAATCGGTTTGTACTTCTACGCCGTGCGCAAGAAGTACCACCAGTTCGAAAGCGAATTCACCGCCGTCGACACCCGCGTGCAAGTCAACCAGGTACCGGGCGGGATGATTTCCAACCTGGCCAACCAGCTGAAAGAGCAGGGCGCGCTGAACCGCATGAGCGAAGTGCTGGCCGAAATCCCGCGGGTGCGTGAAGACCTTGGCTTCCCGCCGCTGGTCACTCCGACTTCGCAGATCGTCGGTACCCAGGCGTTCTTCAACGTGCTGGCCGGCGAGCGCTACAAGACCATCACCAACGAAGTGAAGCTGTACCTGCAAGGCGGCTACGGCAAGGCGCCGGGCACCGTGAATGAAAAACTGCGGCGCCAGGCCATCGGCAGCGAAGAGGTGATCGACCATCGCCCGGCAGATCTGCTGAAGCCGGAAATGACCAAGTTGCGCGGCGAAATCGGCGCGTTGGCCAAGTCCGAAGAAGACGTACTGACCTACGCGATGTTCCCGGACATCGGGCGCAAATTCCTTGAAGAGCGCGACGCTGGCACCTTGAGCCCTGAAGTGCTGTTGCCGATTCCTGAAGCCGGCGGCGTGGCCCGTGCCGGTGGTGAAGGTGTGCCGACCGAGTTCGTGATCGACGTGCACGGCGAAAGCTATCGCGTGGACATCACCGGGGTGGGCGTCAAGGCCGAAGGCAAGCGCCACTTCTACCTGTCCATCGACGGCATGCCGGAAGAAGTGGTGTTCGAGCCGCTCAACGAGTTTGTCAGCAGTGGCGGCAGCAAGCGCAAGCACGCCACCGCGCCAGGCCATGTCAGCACGGCGATGCCGGGCAACATCGTCGACGTGCTGGTCAAGGAAGGCGACGTGGTGAAGGCCGGCCAGGCTGTGTTGATCACTGAAGCGATGAAGATGGAGACCGAAGTACAGGCGTCGATCGCCGGCAAGGTCACCGCCGTACACGTGGCCAAGGGCGACCGGGTCAACCCGGGTGAAATCCTGATTGAAATCGAAGGCTGATCAACAGCCTTCGAAACTACCGCTTAAACCTCGGGGGGGCATGTGCCCCCTTTTTTTTGCCCGCAATAATCAGAACGCCAGGGTCCACTGGCCCAGCAAACCCTGGTTACGGCTGTGGGTGCCGACCTCGGCGGTATAGGCCAGGCCCACGGTGTGCCGGGTCGACAGCGCCAGGTCCACCCCGGTGTGCAGCGCCAGGCTGTCGCGGTCCAGGGAGGTGCCTTCGATGGTGAAGTCACTGTTGAAGCCCGGCCGTTTTACCCACGCGGAGGACTGGCGCACGGTGCTGCTCACGTCACCGTAGAGGTGCTTCCAGCCTGTGCTCAGGTGCGGCTTGAGGGCCATCTGGTTGTCCAGCGTAAAGGCACTGGCCAGGCGCAAGCCGAAGGTGCTGCTGAGGTTTTCCTGGGTCTGGGCGCCGACATTCAGCGCTGTAAAGCCGCCTTTTTCCTTGTAGCGGTCGCGGTGATAGCGCTGGTAGCCGATCCCCGCATAGGGTTCGACGCTGAAACTGCCCTTGTCCAGTTGATAGCCCAGCTCGGCGAAAGCGTTCTGGCTTTGGGCGTTGTATTTGCCTTTGGACTGCTCGCGGCGCTCAACGAAATCAAAGTCTACGGTGCGTTGGGTTTGGCCGGCATGGCTGCTGTAGATCGCCCCCAGGCGCAATGCAAGGGGGCCGTCCTGACGCACGGCGTAACCGCCGAGGTGCCAGCTGTCCAATTCGCCCTTGAAGCGTTTGGCGTTCAGGTCGCTGGCGGACTTGGCGCCCATCACACCCACCCGCCAGGCATCGTCCACTGCCCAGTCGCCGCCCAGCATCAGGCCTTGGGTGTGTTGCTGCAGGCCCACGCTACCGTGCTGTCCTTCAAGCTTGCCAGCGTTGCCCAGGGCCTGGAACCATACGTGGCCATTGCCTTCGGCATCCGTAAGGTTGCGTTCGTCGCCTGTCCGGCGCATGACTGAAAGCAGGCTGCTGTTGAGCTGTTTCATGCTGTCTTGAGTGGCGGCGCCAAGGTTGGCGTTCTGGCTGCCTGCCAGTTGCTCCAGAACTGCACCCACACGGCCCGGTGCCAGCCTGCCAAGTTCCCGGGCGATATTGTCCAGTTCGTACTCCTCCCAGTCATTGAGTTCGCCCGACTTGATGAGGGTGTCCACGGCAGAGTCCAGTACGCGGGCAACCTGCTGGCCGTTACGGGTGGTGGCGTGGTCGTTGAAGTAAAAGTCGGGAGTGGGCTTGGGTGGCTTGGGGCGCTGGTGGCCTTGCTGGCCGACCTCTGGCGCCGGGATGAACCACTCGCTGTCTGGATCGATGTCCCCTCGCGCCTGGACGAATTGAGCGTTGGTGGCACCCAGCGCGAAGGTGATGGCGAGTGCGAGTTGTTTCTGAAGGAGTGGCATGCAGGTCCGACCTCTTGATGTATGAGGTCGGGAAATCTAGCGGGGTAAAGGGCGGATAAATGTCAGGCCATCCACCCTTTGCCTGCCAGAGATGTCTCTAGTGGGCCGCGATTAAAAACTCATCTGCCATTGCCCGATCAGCCCGTGATTGCGGCTGTTACTGCCTATTTCGCCGCTGTAGCCCACGCCGAGGGTATGGCGTGCCGACAGGCCTACATCCAGCCCGGCTTCCAGCAACAGGCTGTCGCGGTCCAGGGCGCTGCCTTCGACGTTGAACGCGGTGCCGCCCATCAGGAAGGCCTGGCGGGTGCTGCTGTCCACGTCACCGTAGGTGTGTTTCCAGCCGGCGCTGACCCGCGGCGTGAGACTGATGCCGTTGTCCAGCTGGCTCAAGTGCGCCAGGCGCAGGCCGAAGGTGCTGCTGAAATTGTCCTGGGTTTGCCCTTCGACATGCAGGGCGGCGGCGCCGCCTTTTTCGTTGTAGCTGTCGCGGTGGTAGCGCTGGTAGCCGAGGTTGGCGAACGGCTCGGCGCTCAGGCGCCCGCTGCCCATGGCATAACCCAGTTCGGCGAAGGCTTGTTGGCTGTTGGCGTCGTAGTCACCTTTGGGGCGATCGTTGAAACCGTCAAAGGCCACCGTACGTTTACTGTCTCCCTGGTGCCCGCTGTACGCAGCACCCAGGCGCAAGGCCAGCGGTCCGCTCTGGCGCATGGCGTAGACGCCGGCGTGCCAGCTGTCGACGCTGCCGTCGACGCCGGTGGTGTCCAGGTCGGTCTTCGAATAACCGCCCAGCACGCCCACGCGCCAGTCCGAATCGAGCGCCCAGTCGGCCCCCAGCACGCTGCCTTTGGTGCGCTGGGTCAGGCCATTGCTGCCGTGGTCGCCGTCGAGCTTGCCGTAGCTGCCGATACCTTGCAGCCACAGGCGGCCCCGGGCATTGGGGTCGTTGAGGTTACGGGCTTCGGCGGGTACGCCGGTGGCGGCCAGTACGGGTGTGTCTTTTTGATCAAGGCCCACCAGCAGTCCGGCACCGCCGCCCAGTTGGTGCATGGCGTTCAACATGCTGTTGCCGACCTGGGCGCTGGCGCCGAGGGTGGCACTGGTCAGGTTGGCGGTGCTGCTGCCCGCCAATTGCTCGATGGCGGCACCGGCGCTGCTGTTGGTGGTGTTGAGCAAGGCGTTGTACAACGCGTTGTTCTTGCCCAGGCTCGCCAGGGCGTTGGCGGCGCGGGTGCCGTTGCCGGTGTTGGCGAACTGATTGAACGCCACGTCATTGCGGGAATAGGTCAGGCCGACCTGGGTAGGGCTGTAATCCAGGGTGGGGGTGAGGAAGGCATAGTCGCTGGTGACCTTGCCGAACGTGCCATTGATGCTGCCGGCCTGCAGTACCGTGTAGTGGCTCTGCCACGGGTAGGTGCCGGTGCCGGGATTGACCGCCAGGGTCGCGCCATTCAGGTACGCGGTGCCGCCGACCTGGACCGGTGCGCTGCTGCCGTCGGCATTCACGCCATAGGCCAGGGTCGAGCCGCTGGTCATCGTCAGGTCGCGGGTGATGCTGGCGGTGCCGAGGGCGGTGTTGGTCTGCAAGGTGCCTTTGACCAACAGGCTGCCGACACTGCCGCCACCGGCATAAATACCGCCTTCATCGACGGTCAGGTTGCCAGCGATCCCGCCCTGGTTGATCAGCTTGGCGCCGCTGAAAATCTCGCCGCCGTCGCTGAAGTCGCCGCTGCCGGTGAGGGTCCAGGTGCCTTGCTTCACGTCCAGCCATTCGAAGTTGCGGCTGTCGCCAAAACTGCCGCCGGCGGCGTCGTCCATGATCACGCGGTCATATCCGGTGCCGCCATCCACCACGCCGACAAAGCGGCTGCCGCCGAGCAGGGTCAGCGTGTCATCGCCGCCGCCCAAATCCAGGGCCAGGCCGTTGCTGCCGCTGATCAAGCCGGCGTTGACCACCGTGTCGGCAAACTCGCCGACGAACTTCACGCCGAAGCCGTTCAGGCCCTGAATGGTGCCATGGTTGATCAGGGTGGTTGCAGCAAGTCCCGGGCCGTCGCTGCCGTCGTCCACCAGCACCGCGTTGTTGGCACCGCTTACCAATGCACCCACGCCGTTGAACACGTAGCCACCGCCGAGGGCGATGCCTTCGCTGCCGTTGGCAAAGCCGTTCTTGTCGACACCGCCGGCGCCGACGCCCTGGATGATGCCGTAGTTTTCAATGTGGGCGATCTTGTCGATGTCCACGCCGTCACCATCGCCGTCCGGCTGCAGTCCGGAGAATGCGCCGGTAATAGTGCCGTAGTTGATCACCGTGCCATCGCCGTCGGAACCAAAACCCGAGCCGTTGCGGCCGATTACCGTGCCGTAGTTGGTCAGCGTGGCGCCCAGGTCGGTGGTGATGCCGTGGCGGCCGCCGGAGATGAGGCCGTAGTTGGTGACGGTCACGCCAGTAGCGGAGTCGATGTCGACGCCGTCGAATTTGTCATCACGCGAGTGGGTATCGCCGGTGGAAATCTCGCCGTAGTTGGTGATCGTAGCGTTGCCGCCGGTCTTCATGCCGTCGCTGGCGTCACCGCGAATCAGCCCGCCCTGGCGGTTGATGATAGTGGTGGTGACGTTGGAGCTGCGGATCGCATCCAGGTCCAGCCCTTGGCCGGTGGCGGAGCGAATGGTGCCGTTGTTGTCGATCAACAGGCTGCCGCTGGCGAAGTTGCTGTCGATGCGCAGCGCGTCGTTGGCGCCCTGGATCACGCCACCGGCGCGGTTGTAGATGCTGTAGTTGCGCGCGCCGGTGAGGTCGCCGCTGCTGTCGATGGCCCGACCTCCGGTGGAAGTAATCCTGCCGGAGTTGTCGATCAGCACACCACTGCCGCTGGTGCCGTCTTTCAAGGTCACCGCGACTTTGGAAGTCGTAATGCTGCCCGGTGCCGAAATCGTCAACGAGTCACTGCCACCCAGGGTTTGCCCGGTGGTGGTGGGCGTGTCGATCTGCAGCGTCTTGGTTGGCGCGGGCGCCGCATCGGCAAAACCGCTGCTGACCAGCAGGCCGAGAGTGAGCGCAAGGCGCTGGGGCGAAGGGGGCATGGCGGGCGACCTTGTTTTTGGAAAAGAGTCGACCTATATAGCGGAGGTTTTTTACAGAATGATGGCGAGGAGGTGACGGGGATTGAAATGAGCCTGACGGTTGAAGAACGAACCCGGTTGATCGAAAGCATTCAGGATGCATTGGCCGAGGGAACGCTGGAAATAGCCGAGGCGGTACGCCGGCTGCGAACGGAAGTCACTGGGCTGCATCAGAGCCAGTTTGCCAAGATGTGCAAAATCTCCGTACGCACGCTGGTGCATATCGAACATGGCGAGGGCAATCAGACGCTGAAGTCGTTGAACGCAGTGTTCAGGCCGTTTGGGTTGAAGATGGGAGTGGTGAAGGTTCGCAGAAGCTTGTAGGAAAAGGCGATGGCGTGGTGTTTGATCTATAGATGCTCGCCTATTCGCCTCGGCTGAGCACAAGGCCCGGATACGCTGAAGATACAATGTGGGAGCCGGGCTTGCCCGCGATGACGGTGGGTCAGTCAATACATTTGTGACGGATACACCGCTTTCGTGAGCAAGCCCGCTCCCACATTTGCCAGAGGGTGGCAGGGTGGCTTAGGTACGGCACTCCACCAGCGTTTTCAACTGTCCCGAACCGGTCTGGTTGGCATCTGACAGCCACCGCTCAAACCCCGCCCCAATCGCCGGCCATTCCCCATCCAGGATCGAGTACCACGCCGTATCCCGGTTGCGGCCCTTGACCACGGTGTGCTGGCGAAACACCCCTTCAAAACTGAAACCCAACCGCTCGGCGGCATTTTTGGAGCGGGCGTTGGCGTTGTTGCACTTCCACTCCAGGCGACGATTGCCCAACTCAAACGAGTGCCTGGCCAGCAGGTACACCGCCTCGGTGCTTTTCGGTGAACGTTGCATCGGGGCGCCGAAGGTCACGTGGCCGATTTCAATACGGCCTTGCTCGGGCACGATGGACATCAGGCTGAGGATGCCTTGCACCTCGCCGCTGGCCTTGTCGATCACACTGAAGAAGTACGGGTCGCTGTGGGACGCGTGGTTGTTCAGCCAGGCATCGAAGGCGGCGCGCTCGGGGAATGGGCCGTAAGGCAAATAGTCCCACAGCTTCGGATCCGCGCCGGGGCCTTGCAGGGCGTTGAACAGGTCATCGCCGTGGCGGGCCGGGTCGAGTTTTTCCAGGCGCACGAAGCGCCCTTCGATAAGGGTGACGGTGGGCGCCGGGACACCTTTCCAGTCGGCCAATGATGTCGTCATGCTGTGCTTCTCCTTAAAGACCTTTGCGAAACTGGATAAAACCGGGGCGTTCGGCGATGCGTTCGTACAGCTGGATGGCGGTGGCGTTGGTCTCGTGGGTCAGCCAGTGGACCTTGCAGCAACCGTCGGCCTTGGCGGTGGCGTAGACGAATTCGATCAGCTTGCGGCCGACGCCGGTGCCGCGCTGGGCCGGATCTACCAGCAAATCCTGCAGGTAGCAGGAGTTCTCGATGCTCCAGTTGGAACGGTGGTAGATGAAATTGACCATGCCTACGGCCTTGCCGTCCTGCCAGGCCAGGGCCGAGTGGGTCGGCTCATTGGCGTCGATCAAGCGTTGCCAGGTGTTCTGGCTGACGGCGTCGGGCAGCTCGGTGTTGTAGAAGCGCAGGTAGGCTTGCCACAGGGGCAACCAAGCGGCGTGGTCGGCGGCGCTGACCTGGCGGATTTCGATCTGGCTCATGATGGCTCCTTGGGAATAAAGCGGGCGAGGGTCTGGTCGCGTACGTCGGTGCTGGCAGCCAGGCCGTCGCGAACACCGGCGATGTCCGCCGGGCTGCGGTTCTGGCTGAGTTTTCGTTTGCCTTCCAGGCGCTGGATCGGCAGGGCAAAGCCGACAATGGCCTTGAGCATGCCGTCGATGTAGTCGGCCGGGGCGTCGCTGACTTTCCAGGGTTGGGCGCGATTGCCTTCATGGCGGTCGGTGAGGGCGCTGACCAGCTCGAGCAGGCGCTCGGCGTCGGTGAACACTTCGCCGGTGCCGTAGGCGTGTACCGCGATGTAATTCCAGGTCGGCACCACTTTGCCGTGTTCGGCCTTGGCCGGGTAGAACGCCGGGCTGACGTAGGCCTCGGCGCCGGCAAAAATCACCAGGGCCTCGCCGCCATTTTGCAGGTCCTGCCATTGGCGATTGGCCTTGGCCATGTGCCCGTAAAGGGTGCCGTTGGGCCCTTCATCCGGGTTGAGCAGCAGCGGCAAATGGCTGGCTTGCAGGCCTTGTTCGCCCAAGGTCACCAGTTGCGCCAGGCGCGTGTGCTGGATCAGTTGCTGGATTTCAGGCAAGTCATCGAGGGCAAAGGCGCGTGGTGTGTACATGAAGATTTTCCTTGGCGAATGCCTGCATCCTAGGCAGGCTATTGGTTCGTTGTAAGAGCCATCTACAGTCAATTTTATAGGTCCAATTCCATGCCTGCGCTAGAACCACCGCTCTCGTTCAACCCGGCGGGTATCGAGTTGGACCGACGCCAGGGACTCACCCGCCAGCTCTATCAGGCGCTGCGCCAGCGGGTACTGGATGGCCGGTTGGTCAGTGGCACCCGGCTCCCCGCCAGCCGTGACCTGGCGGCGGCACTGTCTATCTCGCGCAACAGTGTGGTTCGCGCCTACGACCAACTGTACGCCGAAGGATTTATTGAGGGCCGCGTGGGTGATGGCACCTATGTGGCGCAATTGCCGCAGACACCGACGGCCGAAAAAAAACTATCCACAAAAGTGTCCACAGGGTTATCAACAGGCTTATCCCCAGGTTTATCCACAAAACGGCCGGATTTACCTGTTTTTTCGTCCAGTCAAGTTATCCACAGCGGTGCGCTGGCGCGGGTGGAAAACAATCATTTGGCGCTTCCGCCCAGTGGTCCGCCGAGGGCTTTCAGGGTGGGCGTACCGGCTTTCGATCTGTTCCCGTTTGACGTGTGGGCCAAGCTGAATGCGGCTTTCTGGCGCAAGCCGGACTTGCAGCAGTTGTGTTACGGCGACCCGGCGGGCGACGCGCGCCTGCGTGGATTGATTGCGGCCTATCTACGCAGTTCTCGCGGCATGCAGTGCACGGCTGAGCAAATAGTGATCACCAGTGGCGCGCAGCAGGCAATCAGCCTTTGTGCACAGCTGCTGGTGGAGCCCGGCGATGAGGTTGCCATCGAGAATCCGGGGTATCGGGCAGCAGGCCATGCGTTCGCGGTGGCGGGTGGCCAATTGCATGGCGTGACGGTGGACAGCGAGGGCATCGACTGCGCTGCCTTGAACCGCCTCGGCGGTTGCCGCCTGGCCTACGTCACCCCGTCCCATCAATACCCCACCGGCGTGGTGATGAGCCTGGCCCGGCGCCTGGAACTGCTGGCCTGGGCCGAGCGTACGGGCGGCTGGATCGTCGAGGATGACTACGACGGTGAGTACCGCTACAGCGGCGCGCCCCTGGCGCCACTGGCGGCCCTCGATCGCACGGGGCGGGTGCTGTATGTCGGGACTTTCGGCAAGGTGGCCTTTCCGGCGCTGCGCCTGGGCTACCTGGTGTTGCCGGTCGGCCTGGTCCAGGCCTTTGCCCGGCGCCGCGCGGTGGACGTGCGCCACTCGGAAGTCAGCACTCAGGCGGTGATGGCGGAGTTCATGGCGACCGGGCATTTCCAGCGCCATGTACGCCGCATGCGCCGCGCCGCGCAGAGCCGGCTCAATGCGCTATTGGCCGAATGGCCCGCCGACATTGAAGGCGTTGGCCGCCTGCCGTCGGTGGCGGCCGGGCTGCACCTGACCGTTCGGGTCGACAGCCTGGCGCGGGAACAGGCGCTGATCCAACAGGCGGCGGCAGTGGGTGTGGAGGTCAATGGCTTGAGCAGCTATTGGTTGCCGGAGTCACTCACGCCGCAGGATCAGCGTGCCGGATTGGTGTTGGGGTTTGCTGCCGTGCCCGAGGCACAGATCAGCCAGGCGTTGAAGCGCTTGGGCCAGGTTTGGCGCGCGCCGGTTGCGCACTGAGGCGCAACCGGCGGCAACCGATCAGGTGCCGGACTTGATCTTGGTCCAGGCGCGGGTCCTGGCTCGTTCGGCGTCACGTCCCAGGGGCTTGAGGGTATACAGCGTGGCCATGGCCGCCTCGGTCGGGTACAGGTTGGGGTTGTTGCGAATCGCCGGATCCACCAACCCGGTGGCGTCCTTGTTGGGGTTGGGGTAACCGACAAAATCGCTGATCGGCGCGATCACGCCCGGTTGCAGCAGGTAGTTGATAAAGGCGTAGGCGTCTTCCGGGTCCTTGGCGCCTTTGGGGATCGCGAGCATGTCGAACCAGATCGGCGCGCCTTCTTTGGGTAGCCGCATGTCCACGGTCACACCGTTCCTGGCTTCCTTGGCGCGGTTGGCGGCCTGGGAGAAGCTGCCGGAATAGCCGACCGCCACGCAGATGTCGCCGTTGGCAATGTCAGCCATGTACTTGGACGAATGGAAATAGGTGATGTACGGGCGGATCTTCATCAGCAGTGCTTCGGCTTTGACATAGTCCGCCGGGTTGCTGCTGTTGGGATCCAGGCCCAGGTGCTGCAAGGCCAGCGGCAGGATTTCCGACGGCGAATCCAGCAGCGCCACGCCGCATTGCTTGAGCTTGCTGATGTTCTCTACGTTGAAGATCAGGTCCCAGCTGTCCACGGGGGCGTTGGCCCCCAGCGCGGCCTTGACCTTGTCCGGGTTGAAGCCGATCAGGATGGTGCCGTACATGTACGGCACGGCGAATTTATTGCCGGGGTCGTTGGCCTCGATCAGCTTCATCAACTTGGGATCGAGGTGGTTCCAGTTGGGCAGTTTGCTGCGGTCCAGCGGCTGGAACACCGAGGCTTCGATCTGCTTGGCCAGGAACACGTTGGACGGCACCACCACGTCATAGCCGGAGTTGCCGGTCAGCAGCTTGGCCTCCAGGGCTTCGTTGGTGTCGAAGATGTCGTAGACCAGCTTGACGCTGGGGTTCTGCGCCTTGAAATCCTCCAGGGCCTTGGGCGTGATGTAGTCGAACCAGTTGTAGACCCGCAGGGTTCTTTCTTCGGCGTGCGCGGCCCCGCTCAGCACGGCGGCGCAGAGGACGAGATGCTTGAGCATGTTCATTGGGCGAATCCCTCAAAACCTTCGAGAACGTTGACGGCATTGATGCCGATTTCTTCCACGGCGTAGCCGCCTTCCATCACAAACAGCGTCGGTTTGCCGAGGCGGGCGATTCGCGCGCCCATCGCCAGGTAGTCGGGGCTGTCGAGCTTGAACTGGGAGATAGGGTCGTCCTTGAAGGTGTCGACGCCCAGCGAGACCACGATGATGTCGGCGCCGTAGCGCTCGATATCCCCGCAGGCCTGCTCCAGCGCGGCGCTCCAGCGGTCCCAGCCAGAACCTGCGGGCAACGGATAGTTGAAGTTGAAACCCTCACCGGCGCCTTCGCCCAACTCGTCGGCGTAGCCCAGGAAGAACGGAAATTCCGCCTCCGGATGGCCGTGGATCGAGGTGAACAGCACATCGTCGCGCTCGTAGAAAATCGACTGGGTACCGTTGCCGTGGTGGTAGTCCACGTCGAGGATGGCCACCTTTGTGTGGCCCTGGTCGAGAAACGCCTGGGCTGCGATCGCCGCGTTGTTGAGGTAGCAATATCCGCCCATCAAGTCGCTGGCGGCGTGGTGCCCGGGCGGACGGCACAGGGCGAAGGCACTGCGGGCGCCTTGCTGGATCGCCTGTTGCGCGGTGAGAGCGACTTGCGCCGCGCTGTAGGCCGCTTGCCAGGTGCCGGCGGTGATCGGCGCGCCGCCGTCGAAACTGTAATAGCCGAGCTGGCCGTGCAGGCTGGTGGGGATGACCCGGCGCAAGGTGCGTGCGGGCCAGGTGTAGGGCAGCAAGTCTCCGTCCTGGCCAAATGCCGTCCAGCGTTGCCAGGCGCCTTTGAAGAAGTCCAGGTACGCGGGGCTGTGAATACGTTGCAGCGGCGCCAGGCCAAAATCCTCAGGCGCTTGCACCGGGCCCAGTTCGCGGTCCTTGACCCGTTGCAACACATGGTCGGCGCGCGAGGGCATTTCGAAACAGGGCATCAGTTGCCCGTCCATCAACTCGCACCGGCCATGGTGCAGGTGGTGATCGTCCGAGTAGATCGTCAGCATATTGTTGTTCTCCGCAGGCTGAATCGGTGAGTCCAGTCTTGCGGCGGGTGGGATTAATGAGAATGGCAGGAGCGGCCAAAAGGGGATAAATATGGCCAAAGTGTGTGACCGCAATTCGCCCCGAAATGGCGCGGCCGTGCCCCAGCAAGTGGCTTCAGGGGCGGAACTGGCTGGGTGCGACGCCGCTCCAGCGAACAAAGGCGTGACGGAAACTCGCGGTTTCGCTGAAGCCCAGCGCCTCGGCAATTCGGTAAATGGGCAGCTCATCCTCGCCCAGCAATCGCTTGGCCCGCTCGAAGCGTAGCTCGTCCAGCAACTCCTGATAGCTGCAGCCCAAGTCATGCAGGTGCCGGCGTAGCGTGCGCGGGGAGCAGTTCATCTGCTCGGCCAGGCCGTCGACGCCCGGCGCGGCGCTAAGTTGGCTGGCGAGCAGGTGGCGAATCTTGCCCAGCCAGGCCTGGCGCCCGGTGAACTCGGTGTTTTGCTTGCGGCAGCGCTCGGCCATGGCCTGGTGGGTGACGGCGTCGGCTAATGGCAGGGGCTGGTCCAGCCAGCTTCGGTCGAAGGCAAACGCGTTGGCGATGGCGCCGAATTGCAGCGGGCAGGCAAAGATTTCGGCGTACCGTGCGCGGTAATCCGGGGCGTCGTGTTCAAAGCGCGCCGCAAGCAGCGGCAGGGCATGCCCCAGCAGGTCGTCGCAGATCACCTTCAACGAGGCCAGGCAGAGTTCGACGTTGAACGTTTCCAGCGCCGGATTTTCCCGGTAATCCGCGGCGCTGAACCAGATGCGCGTGCCGTCGTCCTCAAGGTCCAGCTCGAAAAGTGTTCCCAGCAGCGCCGGATACCGCAGCGCCAGGCGCAAAGCGTCACCGAAGGTGGCACTGGTGAGCAGTGCGTAACCGAGCATGCCATAGGAAGAAACGTGCATTTGCCGGCCCAGCTCCAGGCCGATATCCCGGCGCAGGGCCACGGCGTTGGCGCACACGCGCATCTCCTGGTTGGTGGTGATGCGGGTGTCGGCGCGGCTCAAGTCCGCCGCGCAAATACCGCTGCCGGCCAGCAAGGCCTCGGCGGGTTGGCCTTCGGCCTTGAAGGTATTGAGCACCAACGAGACGGCATTGAGGGTGGTGAGGTGGGAGTGCAACATGGGTGCTTCCAGCCAGGGGATGGCTGGAAGAGGAGCAAGTTATATGCCGGTCAGCTCAGTTCGCCGCACAGGTCGAGTTCGACCAGGCGGCGGATTTCGGCGGTGTCCAGCCCGGCGCCGATCAACGCATTGAGCTTGCCGAACGCGGCTTCACGGGTCATCCCGCCACCCGACAACACCCCGACGCCCCGCAGGCGGCTGCCGGCTTCGTACACGTCCAGCTCCACACCGCCTTCATGGCATTGGGTGATTGCCACCACGACCACGCCGTTATCCTGCGCGCGCTGCAGGCTGGCGAGGAACTGCGGGTTGTCGCTCGGTCCGGTGCCGCTGCCGAAGCATTCCAGCACCAGCGCCTGGATGCCGCTGTCGATCAACGCGTCCAATTGCGCGGCGGCGATGCCCGGCACCAGTGGCAGCACACCCACATTGGCCAGCGCCTTGGGCTGGCGGTAATGCAGCGCCGCCGGAACCAACTCGGCTTGGGCGACGCCGCCGTTACGCTGCAACGCGGCAAACGGGTGGCGACCAAAACTGCGGATTTTCGCGCAACGGGTCGGGGCCATCAGTGCACCGTGGAAGTACAGTTGCACGCCAGGCGCCAGGCCTTGGCCCAGGGCTGCCAACGCACCGCTGACGTTTTCCCAGGCATCGCTGTCGGGCACACCGGCCGGCAGCATCGAGCCGGTAAACAGCACCGGCGCGGGCAGGCCCAGCAGTTGGAAACTCATGGCCGCGGCGCTGTAGGCCAGGGTGTCGGTGCCGTGCAGCACCAGTACGGCGTCGCAACCCTCGTCCACCGCCTCAACCACGGCGGCGCGCAGGCGCTGCCAATAGGCGGGGGTCATGTTCGCACTGTCGATCAGCGGGGACATTTCCCGAAAGCGCCAGGCTGGCATATTCAGTTGGGCGAGGGCTTCGCTCATGCGCGCTTCAAACCCCGAAGCGGGGGCCAGGCCGTTGGCGCTGGCCTGCATGCCGATGGTGCCGCCGGTGTAGAGCACCATGACGTTGTTGGCTGGTTGCATTGAAGAATCTCCTGAACGAAAAACGCCGCCGGGCCCAGAGCATGCCCAAGGCCGGGCGGCGTGTCATCTATCTAGGTTTAGCGTTGCGCTTGAGCGTTCAGTTCTGCCGTCGCTTGAGCGGCTGGCTCAGGCTTCACCGGATTCGCCGGCCAGGCCTTGCGGTCCAGGTCCAGGTCCGGGAACTTGCTGGAATCAAACACCGGGGTCTTGATGCCCGCAGCACGCTGGCCGTCGTAGTCATTCAGGATGCGCATGGCGATCTTGAACAGGAACGCCAGGGCGAACAGGTTGACGAACGCCAGCATGGTCATGGTGATGTCGGCGAAGGCGAACACGGTGCTCAGGTTCTCGATGGAACCCCAGAAAATCAGCACCAGCACCAGCGCGCGGTAGCCCATCAGCACCTTGCGGTTGTCGCCTACGATGAAGCGCAGGTTGCTCTCGCCGAGGTAGTAGTTGTACATGATCGAGGTGAACACGAACAACGCCAGGGCCACCGAGATGAACATCCGGCCCCAGTCACCCACCACCGCCGCCAGGGAGTTCTGGGTCAGGGCAATGCCGTCGCCTTCAAAGCCCGGGGTGTAGAAGCCCGAGAGCAGGATCAGCAGCGCGGTGCAGGTGCAGATGACGAAGGTGTCGAGGAACACGCTGAACGCCTGAACCACGCCTTGGGCGATCGGGTGTTCAACCGAGGCGACTGCCGCCACGTTAGGCGCACTGCCCAGGCCGGCTTCGTTGGCGAACACGCCGCGTTTCACACCCATGATGATCGCGCTGCCCACCAGGCCACCGAAGGCCTGGTCGAGGCCGAAAGCGCTCTTGACGATGGTCGCGAGCATGGCCGGCACGTGGTCGAATTGCAGCACGATCACGTACAGGGTCACCGCGATGTAGACCAGGGTCTTGACCGGCACCAGCAGGTCGGCGATCGAGGCGATACGCTTGATCCCGCCGATGAACACCAGGCCCAGCAACACCGCCAGGGCCAGGCCGGTGTAGGTGGTGTCGAGGCCAAATGCGTTGTTCAGCGAGTGGGTTACGGCGTGGGCTTGCAGGCCATTGAAGGCGAAGCCGAAAGTCACCAGCAGCAGGAACGCCATCACCATGCCCAGCCAGCGTTTGTGCAGGCCGTGCTGGATGTAATACGCCGGGCCACCACGGTAGGTGCCTTCAGCGTCGGTGCGTTTGTACAGTTGGCCGAGGGAGCACTCGATAAAGCTCGAAGACATGCCCACCAGTGCGGTGACCCACATCCAGAATACGGCGCCCGGGCCACCCAGGGTCACGGCAATGCCGACGCCTGCGATGTTGCCGGCACCCACGCGCCCGGCGAGGCTGAGCATCAGCGCCTGGAACGAACTGAGCTGGCCGGCGCTGCTTTTCAGGCTGTCGCGAAACACCGAAAACATGTGGAAAAAGTGACGCAACTGAACGAAACGCGAGCGGATCGTGAAGTAACCACCGAGCCCGACAATGAGCACGATCAATACTTTCCCTGAGAGGAAGTCGTTGATGACTTCTAGCATGGAGTGTTCCTCGCTGATTTTTCTAATGGCAAACGCAGGACGGTCCGACGCATCGCTCGGCACCAGGCAGTGCACGACGCTTCGACCCCAATCCTTTTGCGGGTGTTGTTATTCATGCGGTTTCGCGCTTCCCAGGGTCTCGTTACCGACGACCGCTGACGCGAAGAGGGGCGGCACTATACCTAGGAGTGGGTGATCCGTCTGCACGAGGCGATTAAAGGTTTCAGCCAAGGCGTTACGGGCAAGGCGGGTTTGTTGGGCGATCTTGGAGTTTTTATTGGCGTCATTTCACAACCTTGAGGCAAAAAAAAGGGCCTGAAGAACGAGCCTTCAGGCCCTCAAAAGGTGAGAGGTGTCTAGTCCCTCAACCTGGTGAGCGGTGCAACAAACGCTTAGGCCTTCAGAGGCACCAAGCGTGGGGCAATCATGTTTTCGGGGCGCAGGATGTCGTCGAGCATGGCGTCGTCGAGCAAGCCTTCTTCGCGCACCAGTTCCAGCACGCCGCGGCCGCTTTCAAGGGCGATACGGGCGATGCGGGTGGCGTTTTCATAGCCGATGTACGGGTTCAGCGCGGTGACCAGGCCGATGGAGTGTTCCACCAGCTCGCGGCAGCGGGCTTCGTTGGCAGTGATGCCGACGATGCAGTGCTCGCGCAGCATGTCCATGGCGCGTTGCAGCAGGCGGATCGAGTCGAAGATCTTGTAGGCGATCAGCGGCTCCATCACGTTCAGTTGCAGCTGGCCGCCTTCGGCCGCGATGGTCAGCGCCAAATCGTTACCGATGATTTGGAACGCCACCTGGTTCACGGCTTCCGGGATCACCGGGTTGACCTTGCCGGGCATGATCGAGCTGCCTGGCTGACGCGCCGGCAGGTTGATTTCGTTGATGCCGGTGCGTGGGCCGCTGGACAGCAGGCGCAGGTCGTTGCAGATCTTCGACAGCTTCACCGCGGTACGCTTGAGCATGCCGGAGAACAGCACGAAAGCGCCCATGTCGGAGGTGGCTTCGATCAGGTCGGCAGCCGGTACCAGCGGCTGGCCGCTGATGGTCGCCAGGCGCTGGACGGCCAGGGCCTGGTAACGCGGGTCGGCGTTGATGCCGGTACCGATGGCGGTGCCGCCCAGGTTCACTTCGGTCAGCAGCTCAGGCGCCAGGGTCTTCAGGCGGGCCAGGTCTTCACCGAGGGTGGTGGCGAAGGCACGGAATTCCTGGCCGAGGGTCATCGGCACGGCGTCTTGCAGCTGGGTACGGCCCATTTTCAGGACGTGGCTGAATTCTTCACCCTTGGCAGCGAACGCCTGGATCAGGCTGTCGAGGCTGGCCAACAGCGCGTCGTGGCCCAGCAGCAGACCCAGGCGGATCGCGGTCGGGTAGGCGTCGTTGGTCGACTGCGCCATGTTCACGTCGTTGTTGGGGTGCAGGTATTGGTATTCGCCCTTGCTGTGGCCCATGGCCTCCAGCGCGATGTTGGCGATGACTTCGTTGGCATTCATGTTGGTTGAAGTGCCAGCGCCGCCTTGAATCATGTCCACCACGAACTCTTCGTGGAAATCGCCGCGGATCAGACGGGCACAGGCTTCGCTGATGGCAGCGTGCTTGGCTTCGCTGAGTTGGCCCAGCTCGCGGTTGGCGTCAGCAGCTGCCTGCTTGACCATTGCCAGGCCGACCACCAATTTCGGGTAATGCGAAATCGGAACGCCCGAGAGACGGAAGTTGTTCACCGCTCGCAGGGTCTGGATGCCGTAATACGCTTGAGCGGGTACTTCGAGTACGCCAAGCAGGTCTTTTTCTGTGCGGAAAGATGCAGCGGAGGACATGACGGAAATCATCTCGATATGGACCCGGGCTAGGCCGGAACGCTGTGAATGCTAGGCTTGCAGGAGATTTTGGGCCAATGCTGTTAAACACTGGCCTATGCATAAACGGCATAATGTCGGTGTGACCCCGTTACCATGACGGACGTGTGTGCCAAAATGGTGCGTGCCCCGGGAGGATGTGATGAACCTTGAAAGCAAATGGCTGGAAGACTTTAGCGCCCTGGCTGCCACCCGCAGCTTCTCCCAGGCGGCTGAGCGGCGCTTCGTCACCCAGCCGGCGTTCAGTCGGCGCATCCGCAGCCTGGAGGCGGCGCTGGGGCTGACCCTGGTCAATCGCTCGCGCACGCCGGTCGAACTGACGGCGGCGGGGCAGTTGTTCCTGGTCACCGCGCGGACCGTGGTCGAGCAGCTCGGCGAGGTGCTGCGCCACCTGCATCACCTGGAAGGCGGGCAGGGTGAAGTCATGCAAGTGGCGGCGGCGCACTCCCTGGCCCTGGGTTTCTTCCCGCGCTGGATCGCGCAGTTGCGCAACGAAGGGCTGAACATCGCCACGCGGTTGGTCGCCACCAACGTGGGCGACGCCGTGCATGCGCTGCGTGAAGGCGGCTGCGATTTGATGCTGGCGTTCTACGACCCGGATGCGGCGATGCAGATGGACCCGGAGATCTTCCCGTCGCTGCACTTGGGCAACACCGAGATGCTGCCGGTGTGCGCCGCCGATGCCGACGGCAAGCCGTTGTTCGACCTGGAAGGCGAGGGCAGCGTGCCGCTGCTGGCCTACAGCGCGGGGGCTTTCCTGGGGCGCTCGGTAAACCTGTTGCTGCGCCAGCGGGCGCTGCGCTTTACCACGATTTACGAAACCGCCATGGCCGACAGCCTGAAAAGCATGGCCCTTGAGGGCTTGGGCATTGCCTGGGTGCCGCAGTTGAGCGTGCGCGCCGAGCTGGCCCGGGGTGAACTGGTGGTGTGCGGCGGCCCGCAATGGCATGTGCCGCTGGAGATCCGGTTGTATCGCTGTGCGTTGGTGCGCAAGGCGAACGTGCGGTTGTTGTGGCGCAAGCTGGAAGGCGGCGCGGCGCAGAATACCTGAGCCCACACAGATCAAATGTGGGAGCGGGCTTGCTCGCGAAAGCGTAGTGTCAGTCAACCCATCTGTGGCTGATCCACCGCATTCGCGAGCAAGCCCGCTCCCACATTAGTTTTCTGGTGTGTTCGCTGACCTGGAAGTCAATAAAACCGCCTGTTTGAGGTGTAAGACAGATGGTCATTCCAGGGGCTGTTTATCTGCGTTATTACGGTATACTGCGCGGCCTTCGGCCGGTCCAACCGGCCTTAATTCGTACAACAAGCCACGCTGGATTTCCCGCGTGGCTTGTTGTTTTTTGACGCGCCTGCGGGCGCCCAGAGAGAAGAGGCACGACGATGAGTGCATTGGTTGGCGTGATCATGGGCTCCAAGTCCGATTGGTCCACCCTTAGCCACACCGCCGATATGCTGGAAAAACTCGGCATTCCCTACGAAGTGAAGGTGGTTTCCGCCCACCGCACTCCGGATTTGCTGTTCCAGTATGCCGATGAAGCAGAATCCCGTGGCATCGAGGTAATCATCGCCGGTGCCGGCGGCGCAGCTCACCTGCCAGGCATGTGTGCGGCCAAGACTCACCTGCCAGTGCTGGGCGTACCGGTGCAGTCGTCGATGCTCTCGGGCGTGGATTCGCTGTTGTCCATCGTGCAGATGCCCGCCGGTATTCCGGTGGCTACCCTGGCGATCGGCAAGGCCGGCGCGATCAACGCTGCCTTGTTGTCCGCCAGCATCCTCGGCGCCAAGCACCCGCAGTTCCACGCGGCGCTGAAAAAATTCCGTGCTGAGCAGACAGACAGCGTCCTGGACAATCCAGACCCACGCATTGCCTGAGGTGGTTGATTGATGAAAATCGGTGTAATCGGTGGCGGCCAACTGGGCCGCATGCTGGCCCTGGCGGGTACGCCGCTGGGGATGAACTTCGCTTTCCTGGATCCGGCACCAGATGCCTGTGCAACTGCCCTGGGTGAACACCTGCGTGCGGACTACAGCGACCCGGATCACCTGCGCCAATTGGCCGATGAAGTCGACCTGGTAACCTTCGAGTTTGAAAGCGTCCCGGCTGAAACCGTGGCCTTCCTGTCGCAGTTCGTGCCGGTATACCCGAGCGCCGAAGCCTTGCGCATCGCGCGTGACCGCTGGTTCGAGAAGAGCATGTTCAAGGACCTGGGCATCCCGACACCGGCTTTCGCCGACATCCAGTCCCAGGCTGACCTGGACGCCGCGGTCGCCTCCATCGGCCTGCCGGCCGTGTTGAAGACCCGCACCCTGGGTTACGACGGCAAGGGCCAGAAAGTCCTGCGCACCGCCGCCGACGTGGTCGGTACCTTCGCCGAACTGGGCAGCGTCGCCTGCCTGCTGGAAGGCTTCGTGCCGTTCACCGGTGAAGTCTCGCTGATTGCCGTGCGTGCCCGCGATGGCGAAACGCGTTTCTACCCGCTGGTGCACAACACCCACGACAGCGGCATCCTCAAGCTGTCCGTGGCCAGCACCGATCACCCGCTGCAAGCCCTGGCCGAAGATTATTCGAGCCGTGTGCTGAAGCAACTGGATTACGTCGGCGTGATGGCGTTCGAGTTCTTTGAAGTCGACGGTGGCCTCAAGGCCAACGAAATCGCCCCGCGCGTGCACAACTCCGGGCACTGGACCACCGAAGGCGCCGAGTGCAGCCAGTTCGAAAACCACCTGCGGGCGGTAGCGGGCTTGCCATTGGGCTCCACGGCAAAAGTCGGCGAGAGCGCCATGCTCAACTTCATCGGCGTGGTGCCGCCGGTTGATCGCGTGATCGCGATTGATGACTGCCATCTGCATCACTACGGCAAGGCGTTCAAGGCCGGGCGCAAGGTCGGCCACGCCAACCTGCGCTGCAAGGATCGCGCGACGCTGCAAGCGCAGATCCTCAAGGTCGAAGCGCTGATCGCCGAGCAATAACCCAAGGCCGGGCGGAACCATTGGTACCCGCCACCCTCTGATTGCAGGAAGCCAAAGTCTGACTAGGCTTTGACTGAATTCACTTCAATCAGAGGGAAATGCCATGGGTATCATTGGGACCATCTTTATCGGTTTGATCGTCGGCCTGCTGGCGCGTTTCCTGAAGCCAGGCGACGACAGCATGGGCTGGATCATGACCATCCTGCTGGGTATCGCCGGTTCGCTGGTTGCGACTTATGGTGGCCAGGCACTGGGCATCTATCAGGCGGGCCAGGGTGCAGGCTTCATTGGTGCGCTGGTGGGTGCCGTGGTGCTGCTGGTGATCTACGGTCTGCTGAAAAAGAAGTAATTTAGCGACCAGGCCCTCTGCGCTGCGCAGGCGCAGAGGGCTAGAATGCCGGCACTGTAATCCTTGCCGAGCCTCTCCATGCGCCGTCTTCTGTTATCCCTTCTTCTATGCACCGGGTTGGCCCACGCTGGCGAACTGCCGGAAACCGACTGGCTGGAACTGATGCCCAAGTCGGACCAGAAAGCCCTCGAAGAAATGCCGGAAATCGACCACAACTCCCCGGAAGCCCAAGGCACGTTCACCGCAAAGGGTGGCCTGAAGCAGAGCAAGGGTTTGCCGGCGGTTATGTATTCCACCAAGACGGTGGCTGCCATGAACGGCAAGAATATTCGCATTGGCGGCTACCCCGTGCCGCTGGAAACCGACGCCAAGGGCCGCAGCACGCTGTTCTTCCTGGTGCCTTATCCGGGCGCCTGCATCCACGTGCCGCCACCGCCGCCCAACCAGTTGGTGCTGGTGCGTTATCCCAAGGGCTTGAAGCTGGATGACATCTACACGCCGCTGTGGGTGACGGGCACGCTGAAGGTGGAGAAGGTCAACAATGACCTGGCCGATGCGGCGTATGCGTTGGATGCGGGGAAGGTGCGGGCGGTCAAGGAATCGGATCTCTGATCTGATGCAGAACCTAATGTGGGAGCGGGCTTGCTCGCGAATGCGGTGTGTCAGTCAGCACATGCACTAACTGGAACACCGCATTCGCGAGCAAGCCCGCTCCCACATTTTTGATTGGGGTTACAGGGCGATACCGCTGATGCTCACGCCCAGGGTATGGCTTTCACCCGGCGCCAGCGTCACCACATCGTCCAGCACATTCGCGGTCTCGATGCACAACATGCCCTGCCAGCCGTCGTCGGCCATGTCACTGAAGGCCTTGGCACGTTCGGTCCACGGGTTCCAGATCACCGTCGAATGCGAGCCTATGCTGGTGAGCTGAACGCGGCGCTGCCAGTCTTTATCGACGATGTTCACTTGAGTCGGGGTGTCGAGGTAGATGCGGTCGGTCTCGGCGGTGAAGTGCAGCAGCCCGGATTGCTGCTTTTGGGTCCAGCCGTCGGCGGTATCGATATAGTCCCGCCCGTCCAGGCCGTCGACCTGCACGTTGCGTACATCGCTGACCGCAAAATAGCTGTGCAGCGCCTGGCTGAGGCTGACGGTCTCGGCGCCGTGGTTGTGGCTGGTCAGGCGGATGTGCAGTTGATCATCCAGCAGGATGCTCATCTTCAGGTCAACCTGATGCGGCCAACCCGGGAAGCCGCCTTCAGGCACCGGCAGTTCCAGCTCAACCCGCAACGCCGTGCCTTCAGCTTCCACGCCAGCCAGCGTCCAGTCCGCGGTCCGTACGAAACCATGGGCACCGGCCGGCTCGGCGCCCTGGTACATGGCCTTGACGCTCTGCGGGTTGCGGTCGAATACGCCAAACCACGGCCAGCACACCGGCACGCCGGTACGAATGCCTTTGCCTTTCTTGAACAGCACCTGATCGTTGGGCCAGATCAGCGGCTTCTCGCCGGTGCGCTGGTAACTCACGATGTGCGCGCCTTGCTGGGCCACCACCAATTCGGCGCCGTTGTGGCGGATGCGCCAAGCGTTCAGCTCATCCAGTTTTACGGTTTCAATGTTGGGCGTAGACATAGGCGCGCGCTCTCAATGGCAGACAATGGGGCAATGGACCGTCAAAACGTCGCGATGTTTAACGCGCCCGCGACGGAACCGAGCGGGTGCGGCCGCTGCCATCGATGGCAACGAACACAAACACCGCCTCGGTGACTTTGCGCCATTCGCTGGACAGCGGGTCGTCGCTCCACACTTCGACCATCATCTGGATCGAGCTGCGGCCGATTTCCAGGGCCTGGGTATAGAAGGACAACTGCGCGCCGACGGCCACGGGCACCAGGAATGCCATGCGATCAATCGCCACGGTGGCTACGCGGCCACCGGCAACCTTGCTCGCCATGGCGGTGCCGGCCAGGTCCATCTGCGCGACCAGCCAGCCGCCGAAGATGTCGCCGAAACCGTTGGTTTCACGCGGGAGTGCGGTGATTTGCAGGGCGAGATCGCCTTGCGGGATAGGATCTTCTTGTTCGAGTTCGATCATGCCGGTGCCTCTGACCCGTGACGCTTCATGGGTATTTCAAGTGGATAGCCGTCTTCTGGAAAAACGTTTCAGCACCAACATACACCGCTCGATGCGTTTCTCGTAAGGCGTACTAAAGGGAAACTCTGCCAAATCGGCTGGCGTATAACCAACGGCGTTTTGGCACAGCAGCCCCTCAAGGATGCGGGTCTGGCGCTTGCAAGGGCCGAGTATATCGAGCCGTCGGCGTCACGACGACCTCCCGACGCTCATTTGGTCGGTAAATAGACGCTGTATCGCGGCTTTTTCCGGCAACTGTGCTCCTGCTCATATTAATTGCACGTCTGCTACGGAAATATTTCGCGGATCTGAACTGTTAACGGCTCAACGCTGTGCTTTTTCAAGCGATTTGCTATCTTGCCAAGCCTGCCGCAAGTCCCGGGCTTGCCGTCCTGACTACTATAAGAGAAGCCTTGCCATGTCCTCCGTGCCCGCAAGCAGTGCGCAACCGTCGCGCCCGCTGACCCGCAACGACTACAAAACCCTGTCGCTGTCTGCCTTGGGCGGGGCGCTGGAGTTCTACGACTTCATCATCTTCGTATTTTTTGCGACGGTAGTCGGGAAGCTGTTCTTCCCGGCGGACATGCCCGAATGGCTGCGCATGATGCAGACCTTCGGCATCTTCGCCGCCGGCTACCTGGCGCGGCCGCTGGGCGGGATCATCATGGCGCACTTCGGCGACCTGCTGGGGCGCAAGAAGATGTTCACCCTGAGCATCTTCATGATGGCCGTGCCGACCCTGATCATGGGCCTGCTGCCGACCTACGCGCAGATCGGCCTGTGGGCGCCGATCCTGTTGCTGCTGATGCGCGTGATCCAGGGCGCGGCGATTGGCGGTGAAGTGCCGGGCGCGTGGGTGTTCGTGTCCGAGCACGTGCCGCCCCGTCACATCGGTTATGCCTGCGGCACCCTGACCAGCGGCCTGACGGCCGGCATTCTGTTGGGTTCGCTGGTGGCCACCGCCATCAACACGCTCTACAGCCCGGAACAGGTGTCGGATTACGCCTGGCGCATTCCGTTCCTGCTGGGTGGCGTGTTCGGCCTGTTGTCGGTGTACCTGCGTCGCTGGCTGCACGAAACCCCGATCTTCGCCGAGATGCAGCAGCGCAAGACCCTGGCGGCCGAGCTGCCGTTGCGCGCGGTGTTGCGTGACCATCGTGGCGCCATCGTACTGTCGATGCTGTTGACCTGGCTGCTGTCGGCCGGTGTGGTCGTGGTTATCCTGATGACGCCGACCGTGCTGCAAACGATCTACCACTTCAGCCCAACGGTGGCGCTGCAGGCCAATAGCCTGGCCATCGTCACTCTGAGCCTGGGGTGTATTGCTTCCGGCGCCCTGGCCGACCGTTTTGGTGCCGGGCGCGTGCTGATCATCGGTTGTGCCTTGTTGCTGGCAACGTCCTGGACGCTCTATCACAGCCTGATGGCTCACCCGGACTGGCTGTTCCCGCTGTACGCCTTGACCGGCCTGTTTGTAGGCACCATCGGCGTGGTGCCCTATGTCATGGTGAAAGCGTTCCCGCCGGTGGTGCGTTTCAGCGGTTTGTCGTTCTCCTACAACGTCGCCTACGCCGTATTCGGTGGCCTGACGCCGTTAGCGGTGTCGCTGCTGATGAAGGAAAGCCCGATGGGCCCTGCTTACTACGTGGCGGCCCTGTGCGTGATGGGGATGGCGGTGGGTGGGTACCTGTGGAAGCGCGGGCGCTGACACGTTTTTGAAAACTGCCGGACAACCTTGTGGCGAGGGAGCTTGCTCCCGTTGAACTGCGCAGCCGTTCCATTCTGGGGGCCGCTACGCGACCCAACGGGAGCAAGCTCCCTCGCCACAGATTTTGCCTTACAACGATTACAGATTGTTTCCACGAAATCGCTCCAACCTCCTCGCAAGCCCCGGATTTATTGGCGTTTCTCCTTCCTGTCAGCTTTTTCATAAATGCTGGCCTTTCATCTAATTGTCATATTCCAGACATAGAGTGTTCACACGGCCTACCGATACTTGGCCCCGATCCAACTATCCCTATCTGCTAGGAGCAAGGCATGAAACTGAAACGTTTGATGGCGGCAATGACTTTTGTCGCTGCTGGCGTTGCGACCGCTAACGCGGTAGCCGCTGGTGTTGACCCGGCGATTCCGGCTTACGTGAAGACCACTGGTGTGTCGGGCAACCTGTCCAGCGTTGGTTCCGATACCCTGGCAAACCTGATGACCCTGTGGGCTGAGGGTTACAAAAAGGAATACCCGAACGTCAACATCCAGATTCAGGCCGCCGGCTCCGCCACTGCACCTCCTGCACTGACTGAAGGCACCTCCAACCTGGGCCCGATGAGCCGCAAGATGAAGGACACCGAACTGGCTGCCTTCGAGCAGAAGTACGGCTACAAGCCAACCGCGATCCCGGTTGCCGTGGATGCCCTGGCCGTGTTCGTGCACAAGGACAACCCGATCCAGCACCTGACCATGGAACAAGTCGACGCGATCTTCTCCTCGACTCGTCTGTGCGGCGCCAAGGCTGACGTCAAGACCTGGGGCGACCTGGGCGTGACCGGCGACCTGGCCAACAAGCCAGTGCAACTGTTCGGTCGCAACTCGGTATCCGGCACCTACGGCTACTTCAAGGAAGAAGCCCTGTGCAAAGGCGACTACAAGCCTAACGTGAACGAACAACCTGGTTCGGCGTCGGTTGTGCAGTCCATCAGCTCCTCGCTGAACGGCATCGGTTACTCGGGCATCGGTTACAAAACCGCCAGCGTGAAAACCGTGGCCCTGGCCAAGAAAGGCAGCACTGACTTCATCGAAGACACCGAAGAAAACGCCCTGAACGGCAAATACCCGCTGTCGCGCTTCCTCTACGTCTACGTCAACAAAGCCCCGAACAAGCCTCTGGCCCCGCTGGAAGCCGAGTTCGTGAAGCTGGTTCTGTCCAAACAGGGCCAGGAAGTGGTAGTGAAAGACGGCTACATCCCGCTGCCAGCCAAAGTTGCCGCCAAGGCACTGGCTGACCTGGGCCTGAAAGAAGGTGGCAAATAAGCCGCCGGTAAACCTGCCTGGAACCGCGGTTTAACCTCGGTTCAAGGCCTGGGCGGGGTCTGTAAGACCTGGACCTCGCCTCCCATTTTTTAATCCGCTGCCAGCCCTGCTACGCGGCGGATTTCTTGCGTCACTGCATTGTCATCTTTCTGTCATACAGGATCGCTAGGGTGTGCGCATGAATGATCTGGCCAATTCCACCATGACGACGACTTCTCCCCCCAAGCGCATTGATTTCAATACGCCTGAGCTGCAACGCAAGCGCCGCATCCGCGCGCTCAAGGATCGCCTGACCCGCTGGTACGTGCTGATTGGCGGCCTCGCCGTCCTGGGCGCGATCACCTTGATCTTCTTCTTCCTCGCCTACGTGGTCGCCCCGCTGTTCCACGGCGCCAACCTGACCAAGGAAGAGGCCCTGGCGCCTGCCTGGCTGCAGGACGCCGGCAAGCCGCTGATGATCTCCATGGAAGAACAGAACCAGGTCGCCATGCGGGTTTCCGACAAGGGCCAGGCGCTGTTCTTCAACGTTGACACGGGTGCCGAACTCAAGCGCGTTGACCTGCCGTTGCCGGCGGGCGTGACAGTCGCCTCCATTGGTGAAGACCAGCCCGGCAGCCCGCTGGTGATCCTGGGCCTGTCCAACGGCCAGTCCCTGGTGTTCCGCCACACCTATAAAGTGTCGTACCCGGACGGCAAGAAGACCATCTCGCCCGCCGTCGAATACCCTTACGGCGAAACACCGATCGTCCTCGACGAACAGGGCCGCTCCCTTGAGCATGTCGCCTTGAATGCGACCGACTCGACGCTGGTGGTGGCTGGTTCCAGTGGTGCCCATCTGAACGTGCTGTCCATCAGCCGTGAAGAAAACATGATGACCGAGGAAGTCACCACCGAGCAGAAACGCATCGAGCTGCCGCAAATGACCGAGCCGGTCAAAGCCATCTTCGTTGATCCGCGCCAGCAGTGGCTGTACGTGATCAACGGTCGCGCCCAGGCCGACGTTTTCAGCCTGCGGGACAAGAGCCTCAACGGTCGCTACAAATTATTGGAAGACGGCGTGGCGCAAGTCACGGCCAGCACCCAACTGGTGGGCGGCATCTCGCTGATCATCGGTAACTCCAGCGGTGGCCTGGCGCAGTGGTTCATGGCCCGCGACCCGGACGGCGAACAACGCCTGAAGCAGATCCGTACCTTCCAGATGGGCACCGCGCCTATCGTTGAAATCACTGCTGAAGAACGTCGCAAAGGCTTCACCGCCCTCGACGCTTCCGGCAAGTTCGGTGTGTTCCACAGCACTGCCCACCGTACGTTGCTGGTGGACCAGGTGGTCGACGGCAACGGTATCTTCGGCATGTCGCCACGGGCCAACCGGGTGATCGTCGAGGCCGGCGGCAAGCTTCAACCGCTGCTGCTGGACAACCCGCACCCGGAAGTTTCCTGGAGCGCGCTGTGGAGCAAGGTCTGGTACGAAAACTACGACGAACCTAAATACGTCTGGCAATCGACCGCCGCCAACACCGATTTCGAACCCAAGATGAGCCTGGCGCCCCTGACCTTCGGTACCCTGAAGGCCGCGTTCTACGCCATGCTGCTGGCCGCGCCACTGGCCGTTGCCGCTGCGATCTACACCGCTTACTTCATGGCCCCGAGCCTGCGCCGCAAGGTCAAGCCGGTGATCGAGTTGATGGAAGCGATGCCGACGGTGATCCTCGGTTTCTTCGCCGGCCTGTTCCTGGCGCCGTATGTCGAAGGGCATTTGCCGGGGATTTTCAGCCTGCTGATGCTGCTGCCGATTGGCATCCTGGTGGCCGGCTTCGTCTTCAGCCGCCTGCCTGAGTCGATCCGCCTGCGGGTCCCGGATGGCTGGGAAAGCGCGATCCTGATCCCGGTCATCCTGTTTGTGGGCTGGCTCTCGTTGTACATGAGCCCGTACCTGGAAACCTGGTTCTTCGGCGGCGACATGCGCATGTGGATCTCCCACGACCTGGGCATCACCTACGACCAGCGCAACGCCCTGGTAGTCGGCCTGGCCATGGGTTTCGCGGTGATCCCGAACATCTACTCCATCGCCGAAGACGCCGTGTTCAGCGTGCCGCGCGGCCTGACCCTCGGCTCCCTGGCCCTGGGCGCCACGCCATGGCAGACCATGACCCGCGTCGTGATCCTGACCGCCAGCCCGGGCATCTTCTCGGCGCTGATGATCGGCATGGGCCGCGCGGTCGGTGAAACCATGATCGTGCTGATGGCCACCGGCAACACGCCGGTGATGGAGATGAACCTGTTTGAAGGCCTGCGCACCCTGGCAGCCAACGTCGCGGTGGAAATGCCCGAATCGGAAGTCGGCGGCAGCCACTACCGCGTGCTGTTCCTCTCGGCGCTGGTGCTGCTGCTGTTCACCTTCATCATGAACACCCTCGCCGAGCTGATTCGTCAGCGTCTGCGCAAGAAATACTCGTCGCTTTAAGAAAGGTAGAAGTCTGTGAAACAGAACTCCCTGAATGGATGGTTCAAGAGCGGCGCCCCAGGCGTCTGGATCAGCGGTGGCGCGGTGTCCATCGCGGTCATCATGACCATTGGTCTGCTGGCCGTGATCGCCGTGCGTGGCCTGGGCCACTTCTGGCCGGCCGACCTGATCCAGGCCAACTACAACGTGCCTGGCCAGGAAAATCACATCGTCGTCGGCGAAGTGGTGCAGAAAGAAGAAGTGCCCCGCGAGCGACTGAAAAGCGCTGGCTTGCCGGTGCCGGACCAAGGCCCGGAGTTCATGACCCGCGAGCTGATCAAGGTCGGCAACCGTGACTTGAACGGCAATGACTTCACCTGGATCGTCGGCGAGTGGCTGACCAACCAGACCAAGCCGGTCGAGTTGATGGCCATCGAGCGTCGTGAGTGGGGCAACTTCTACGGCACCCTGGTCAACGTCAAGCAGGACGGCAAGGTGATCGCCGAAGGCGAGGCGGCCTGGCCGGAACTGCAAGCCCGCGTGGACCGCGTCAACAAGCTCGCGGCCCAGCTCAAGACCCTCGAGAAGTCCGACATCGGCGCCATCAACGCCGGCCTCGAACGCATCCGCCTGCACGGTCGCAAGCTGGAGCTGGAAGGCAAGCTGGACGCCACCGCCCAGGCCGACATGGACAGCGGCCGCGCCGAACTGAACAACCGCTACAAGGATATCGAAGCCCGCCTGGCCGACCTGCATACCCAGTTCAACCGCGACAGCCTGACCGCCCGCGATGCCAACGGCAAAGAAATCGAAATCGGCATTGGCAAGGTGGTGCACGCTTACCAGCCGAACGCCATGGGCTACATGACCAAGGTTGGTTTCTACTTCAGCAAGGTCTGGGAATTCCTCAGCGACGATCCACGGGAAGCCAACACCGAAGGCGGGATTTTCCCGGCGATCTTCGGCACCGTGATGATGACCCTGATCATGGCGATGATCGTGACCCCGTTCGGCGTGCTGGCGGCGGTGTACCTGCGTGAATACGCCAAGCAGAACACCCTGACGCGGATCATCCGCATCGCGGTGAACAACCTGGCCGGTGTACCCGCCATCGTTTACGGCGTGTTCGGCCTTGGCTTCTTTGTGTACGTACTGGGCGGCTCGGTTGACCGGCTGTTCTTCGCCGAGGCCTTGCCGGCACCGACCTTTGGTACGCCTGGCCTGCTCTGGGCATCCCTGACCCTGGCGCTGCTGGCGGTACCGGTGGTGATCGTGGCCACTGAAGAAGGCCTGGCGCGGATTCCTCGCACCGTACGTGAAGGTTCTTTGGCACTGGGCGCGACCAAGGCGGAAACGCTGTGGAAGATCGTGCTGCCGATGGCCAGCCCGGCGATGATGACCGGCATGATCCTCGCCGTGGCCCGCGCCGCGGGTGAAGTGGCGCCGCTGATGCTGGTGGGTGTGGTGAAACTGGCGCCGTCGCTGCCGGTGGACGGCAACTACCCGTACCTGCACCTGGACCAGAAGATCATGCACCTGGGCTTCCATATCTATGACGTCGGCTTCCAGAGCCCCAACGTCGAAGCCGCGCGGCCGCTGGTGTACGCCACCGCCTTGCTGCTGGTGCTGGTGATCGCCACGCTCAACTTGTCGGCGGTGTGGATTCGTAACCACCTGCGCGAAAAATACAAAGCGCTGGACAGTTAATTGAAGTGAACGCGGACTAAATGTGGGAGCGGGCTTGCTCGCGAATGCGGTGTATCAGTCATACATGGGTCAACTGACCTGACGCCTTCGCGAGCAAGCCCGCTCCCACAAAACGAATTGGTAGCACAGGGAGCATCCCATGCAACATGAAACCCATTCCCACGGCATCAACATGTCAGCCCTGGGTCGCGACAAGCAGAGCCTGAGCCTGGCCCAGGAAACCGTGGCCATCGAAGTACCGGGCCTGAGCCTGTACTACGGCGACAAGCAGGCGCTGTACGACGTCAGCATGAACATTCCGAAGCAGCGCGTGACCGCCTTCATCGGCCCGTCCGGTTGCGGCAAGTCGACCCTGCTGCGCACCTTCAACCGGATGAACGATCTGGTGGACGGCTGCCGCGTCGAGGGCGCGATCAACCTGTACGGCACCAACATCTACCGCAAGGGCGAAGACGTGGCCGAGCTGCGGCGCCGGGTGGGCATGGTGTTCCAGAAGCCCAACCCGTTTCCCAAGACCATCTACGAAAACGTGGTCTACGGCCTGCGCATCCAGGGCATCAACAAAAAGCGCGTCCTCGACGAAGCCGTTGAGTGGGCACTGAAAGGCGCGGCGCTGTGGGACGAGGTCAAGGACCGCCTGCACGAGTCGGCCCTCGGGTTGTCCGGCGGCCAGCAGCAACGTCTGGTGATCGCCCGCACCATCGCCGTGGAGCCGGAAGTGCTGCTGCTCGATGAACCGTGCTCGGCACTCGACCCCATCTCCACGTTGAAAGTCGAAGAGCTGATCTACGAACTCAAATCCAAGTTCACCATCGTCATCGTGACCCACAACATGCAACAGGCGGCGCGGGTTTCCGACTACACCGCGTTCATGTACATGGGCAAGCTGGTGGAATTTGGCGACACCGATACCCTGTTCACCAACCCGGCGAAGAAGCAGACCGAAGACTACATCACCGGTCGCTACGGCTAGCAGGTGGCTGGTTGCTCACTGAACTGATGCTGCGGTCGACCGCACCTTACTGGACGTTCCAAGGACGCCAACATGATTAGCAAAGAAGGCCTTACCCATCACATCTCCGCGCAGTTCAACGCCGAGCTTGAGGAGGTGCGCAGCCACCTCCTGGCCATGGGCGGGCTGGTGGAGAAGCAAGTCAACGACGCCGTTACCGCGCTGATCGAGGCCGACTCGGGCCTGGCCCAGCAAGTGCGCGAGATCGATGACCAGATCAACCAGATGGAACGCAACATCGACGAAGAATGCCTGCGCATCCTGGCCCGTCGTCAGCCGGCGGCGTCCGACCTGCGTTTGATCATCAGCATCTCCAAGTCGGTGATCGACCTGGAGCGCATCGGTGACGAAGCCACCAAGATCGCCCGCCGCGCCATCCAGTTGTGTGAGGAAGGCGAAGCGCCGCGTGGTTATGTCGAAGTGCGCCACATCGGTGACCAGGTGCGCAACATGGTTCGCGACGCCCTCGACGCGTTTGCCCGTTTCGACGCCGAGCTGGCGTTGTCGGTGGCTCAATACGACAAGACCATCGACCGCGAATACAAGACGGCGCTGCGCGAACTGGCGACCTACATGATGGAAGACCCGCGCTCTATCTCGCGGGTACTGAGCATCATCTGGGTACTGCGTTCGCTGGAACGCATCGGCGACCACGCACGCAACATCTCGGAACTGGTGATTTACCTGGTGCGGGGTACTGACGTGCGGCACATGGGCCTCAAGCGGATGAAAGCAGAAGTTGAAGGTACGACCGATCAAATCCCTAATGTTCCGGGCGTTCCTGACGATAAGTAAGATTGCCCGAGAAATAAACGCCCGGCCTTTGGTCGGGCGTTTTCGTTTGTGGTGTTGGAATTTTTGGCAAAACGCCATCAGCGAAGCGTTATGCTTGCCGGGGTTTTTATAGGATGAAGGGTCGATGAGCAAAGTCAGTGTATTGGTGGTGGATGACGCCTCGTTTATTCGCGACCTGGTGAAGAAGTGCCTGCGTAACTACTTCCCGGGGATCAAGATCGAAGATGCGGTGAACGGCAAAAAGGCCCAGGCCATCCTGATGCGCGAAACCTTCGACATGGTGCTGTGCGACTGGGAAATGCCGGAAATGTCCGGCCTGGAACTGTTGACCTGGTGCCGTGAACAGCCTCATCTCAAAGCCATGCCTTTCGTCATGGTGACCAGCCGTGGCGACAAGGAAAACGTGGTGCAGGCGATCCAGGCCGGGGTTTCCGGCTACGTCAGCAAGCCATTCACCAACGAGCAGTTGCTGAACAAGGTCAAGCAGGCACTGAACAAGATTGGCCGCCTCGACGCGCTGATCGCCAGCGCACCGACCAAGATGAACTCGGCGTTCGGTAACGATTCCCTCAGCGCCCTCACTGGTGGCAAGCCTGACGCAGTCAAGCCGGCCCCGGTGGCGGCGCCCAGCAAAGGCCTGCTCAACAGCCCGCCGGTGCAGGTGGCTGCGGCAGCGTCGCCTGCCAGCGGTCGTGGCCAGGGCCAGTTGCGCCTGTCCAGTGGCACCCAGCAGTGTGTGATCAAGGCCCTGAGCATCAAGGAGGCGCTGCTGGTGGTGCGTCGTGGTGAAATCCTGCCTCAGGTACTGGAAAGCGCCGTGCTCGACCTGGAGCAGGGTGAGAACGCTGAAGTGGCGCGTCTGAATGGCTACCTGCATGCCGTGGTGGCCTACGAGCCCAAGCCCGACAGTGACTGGCTGCAACTGACCTTCCGGTTTATCGACCAGGATGCGCAGAAGCTTGACTACATTTCGCGGCTGATCGCCCGCGGGACCGCACAGAAGCATTTTGTGCCGGGTGCGTGACTTGATGGGGTCTCCAAAAAACCTGTGGCGAGGGGGCTTGTCCCCCGTTGGGCTGCGTAGCGGCCCCAAACCCTGTAATTGAGTTCTGCCTGACCCTGCGCGATAACTCTACTGGGGCCGCTGCGCAGCCCAACGGGGGACAAGCCCCCTCGCCACAGGGGCAGTGGAGGGTTCACATAGCACTGTCATGATCCCTTGTTAGCCTGCCATTCAGTCGTCCCTGGCAGGCCAACCCGATGCTCGTGCGCTCACTGCTGTTGTGTGGACTGTTCGCCGTTGTCATGCCGGCGATGTCCATGACCCTCTACAAATCCATCGACGCCGACGGCGCTGTGGTCTTCAGCGACCGGTACACGCCCGGGGCGCAGGCGTTTGTGTATCAGGAGCGGGTGATTCCCAAGCCTGTATATCCGTCGCAACCCGCTTCCTATCGTTATCCCTTGCCCTGGCGTGGCGGGCCGTTCCGTCTCACCCAAGGCCCCAACGGTACCTTCAGCCACTCTGAGCTCAAAAGCCGTTATGCGATGGACATTGCCATGCCTGAAGGCACGCCAATCATCGCGGCACGTGGCGGTGTCGTACTGAAAACCGAGAACGAGCAGAGCGGGCGCGGCAGCGATCCATCGGGCAATTTCGTGCGGGTGCAGCACGATGACGGCACGCAAGGCGTGTACCTGCACCTCAAGCAAGGGTCGGTCAGCGTCAGGGAAGGGCAGCGCGTGGCGGTGGGCAGCCCGCTGGCGCTGTCGGGCAATACCGGTAACAGCAGCGGGCCGCATCTGCATTTTGTGGTGCAGCGCACGACGGCGTCGGGGCTGGTGTCGATTCCCTATGAATTCAACCAGCCGGTGCAGGCGTTGCCCAACTTTGCGCTGGGCACGCGATAAGGCTTTTGTAGGAGCGAGCTTGCTCGCGAAAAACCTGAGGGCGCTGCCGGGTGTCAGGGTCCCAGCGTTATCGTTAACGTCCTTCGCGAGCAAGCTCGCTCCTACAAGGGGTGTGCCCTAGTCGAGCAATAGCACCTTGGCCAACACGATCTTCGGCCCTTTCATCTTCTTGATGATGATGCGCAGGCCTTCGACTTCCAGCACTTCTTCCTCTTCCGGCACCCGCTTCAGGGTGTCGTAGATCAGCCCGGCCAGGGTTTCGGCTTCGATGTGGTCCAGGTCGACGCCCAGCAGGCGCTCCACCTTGAACAGCGGCGTGTCGCCACGCACCAGCAATTTGCCCGGCTGGTAAGCGAGGATGCCGCGCTCGGCCTTGCGGTGTTCGTCCTGGATGTCGCCTACCAGTACTTCCAGCACGTCTTCCATGGTCAGGTAGCCGATGACCTTGCCGTCGGCCTCTTCCACCAGGGCGAAGTGCGCGCCGCCTTTACGGAACTGCTCGAGCAGTTGCGACAGCGGCATATGGCGCGATACGCGTTCCAGCGGGCGGGTCAGCTCGGCCAGGTTGAACGACTCGGGAATGTGGTCCAGGGCCGCCAGTTCCAGCAGCAGGTCCTTGATGTGCAGCAGGCCGACGAACTCGTTGCGCACGGCGTCGTACACCGGGTAACGGCTGAACTTGTGGCGACGGAACAGCGCCAGGATTTCCTTGAGCGGTGCGTTGAAGTCCAGGGTCACCAGGTCTTCCCGGGAGTTGGCCCAGTCCACCACTTCCAGCTCGCCCATTTCCACGGCGGAGGCCAACACGCGCATGCCTTGGTCGCTCGGGTCCTGGCCACGGCTGGAGTGCAGGATCAGTTTCAGTTCTTCACGGCTGTAATGGTGCTCGTGGTGCGGGCCAGGCTCGCCTTGGCCGGCGATGCGCAGGATGGCGTTGGCACTGGCGTTGAGCAGGTAGATCGCCGGGTACATGGCCCAGTAGAACAGGTACAGCGGCACGGCGGTCCACAGCGACAGCAACTCGGGCTTGCGAATGGCCCAGGACTTGGGCGCCAGTTCACCAACCACGATGTGCAGGTACGAGATCACGAAGAAGGCGGCAAAGAACGACACGCCCTTGATCACTTCCGGCGACTGCACACCGATCGCCCCCAGCAACGGCTCGAGGATGTGCGCGAAGGCCGGCTCACCGACCCAGCCCAGGCCCAGGGAGGCGAGGGTGATACCCAACTGGCAGGCCGACAGATAGGCGTCGAGCTGGCTGTGTACGGTGCGCAGGATCTGCCCGCGCCAGCCGTTCTTGTGGGCGATGGCCTCGACCCGGGTCGAGCGCAGTTTGACCATGGCAAATTCCGCCGCAACGAAAAAGCCGTTGAGCAGTACCAGGATCAGTGCAAAAAGAATCATGCCGAAGTCGGCGAAGAGTGTCGCGAGGGTGATGCCAGGGGAAGGGTCCATGATGGGGTTTTGCGGGTTCCGTCTAATCGAAAAGGGTGAGCAGGTGGGCCTGAAAGGCAGGCGCAAGTCCGCCAATGTAGCGGCTGACGGGGCGCTTGCCTAGTGGCGGCTGCCGGGCGGAGGGTCACTCGTCCTGATGAAGGACCCGGGAATGTGTCACCTGGGCCGGCGGGAAATGGCAGGTAAAGGTACTGCCGTGGCCGAGCACGCTACTGATTTCCAGCCGCGCGCGATGGCGCAGCAGCACATGTTTGACGATGGCCAGGCCGAGCCCGGTGCCGCCGGTGTTGGAGTTGCGGCTGGAGTCGACGCGGTAGAAACGCTCGGTAAGGCGCGGCAAATGCTTGGCGTCGATGCCCATCCCGGAGTCCTGCACGCTGAGGTGTGCGCCCTGGTCGTCGGCCCACCAGCGGATGCGGATGTTGCCTTTGTCCTGGGTGTATTTGACGGCGTTGAACACCAGGTTGGAAAACGCGCTGCGCAACTCGCCCTCGCTGCCCTTGAGCAGTATCGATGGGTCGGCTTCAAGGGTGATCTGCTGTTCACGCTGCCCGGACAATGCCTGGGCGTCGCTCTTGATCGTCTGCAACAGGCTTTGCACCGGCACCGGATGGTTGTCCGAGGGGTAATCGGTGGCTTCCAGCTTGGCCAGCAACAGCAGGTCGTTAAGCAGGGTTTGCATGCGCGAGCCTTGCTGCTGCATCTGTTGCAGGGCACGGGTCCAGCGCGGGTTCACGTCTTCGACGTTATCGAGCAGCGTCTCCAGATAACCGCAGATCACCGTCAGCGGTGTGCGCAGTTCGTGGGAGACGTTGGCGACGAAGTCCTTGCGCATCTGTTCCAGCTGATGGATGCGTGTGACATCGCGCACCAGCATCAAATGTTCGTTATTGCCGTAGCGCGTCAGGTACAGCTGGATACGCACGCGGTCGTTGGTCGGTGACGGGATTTCCAGGGCTTCTTCGTAGTTGTCCTGCTCGAAATACTCCTTGAAACGCGGGTGGCGCACCAGGTTGGTCACCGGCTGGCCGCTGTCCTGGGGCGTCTTGAGACCCAGCAAGGTCTCTGCGGCGCGGTTCCACCATTCCAGGTTGCCGTCGCTGTCGAGCATGATCACCGCGTCTTTCAGTGCGGCGGTGGACTCCTGCACCCGGTCGATCACCGCTTGCAGGCGCCCGCGTACACGCTGGTCGCGGCGTTGCAAGTGGTAGATGCTGTCGAACACCTCGCCCCACAGGCCGTAGCCGTCGGGTGGTGCTTCGTCGGGTTTGTGCTGGCGCAGCCATTCGTGCAGGCGCAGCAGTTGCTTGAGGGTCCAGCCCAGGTAAAGGCCCAGGCCGACGGCCAGGCTCCAGCCGTAATAGCCGCTGACCAGGCCCACCAGCAGGCAGCCGGTGATCAACAGGAGCATGTGGCGGATCAGGGTGCCATGCCAGTTTTGGTTCACTTAAACACGCGTCCTTTCAGCTGTCTGGGCAGTTCGGGCTGGCTCAGCCTTTGGTGGAAAACCGGTAGCCGGTGCCGCGCACGGTTTGTACCAGATTCTCGTAAGCGTCGCCCAAGGCTTTGCGCAGGCGGCGGATATGCACGTCGACGGTGCGCTCCTCCACATACACGTTGCCGCCCCAGACCTGGTCCAGCAGTTGGCCGCGGGTGTAGGCGCGCTCCTGGTGGGTCATGAAGAATTGCAGCAGGCGGTATTCGGTGGGGCCCATCTCGGCGGGTTTGCCGTCGATGGTTACGCGGTGGCTGATCGGGTCAAGGATCAGGCCGTCGACTTCGATAGGCGCTTCACCATCGGTGGGGCCGGCACGGCGCAGAACGGCTTTCAGACGGGCGACCAGTTCCCGTGGGGAAAAGGGCTTGGTGATGTAGTCATCGGCGCCGACTTCCAGGCCCTGGATCTTGTTGTCCTCTTCGCCCTTGGCGGTGAGCATGATGATCGGGATATCCCCGGTCAGCTCGTCACGCTTGAGGCGGCGGGCCAGTTCGATGCCGGAGGTGCCGGGCAGCATCCAGTCCAGCAGGATCAGGTCCGGCTTGCGGTCGACGATAATGGCATGGGCCTGCTGGGAGTTCTCCGCCTCCAGGCAGTCATAGCCGGCCATTTCCAACGCAACGGCGATCATCTCGCGAATGGGCGCTTCGTCGTCAACGATCAGAATGCTCCTGCCAACCATGCTAAATCCTCTTGTCATTTAACTGTCTTGCGCCGCATTAGATAACGGAATTATTGCAGTCGTGTGACAGTAATTTAGTCGCTTGGGCAATCCTTGCCTCTCTGGACTACGCTTTGGGTCCGAATCCTGACAACCACAAAAGGAAGGTTCCCATGACTCACAGTACTTTTTCCTGGAAAGCCCTGCTGGTAACGGCCGCGTTAACGCTGCCGACACTGGCGTTTGCGGCAGACCCGGCGATGACAAAAGACGGGATGCTGGTGGACCACAACGGCATGACCCTCTACACCTTTGCCAAGGACGCTGATGGCAAATCCATGTGCAACGACAAGTGCGCCACCAACTGGCCGCCGTTGATGGCCGAATCCACCGACAAGCCCATGGGCAAGTGGACCGTGATCACCCGTGACGACCAGAAAAGCCAGTGGGCCTACAGCGGCAAGCCGCTCTACACCTTCATCATGGACAAGAAGGCCGGTGACATGACCGGCGAAGGCAAAATGGACGGGGCGTGGAAGGTCGCCAAGCCTTGATGTGAGCCGGATAAGGGTGAGGGGCTTGGCCTCTCACCGAAATCCGTAGTCCGCGACAATCCCGACAAAAATCGCCAACCCGGCCCAGTGGTTGTGCAAAAACGCCTTGAAGCATTTGAGCCGGTCCTTGTCCCGGGTGTACCAGAACTCCCAGGCAAAACACCCGGCCGCCGCCAGCAAGCCCAGGTGGAACCAGCCGCCCAGCTCAAAACGCATCCCCGCCAGCCACAGGCACACCAGTGCCAGGCCCTGCAGGGTCAGGATGATCACCCGGTCGGCATCGCCGAACAGAATCGCGGTGGATTTGACCCCGATTTTCAGGTCATCGTCGCGGTCGGTCATGGCGTAGTACGTGTCGTAACCCACCGTCCACAACAGGTTGGCGATGTACAGCAGCCAGGCAGCGGCGGGCAGGCTGCCCGTCTCGGCGGTGAACGCCATCGGCATGCCCCACGAGAACGCCGCGCCCAATACCACCTGCGGGTAATAGGTGTAGCGCTTCATGAACGGGTAGCTGGCCGCCAGCGCGAGGCCGCCCAGAGACAGCCAGATCGTCATGGAGTTGGTCAGCAGCACCAGCAGGAAACTGATGACCATCAGCACCGCGAAGAACACCAGGGCCTCTTTCGAGCTGATCCTGCCGCTGACCAGCGGGCGCTGTTCGGTGCGCTTCACATGGCCGTCGACCTTGCGGTCGGCCCAGTCATTGATGACGCAACCGCCGGCCCGAGTGAGTATCACGCCGAGCACGAAGATCAGGATATTGAGCAGCGATGGCGAACCCTTGCCGGCTATCCACAGCGCCCACAGCGTGGGCCACAGCAGCAGGTAAATGCCGATGGGCTTGTCCATGCGGGTCAACTGGATGAAGTCCCAGGCCCTTGGGTTCAGGTGATTCAGGGATTTGAGCAGGCGCTGGTACATCAGAAACGCTCCGGATGGTCGTGCACGGCTTGCCACAGGGGCGGCAGGAAGATTTCAGCCACCAGCACGCTCAGCGGCCCGCGGTCGAAGCGCGAGCGGCGTGCCCACAGGTGATCGGCCTGGTCCGCCGGGGGCAGCCATTCCCGTGGGTAGCGGCACACCTCGATGGCCTGGCGCGTGAAGGCGTGGTCACAAAACAGTAATTCCCCGAGAGACCGGCTGCCCAACTCGTCCATGTGCAAGCCGTCGCCCTGCAAGGCGCTGCGGGCCGCCACGCTGCGGGCAAACACCCACGGCTGGCCATGGCCACGCAAATACACCTCGCGCACCCAGCCGATGCTGGCGGCGGGCAAGTCCAGGGTGGCGCATTCGTCGTCTCGCAGTGGCTGCCAGCCTTCGAACAACGGCGTCACGCTGAAGCCATCGTCGGACAGGCGCGTCAGGCGCCGGGTCAGCGAACCTTCATCGAACAGCCAGTTGAGTGTCAGCGGCGCGGGCAGTGGGCTCAGAAGGCTCTGGGTCAGCCATCGGCAAGCATCGGGAAGGGCGTTTGAATGCGGCACGGAGGGTCATTATTGGCAGTTAATGAGGCGGCGAGCTTACCATGGTGCCCTGGACTTTTGCCGGAGTGCGCCAGGCCCATGCGTCGATCATGCTTGCATCTGCGCCTGCTGATCAGTACAAAACGCCCTGAGCCGCACGGCAAGGTTGCATCTATCGACCGTCGGCCAACGCGCCTGGACCTGAGGAAACAAGTAATGAAGAAGTGGCAATGTGTCGTCTGTGGCCTGATCTACGACGAGAAAGACGGATGGCCGGATGACGGCATCGCGCCGGGCACCCTGTGGCAGGACGTCCCCGAAGACTGGCTGTGCCCGGACTGCGGCGTGGGCAAAATGGATTTCGAAATGATCGAAATCGGCTGATTGCTGATTTAAATCGCAATTCAAGAACCGTACTACAAGGAGAAAGGAATGAACGCACCTGTCGTGATCGTCGGCACGGGTTTGGCCGGTTACAACCTGGCTCGGGAGTTTCGCAAGCTCGATAGCGAAACCCCGCTGTTGCTGATCACCGCAGATGACGGGCGCTCCTACTCCAAGCCCATGCTCTCCACCGGCTTTGGCAAGAACAAGGAAGCCGACGGCCTGAGCATGGCTGAACCGGGCGCCATGGCCGAGCAACTGAAGGCCGAAGTGCGTACCCACACCCGCATCAGCGGCATCGACCCGGGCCACAAGCGCTTGTGGATCGGTGAGGAAGCGGTGGCCTATCGCGACCTGATCCTGGCCTGGGGTGCAGAAACCGTGCGGGTGCCGGTACAGGGCGACGCCGCCGAGCTGATTTTCCCGATCAACGACCTCGAAGACTACGCACGCTTTCGTGCCGCTGCGGCCGGAAAACGCCGGGTGCTGTTGCTGGGGGCCGGGCTGATCGGCTGCGAGTTCGCCAACGACCTGATCCTCGGCGGCTACGAGATCGACCTGGTGGCGCCGTGCGAGCAAGTCATGCCGACCCTGCTGCACCCGGCCGCCGCCGCAGCGGTGCAGGCCGGTCTGGAAGGCCTGGGGGCGCGTTTCCACCTGGGCCCGGTGCTCAATCGCCTGCAGCGCACCGCTGACGGCCTGGAAGCCCACTTGTCTGATGGCGAAGTGATCCAGTGCGACCTGGTGGTATCTGCCATCGGCCTGCGCCCGCGTGTCGACCTGGCCGCCGCCGCCGGGTTGCAGATCAACCGCGGGATCATGGTCGACCGCCACCTCAAGACCTCCCACGCCAACATCTACGCCCTGGGCGACTGCGCCGAGGTCGATGGCCTGAACCTGCTGTACGTAATGCCCCTGATGAGCTGCGCCCGCGCCCTGGCCCAGACCCTGGCGGGTAACGCGACGGCCGTCAGCTACGGTCCGATGCCCGTCACGGTTAAAACCCCGATCTGCCCGCTGGTCGTCTCGCCACCGCCACGGGGCAGCGAAGGTGTGTGGAGCGTCGAAGGGCAGGGCGGCGACATCAAGGCCCTGTGCCGCGACGCCAGCGGCCGACTGCTGGGCTACGCCCTGACCGGCACGGCCGTGATGGAAAAACTGGCCCTCAACAAAGAACTTCCGCCGCTGCTGGCGTAAATGCTGGTCGTTCTGTCGGAATAAGCATCATTTTGACCATAGAAAGGTCGCCGTGAGACTGGCGCAGGCCCCGATGGCATGCCATCCTCACTCCCGTCTGCCGCAGAGTAGAGCCTGCGGCGCCTTGGGCGCTGCTCCGATAGAGAGCAGCACGGACATAACAACAAAAAACCGTCAAAGAGGCTTCACTTATGCGTAAACCAGAACTCGCAGCCGCTATTGCAGAAAAAGCAGACCTGACCAAAGAACAGGCCAACCGCGTACTCAACGCCGTACTCGAAGAAATCACCGGCGCGCTGCATCGCAAGGACAGCGTCACCCTGGTAGGCTTCGGCACCTTCCTGCAGCGCCACCGCGGCGCCCGCACCGGCAAAAACCCGCAAACCGGCGAGCCGGTGAAAATCAAGGCGAGCAACACCGTTGCGTTCAAGCCAGGCAAGTCGCTTAAAGACAGCGTCAATCCGTAAGTAAAGAAGCCTGCGCTATGCACATGCGAGTGCGAGCGCGGGATAAAAAATGGGCACGCCGACTGGGTCGGGTGCCCATTTTTTGTTGGGGGCTGGTACGTATGCCAGATTAAGCCAGTTCGCCTAAACGCGTTTTTAGAGCGTCGACTTGCTCTTCCACTGCCTTGATGACATCAGCACTGCCTCCCCACATATCAAGAAACCCCAAGTCTTCATTGGTTGGGTCAATCATTTGCGTCAGTATTGAAATCGCGCGCTGGATCAGGGGCTTCAGTTCTGCCAAATGCTCCGCTGGCCATATATAGGGGTTGCCCAGGGTTTGTAATAGATAACAGGCAGCCCTAAAGGCGTCATAACGTTCTTCAGTGGGATCAAACCGGTTAATTTCGTTGATCAGGACTGCGAAATTCTGTTGTTTCCAAAATTCTTGAAACCAGTCGGCGGCTTCATCGTTTTCCCAAGGATTGTAATTCCAGGCGCCCATTTTTTACTTCTCAGAAAACTTTCCCGCCGGTGACCGGCACGGATTTATTTAATTTATCTTATTGCCGTTAATTTAAATAAATCTGTCTCTTTTATATGTTCTCCAACCTGGCCATCGGTTTTATAATGGTCGTGTATCATAATACTATAGGGGCGTACGAAATAATTTTGTCGGCAATGAATTCGGCGGTCCATTCATGCTGGAAAATGTAGTCGACAGCTTCTGGATCTAAAACACTATTTACCAATAGTTCTATGTCCGCATCTGCCTCTTCTTCAGTTCCTTCGTTTCGCTGAATTTTTAATATAAGTTTTATTAACTCGTCGCGAGACATGGTTAAATCCTCAAAAGTGATAATCCCTGTCCAGCACATCCAGGTGAAACTTCGGCGTTACGATCATTAAGTTATCCATATCATATACGCCTCCTCCGTGCTGTATTGGTTCTCGATGATGGAGTATATATGATCTGTTTTTTCCGTTCCATTGCGAACCATGAGCGATAGGTGCATTCCCATTCTGCATTCGTTTGAGATTCGAAGGACTGAATTTCTTTGACAAATTTTTATCCATCGCAACTTCTTTCCAAAATGAATTTCGGAAATCGTTGAATGTATTAAACGTTTTGCCTCTCATTTTATTGGCAATCGAAGCCGGGAACAGTCCGGCATTACCATGGCTACCTCTGAGCCATTTGTTAGTAATAGTTACGCCTTTGCCTGACGCAGTGCCGGGGGCGCATCGGCTCAGACCTAGAGGATCGACCCAAGACATCGGGTTCGGTGCATATTTATAAAGGTTTATACCTCCCTTGAGCCCGATAGGATCCCGAGTAGTAAACCTGCCCACGTCAGGATCATAAAACCGCAGCGTGTTGTAGTGCAGGCCAATCTCCCGATCCAGATACTGCCCTTGAAACCGTAGATTTTGATCCTCGATGTAAGAGGGCTCACGCACTTCCTCCAAGGCATCACCCCAGACTCGATAGCTCGCCTGCCAGATGGTGTGTCCATCGGTTTCAGTTAGCTGCTCGGGCGTGCCGTTGAGATCATTGTGATAATGGCGAACTTTTTGCTGTGGGCCGCTGCCATCTACGCGGGCAAGGGGTTTGTAACTTTCGTCTTCATAGATATAGAGGCTAGTCTGGCTGTGTTTGTATTCTTGCAGGAGCCGCAATCCATCCCAAATGAAGCGCGTTATGCCCAATGCGTACCCGACGCTGTCGTGTTCAGTCTTCTCGATGCGACGGCCCAGAGGGTCGTAGGCCATTTTGACCACGTTGCCATTTTCATTGCGTACTTCAACTAATCGGCTTTCAGCATCGTAGGCGAAACGCTGCACGCCACGAACAGAGCTGCGTTTTTCGATCATTCGGCCAAAAGCATCGTATTTATAACGTTTGTCTTGATAGGTCAGCAGCCTGTTGTGCCGTACCAGGCCGCCTTGTTGTGGGCCGTCCAAAAGGTTGGCCGCTGCATCGTAGGCGCAGGTTTCGCTCCGGCTCACCTGATGGCTGACGAGAATACGTTCGGTACTGTCGTAACCCAACTGCTCTTGACGATCATGAACACGGTCAACACGCCGACGCCCGATCAGGTTATCGCTGGGATCGTAGCTGTAGTCAGTCTCAACCAACGGCGGCAACTGCCACGGTTGGTCAATACTGCGGCGCTGGCGTGAGCGAACCCTTCCACTGCGGTCATACGCGGTGTTCGTCCTGAGTTGGCCTTGAGTGCGCTGCACTTCGCGATGCAAACGATCACGCTCGAAGTCGCTGATGACCTTCCCATCGAGATTCAACTGATGCAGGTGACCGCTGCCGTAGTAGAGGCGGTTGAGCCATCGACCGTCGGGCAACTGGGTCTGAATCAGGTTCCCCAATTCGTCGTAGTGATGCTGCAAGGAGCCCGCTGTGCTTTGCTCCTGCAGCAGTTGCCCCAGTGCGTCGTAGCTGAAACCCAGTCGCTGCTGCTGACCGTCAATCGCGGTGAACGTGACGCCGACCAGTTGGTCGTTCAGATCATGTTCGTAAACGGTGGTGCCGTCGGCGGTGACTTTGCTGACCAGGCGTCCAACCGGATCTCGCTGAAACTGGTGTGACAATGGCGCTACCGGTTCGCCTTCCGTCCCCGGCAGGAAGTCCACGGCGACGACATCATCCAGCGGATCATAGGTGTAGCAGCGCTGACTCTGGTCGAGGTCTTGCTGCCGCACCATGCGGTCGCACGCGTCCCACTCAAAGCGATAGCTTTCACCGTTCTCATTGGTCAGCTTGCGCAATCGGCCATAGGCGTCATGGTCGAACATGACCGTGCGGTTGTGCGCATCCCAGCGCTGTTTGACCAGGCCACGCAGGTCATAGGCATAGCGCGTGGTGCTGCCGGCCGGGTCGACATGGGCCGTCAGGTAACCGCTGGCGCTGCGCTGGAACTGTTCCACGCGGCCATCCGGGAGCTGGCATTCCAGCAATAGCCCCTGAGGACCGTACCGGTAGCGAACCGACTCACCTTCCGCATTGGTCTGCACCACCAGATTGCCAAAGGCATCGTATTGATAACGGGTGGGATAACCCGAGCAATCCACCGCTTCGACCAGTTGGCTCCATTCGTTCCAATGCAGCGTTTTGGTTTTTTCCGTGGCATCGATGATGCGCACCGGTTGACCGAACCCGTCGTAGACATAGCGCGTGCTATTGCCCAGCGGGTCGATTTCCTCGATGCAGTTGCCTCGCTGATCGTAGCGGTAATGCCAACTGTTGCCCGCAAGGTCGGTCTCTACTTGGGGCAACGCCCAGTGCGCGAGCCACTGCGTGCCGCTGGTTCTGGACAGTGGATCGATCACCGCGCTCAGGTTGCCGGACGCGTCATAATTGAAGCGCCACTGACCGTTTTGCGGGTCAATCGCGCCGAGCAACTGGCGATCTTCGCTCCACTCGAACTGCCACGTATGGCCCAGGTTATCGACGTAGCGAGTGATCTGGTACTGCGGGTTCCAATGCCGTGTGCTGACGCGCATCAGGCCATCGGTCACGCGGGTAATGCCGGCGTCGAGATCGTAGTCGAAGGTGTATTCATCGCCTGCGTCTGTCCAGTGGCGGCTCACGCGCCACTCTTCACCGTCCGGGCCGGTCACTGCACTCCATTGATAGAAGCAGCGCAGGCCACTCGGCAACTGGTGTTCGACCATTCGCCGGCCATTGTCATAAGCAAAGCGTCGAAGGGTTGTGCCTTGCACATCCAACACTTCAGCCAGGTCGCCGTTGCTGTCATAGCGGTAGCTGACGAGCACATCGCTGCGCGCATCGAAATGTTCCTGGCGCAGATAACGCCGTTCGATGTGGCTCACGCGCCGTGGGTGTTCAGCCGAGTAGCTCAGTTCGACGTGCATCAAGTCATGGGTGTCGCGCAGGCGATACAGCCGCCCCTGAGCGTCGTAGTCGAGAAAGATCCGCCCTTCATTACGATCACCCAGCAGCTGCAGACGCATCCGCGCGCTGTTCAGCGGGTCGGGCTCGAACAGGCGATACAGGCCGTCGATGCTCTCGATCAATACCGCGCCGTCGGCACTGCGCCTGACCGCAAGGCCTTCGCCCGGGTCGAATGCTCCGCCGGACAAGGGGATGTAGCCGATCTCCAGACGGCGTCCTTGCTCATCGATGTAGAGCAGGTTTTCGTCTGCATCTATCTCGATCGAAACTTCATACGCAACGCTCCAGCCCGCGCCAAAGAGGCCGTCCTGGCGTGTGTCGAGGCTGCTGTAGAAACGCTGCCAATCTATCGGGAGCAAGCCCGGCAGCACGAAGTCCAGCTCCTCGTCCCCACCCAGGACCTTGGTCCCGGTCGCGCTGTGAACCGGATTGGGCGAGCCATTCATGGCGCTCTTGAGCGCAGAGGTGACCTTGCTGGTTGCATACGAAATGGCACCGCCCACCACCAAGCCACCGACCAGGCACGGCAGCTTGGTCCAGAAACACTTCAGGTTGCCCCGCAACGCCATCACCACCGCAATCGCCAAACCCACGCCCGGCGTCTTGCCGCTGCGAATCTCTTGCACCACGATGGTCCCGCCACCGATGCGCACATCCGGCGAGATCAGGCCCGGGGCTGTGCCGATCTTGGCGTCGCACGTGCTGCGATCGCCACTGCGCGCCGCAGGCTGGCCATTGATGAATACCGAGCTGGACCCCTCGGCAATGAATTGCAGGGGCATTGGCGGGTGCTTGTTGCACCCCACGGTGTCCAGCGGGCAAGGCTCGGTGCCGGGGGCGGGGGAGGCGACGGTCGGGCGCCACATCTGTGAGAAAAACTCCCCGGCCATGTCCAGGAAGCTGGGGGCTGGCGGTTCGCTGGGTGCGACCGGAACCGCAGTCATCTTGCCTGCGGCGCGGGCAGCTTTTTTGCCATTGATGAAGACGTTGTCCGAACCGCTGGTGATGAAGGCATCGATCACCGGCGGGAACACCCAGTTGGCGGCGGACTCGCACCAACTGGATATTTTCAGGTCAGCCCCTGTGAGCCCTGCGGTGATCCCAACGACTGCCCCCACTACCAAGACCAATGCAACGCCGCCTGTGGCGATGGTCGCACCGGTCGCGAGGAAAACCGCCCCTGCAACGGCCAGGCAGCCCACGGTAGTGAGTGCGGCATAGGCGGCCACTTCCAGCACGCCGCCGAGAATATCGGCCATCACCGAGGTGTGCAGCAGTGCGTCGCCTTCGCGGGCAGCCCAGAGGTCTTCACTCATTGTTCAGACTCTGCTCAGGGGGTGACGGCAAAGTTGAGCGTGTTCTTGAGCGTTGCCCAATGTGCCGCCTCGGCAGGTCCCAGGGGCTGGGTCTTGACGTAGCTCAAGGCGATCAGGTTGCGTGTGCCGGGTATCTGCATTGCCAACTGATATTGGTAAATATTGTCGCTGCCTTTGTTGAAACGGTTCTGCACTTCAAAGGCGTCGATGTCCTGCGCCGGCCCCACCTTGATGGCTTGCGCCGGCGAATAACGAAGGTCCTTGACCTGCTGTTCGAGCTTTTTAAGTTGACCCTCGAAGTTGCCTTGCAAGGTCTCGCCATCGGCCAACGGGCTGCGGCTGACCACCAACGTGGTGCCCAGCTTGGCGAACTTGAGAATGTTGATCGAGGTGTCCTGTACCTCTGCATCGGGCAGGGTGAATTGGGCTTCGTTGATCAGGTAATTCATCGTGGAGAAATCTCGTTATTGACCAGCGCCGGGCTTGCCGGGAAATTTTGATTCGACGGCGGACTTGATCGTGCTTTGCACGCCTTGGGCGCCGGGCACCGTGCCCTTGTCGCTGCCAAGGTTGATATCCAGTTTGCCCTTCGTCTGGATTTTGCTGCTGCCGGTGGAAAACAGGTTGAACGAGCCACAGGTCAGGTTGATGTCTCCGCCAGCCTTGAGCTCAATCACACTGTCGCCGCACACCAGGCGAATACTGTCGCCAGCCTCGACGGTGTAGGTCGTGGCGGCGCTGTCGGACTTGGCCCCGCCCACAATCACGGTGTCGTTGTTGCGCACGACCCGCAGGCGGTTTGAGCCAATCGTCACCGTCTCGTTATGCCCAATACTCTTGTTCCGGTCATGCCCCACCGAATGGCTTTCATCCACCTCCACTACGATGTCCTGATTACGCTCGGCATGGATGTACAGCTGCTCCAACCCCTTCTTGTCCTCCATGCGGATTTCATTGAAGTTGGCCGGCGTGCCGCCTTTGCTGGAGCGGCTTTTCATCCCGCTTTGGGTGGCGTTTTCCGGCAGATCGTAAGGCACGGTCTGCTCGGCGTTGTACACGCGGCCGGTGATGATCGGCCGGTCCGGATCGCCTTCCAGGAAGCTCACGATCACTTCCTGGCCGATCCGTGGGATCTGCATCGAGCCCCAGTTTTTTCCGGCCCAGGACTGCGATACGCGAATCCAGCATGAGCTGTTTTCGTTGGACTGGTCGTGGCGGTCCCAATAGAAATGCACCTTGACCCGGCCATATTGGTCGGTCCAGATTTCCTCGCCCTTGGGGCCCACCACCAGCGCGGTCTGCGGGCCTTTGACGATGGGCCGGTAGGTGTTGGCCAGCGGGCGGAAACTCTGTTGCGCGTCGATGCAGGTGAGGGTGCTTTCGAACTGGGCCGAAGGCGCGCCACCGCCGCTTTCGAGGCTTTCCTGGGAGATGTAGTAGCGGGCGCCGACGATCAGGTATTCGCGGTTCTGGTCGCGGCGACTGAAGCCGGTGAGGCTGAACAGGTGGCCGGAACCCAGGCCCCGGGCGTTGCCGCTGAACTCCACTTGTTCGTGCAGGGTTTGCAGGGCTTCGATGCGGGTGCGGGCGTAGTGTTCGCCGTCTTCGCTTTTGACGTAGGTGCCGGGGTAGTCGTACAGCGGGTAGTCGCCGGCGGTGTGCGGGCGCGGCATGGCCGAGCGTACGTCGATGCTCGCGCTGGGACGCTGGAAGTCGTAGTCGTTGAGCTCAAGGGAGCCGGGTTGTACTTCCTGTGCCAGGTGCCAGTTGTGCATATGGTCGCGTTCGCGCTGCTGCTCGTCCTTGGGGTAGTAAGGCACCGAGGCGTAGCCGGGCACGTTGGCGTGGGCACCGTAGGCATCGGCCAGCACCAGCACGTGGCGGTCCTGCTCGTGGCGGAAGAAGTAGTAGATGCCTTCCTGTTCCATCAGGCGGCTGACGAAATCGAAGCTGGTCTCGCGGTACTGCACGCAGTATTCCCACTCGCGGTACGGGCGGCTCAAGGCGTCTTCGAAGTCGGAAAAACCCAGGTCGCGAAACACCTGCTTGATGATCTGCGGGATGCTCAGGTTCTGGAAAATCCGGCAGTCGGAGGTGCGGCTCAGCAGCCACAACCACGGGCGCAAAGTCACCTGATAGCTGGCGAACTGGCCCTGGTCGATGTTCTGGCTGCAGCGGGCGACGATGCCGTGGAAGTGTCGCTCGCCACCGTCCGCCAGTTGCAGGTTCAGGCTCATGGGCTTGCCCAGCAACTGGTTGAGGTCGATGTTGGCGTCCAGCGAGGTCAGCTGCAGTTCGAAATTGAACAGCCGACCCAGCTCTTCGCCGCCACCCATTTCATTGAGCAGCAGCACATCCGGCCCCAGGGGGCTGGTGATCTTGGCCAGGCGTGAGGCTTGGTTGAATAACATCGGTTAACCCGTAAATAGCGTAATAACTGTAGGAACCGGCTCCAACTGTGGGAGCGGGCGTGCTCGCGAATGCGGTGAATCAGCCACTGGATGCATCAACTGATGCACCGCCTTCGCGAGCACGCCCGCTCCCACAGTTTTGATCGCATTCCGTCAGGTCAATCGTTGAAGTCGTAGTGCAATTCGTTATCCCGCGTGCTGATCCGCACCCCCGCCAGCGCCTTGCCTTCGAGCATGCGGGTGAGGAATTCGCGGCTCATGTCCGGCAGCAGGCTGTTGGTGAGGATGGTGTCGATCATCCGCCCGCCGCTTTCGGTTTCGGTGCAGCGGGACACGATCAGGTCGACCACGTCGTCGTCGTAATCGAAGGCGACTTTGTGGGTGTTCTCCACACGCTTCTTGATGCGGTTGAGTTGCAGGCGGGTGATTGCCTTGAGCATCTCGTCGCTGAGCGGGTAGTACGGAATGGTCACCAAGCGGCCGAGCAGCGCCGGCGGGAAAATCTCCAGCAGCGGCTGGCGCAGGGCCTTGGCGATTTCCTCGGGCTCGGGGATGTTCGCCGGGTCTTTGCAGACCTGGGAAATCAGCTCGGTACCGGCGTTGGTGGTCAGCAGGATCAAGGTGTTCTTGAAGTCGATCACCCGGCCTTCGCCGTCTTCCATCACGCCTTTGTCGAACACTTGGAAGAAGATTTCATGCACGTCCGGGTGGGCTTTTTCCACCTCGTCCAGCAGCACCACGCTGTAGGGTTTGCGCCGCACGGCTTCGGTCAGCACGCCACCTTCGCCATAGCCGATGTAGCCCGGTGGCGCACCCTTGAGGGTGGACACGGTGTGGGCTTCCTGGAACTCGCTCATGTTGATGGTGATCACGTTCTGCTCACCGCCGTACATGGCTTCGGCCAGGGCCAGGGCGGTTTCGGTCTTGCCCACGCCGGAGGTGCCGGCGAGCATGAACACGCCAATCGGCTTGCTCGGGTTGTCGAGGCCGGCGCGAGAGGTCTGGATGCGCTTGGCGATCATCTGCAAGGCGTGGTCCTGGCCGATGATGCGTTTCTTCAGGTGCTGGTCGAGGTTGAGCACCGTCTCCAGTTCGTTGCGGGCCATGCGGCCCACCGGGATGCCGGTCCAGTCGGCGACCACCGAGGCCACCGCTTGGTAGTCCACGGTCGGTAGGATCAGCGGGGTTTCGCCTTGCAGGGTGCTAAGGCGTTGTTGCAGGTCTACCAATTGGGCACGCAATTGATCATCGCCGCTGTCCACGACACCGGATTTTTCACGCAACGTCGCACGGGTGGCGAGCAACTCATCCACCAGGGTTTTCTCTTCGGCCCAACGGCTTTCCAGGGTGGCCAGGCGCTCGCGTTCGGCGCTCAGCATCGCTTCGCTGTTGGTCTGGCGCGCACCGATGGCGATGCCGATCGCATGCTCGCGGGCGATGATTTGCAGCTCGGTTTCCAGTGCCTCGATACGGCGGCGGCTGTCGTCGACTTCTGCCGGCACCGCGTGCAGGCTGATGGCGACGCGGGCGCAGGCGGTGTCCAGCAGGCTCACGGATTTGTCCGGCAACTGGCGCGCCGGAATGTAGCGGTGGGACAGCTTCACTGACGCTTCCAGCGCTTCGTCGAGGATCTGCACCTGATGGTGTTTTTCCATGGTCGAGGCCACGCCGCGCATCATCAGCAACGCCTTTTCTTCAGACGGCTCGGCCACTTGCACCACCTGGAAGCGACGGGTCAGGGCCGGGTCTTTTTCGATGTGCTTCTTGTACTCGGCCCAGGTGGTGGCGGCCACGGTACGCAAGGTGCCGCGGGCGAGGGCGGGTTTAAGCAGGTTGGCCGCGTCACCGGTCCCGGCGGCGCCACCGGCACCTACCAGGGTGTGGGCTTCGTCGATAAACAGGATGATTGGTTTCGGCGAAGCCTGGACGTCTTCGATGACCTGTCGCAGGCGTTGTTCGAACTCGCCTTTCATGCTCGCGCCGGCTTGCAGCAGGCCGACATCGAGGCTGCGCAGTTCCACATCTTTCAGCGCGGGTGGTACGTCGCCGGCGACGATGCGCAGGGCGAAGCCTTCGACCACGGCGGTCTTGCCGACGCCGGCTTCACCGGTAAGGATCGGGTTGTTCTGGCGGCGACGCATGAGGATGTCCACCAGTTGGCGGATCTCTTCGTCACGCCCGACGATCGGGTCGAGCTTGCCGCTACGGGCCTGTTCGGTCAGGTCGACGGTGAAGCGCTTGAGGGCTTCCTGCTTGCCCATCGCGCTCGGGGCCATGGCGCCGCTGGCTTCGCCCGGTACTGCACCGGCATTGAAACCGTCGCTGGCACTCAGTGCATTTTCGGGCGAGTCGCCGACGTATTCGTCAAAGCGTTCGCTCAGGGCTTCGGCCTTGATCTTGTCGAACTCACCGGACAAGCCCAACAGCGCATGGCGCAGGCTGGGCGTCTTGAGAATTCCCAGCACCAGGTAACCGGTGCGCACCTGGCTTTCACCAAACATCAGGCTGCCGTAGACCCAGCCACGCTCGACCGCTTCTTCCACATGGGACGACAAGTCAGTGATCGACGTCGAGCCACGGGGCAGGCGGTCCAGGGCTTCGGTCAGGTCGCGGGCCAGGCGTGCCGGTTCGACGTTGAACTGACGGATAATGCGATGCAGGTCAGAGTCCTGCAGTTGCAGCAACTGGTGAAACCAGTGGGCCAGTTCCACGTACGGGTTGCCCCGCAGCTTGCAGAACACGGTGGCGGCTTCGATGGCCTTGTAGGCCACGCTGTTGAGTTTGCCGAACAGTGCGGCGCGACTGATTTCACCCATGCTCTGGATTCCTTGAGGTGTTGGCGTGTTCGGCGTAATGCCGGGCCAGGATTAGGTCGTTGGCGTCATGCTCGGGTTGGCCGAGCCAGGTGTTGAAGCCCAGGCGGAACTGGCCGTTGAGTTGCAGGGCCGGCACTTCCGGTTGGTGCAGAACCAGGTTCAGGTCCCAGTCCAGTTCGTGGCCCAGGTACTCGGCGACCCACGCCACCAGCTCGTTGAACGGCTGGCTGCCGGGCAGCATGCCCATGTAGTCATCGAGCTTCAGCGGGCCCAGGCGAATGCGGAATTTATGCTGGCGGTCCCATACGTGGCTGCCGAGGCAAAAGTCCACGCCCAGCTGGTTGGCGCTGACACTCACGCGGCTGCGTTCGGGCAGCTCCAGCCATTGGCCGACGTATTCTTCGATCTCCACCGGCAGGCCGAAGTACTCGCCGAGAATCGCCTTCAGGCCGTCCGGATAGCGGGTTTGTGCCGACAGGTGGCCGCTGTAATGCAGCTTCGCCGTGTCGGGGATCAGGCCCTGGTTGAGCAGGCTCGGGGTGCCGCGACCGCTCAATGCGGCGAGGCGCGCCGACCAGTAGTCATCGTCCGGGCGATCATGGCTGACGGTAGGCCGCGCCTCGGCCCAGGCGCGATAAAACAGAGTCAACAGGCGGTGGTGGAACACATCCAGGAAGCGCTTGCTGGTGCTGTCGGCGTTGTTGCGCTGGCGCTCACGCACGTACTCGGTGATGTGCAGCGGCAGCGGGCCGTTGGGGCCGCCGAGGCCGAAGAAGAACTGCTCCAGCCGTGCCGGCTGGCCTTCAGCCCCAGGTTCGACCGAGGCCAATGTGGCCGGCGCAAAGGTGCAATCGGCCTGCTGCCCGAGACGCAGCGGGTCATCCGCCAGGCGCAGGGAATGCCCCAGGCGTGGCAAGTCCGGCGATTCGCACTCGATACGCCGCAGCGCCTGGAAGAAGTCATATTCCCAGGGCTCCTGATGCATTGCATCCAGGGTACTCACAGGGTCGGACGGCGTCCGGGCTTGGCTTTCCATCGCATGATCTCGCCGCGTTCGGTGGTACGGATCACCGTCTCGGTAAAACTGTTGATCGACACGTAGCGTGCCAGGAACCGTTCAAACACCGCACCGAGCAGAAACACGCCGGTGCCGCGGAACGCGTTTTCATCAAATTCCAGAGTGATCTCAAGGCCGCGGCCAAACACGATCGGGCCGGGCATCGGCAGGCGCCGGGTCACCGCCTTGCTGCTGACTTCCCGCAGGCCTTCGATCTGCAATTGCAGGGCGGCGTCGTTGCTGTCGCCATACAGGCGCAGCAGTTCACGCAGCGCGGCGGCGCCCTGGCCTTGCTCGCTCAGCGACAGGTAGTTCAACGACAACTGGCTGATCAGACGCCAGGCCTTGGCGTCATGGGCATGGCTGGCGCGCGGGCGGCTTGGCCCGGCGACGCAGCGCACGGCCAAGACCGGCGCACTGTCGGCCAGGGTGAAGTCGGTCTTGCCGTTGCCCACGCTCATGAACAGGGGCAAGTCGCGGTTAGTGCACAGTGCGGTCACGCCCAGTTGGCGCAGGTCATGGCGGTACGGGGCTTGCTGGGTGTCCACCAGGCTGACGAAGGTTTCGCTGCCCACATAGGTGGAGCGCGGCCCGTTGCGGCGCTGGTCGCTGGACAACACGCGGGGTTCGCGACGCACTGTGTAGTAAGCCTGGTCACGGCCATAGCGCGATGGATCGCGTACTGCGTAGAACGGCAAAAACGGTTGCTCGGGCCCGGTGCCGTGGCCCGTGATGCCGCTCAAGGAGTGAATCTCGAAATCCATCGGCCGCGTACGGTCGGCGATCACATGGTGTTCGTTGACCCGCTCGGACAAGTGAATCCGGTCCACGCGCTTGGGAAACAGGTTGATTGCCGGGGTGCAGAACGGCACGAATTGCGCCTTGCCGACGCTGCCTTCCAGGCTTGGATCGTGACGGTCGAACAGCACGATCAGTTCCAGTTCCTGGCCGTCACAGCGTTTGACTGCACGGCTCAGTTCAGCGAATTCGACGAACAGAAAACGGTGGGGCAGGGCGAAGTATTCCTGGAGCAAGCGATAGCCCTGGAACGCCCGCGGCACCACCGGCATTGCCGCATCGGCGTCGTCGAAACCCCGGGAGCGCAAGGCATCCGGCGGCAGGCGTTCAACCCAGTCACCGCCGGGCTTGCGCGCGAACACCGCGCAGGCATTGCCCAGCAGTTGTTCGTAGAGGCGGAACGGTTGTTCGTCGGCACCGCTGAGGTACAGCGGCAAATTATCCAGCGCCAGGCTGTTGAACGGCAGCTCGGCGCCGGTACGCAAGGTCAGGCGCAGGCCGGCCTTGGCCTTGGGTTCGCTGGCGGCCAACCGCCCGAGCACGGCGGACGGGTTGCCGAAGTACTCGGCCTGGGCGACCTGCAACGGCCACAGCGTCACCGGGTGCGCGGTGCGGTACTCGCAGCAGGTCTGGGTTTCGCGGCCCAAGGCGGCGCGCAGGACGGTGTCGCGGGGCAGTGGAAAACCACTGGCCAGGGAGCCTTCATCGGGATCGGCCTGCAACTGCACCACGGTCATCGACGGGGTCGGCGCCAGGTAGTGCGGGTAGGCGATCTCCAGCAGGTTGTTGGTGAAGGTCGGGTACTCGGCGTCGAGCTTGAGCTGGACCCGGGCCGTGAGATACGCAAAGCCTTCGAGCAAGCGTTCGACGTACGGGTCGGCGCAGTCCATGCCGGACAGGGTCAGCCGACTGGCGATCTTCGGGTATTCCTTGGCGAACTCGGCGGCGCTTTCGCGCACGTGGTGCAGTTCCTGGTTGTACAGCTCCAGCAGGCGCGGGTTCATGGGCGTCTCCGCTGGTCGGCGTTGACCACACGCACATGGCCGGACTCCAGGTCCAGGTCGGTTTGCAGCAACAGGCGCAACGGCACCGGCTGCGCCCACAGGTCGCCTTCGATCTCGAAACTCAGGGCGTTGTGGTTCATCTCACCGTGGCCGACGCGTGCCTTGACCCGCAAGGTGTGGCGCAGGATGCGCGGCTCGAAGGTGGCGATGGCTTGTCGAATCAAGGCTTCCAGGGCGCTGATGTCGACACTGGAGGCACTGTTGCCCGCCAGCGCCGGCAGCCCGTAATTGACCACCGACGTACCGGCCGGCGTGTGCAGCGTGGCATCGGCGTTGAGCAGTGAAGTGGTGTTGAGCAGCCACGTCAGGTCACGCAGCACCGAGGCTTTCAATTGGCTCAGGGACAGCACGCGTTTGTCGGCGCTTTCCTTGGGATTGGTCGGGTCATCGTCGGTCAACCGGTCCAGCAGGGACGGTTGCAGGCGATCGCGGGAAGCAATTTCAGTTACCACCAAAGCAGCTCCACGGACGGGTTGCGAGAGGAACAGGGGGCTTGCAGCCGCCACTTGGGGTGGCGGCTACAGGGGCAATCAGCGTTTGGTGTTGGAGCGAATGTTCCAGCCAAACTTGATCGCGCCGCCGTCTTTGGTGCCGTCGGCTTTCTGTGGCTGGTAGTCCACCATCACCTGGGCAAAGTTCAGGGTCACGTTTTCGGTCAGGCGGTCATCGCTGCCCGAACCACCGGTGCTCAGGGAGGTGACCAGCACTTCTTCCAGGTTGATGATCATGTACTCGACCTGGCTTTCACCGCCGGCCTTGCGCACGGTCAGCGTGACCTTGTCGATGTGCTTGCCGCTCGCGCAGTGCATCATCAGGTTGGGCGAGGCCTTGTCGACGTACTTGGTCAGCGACAGGTCCTGGATGTTCACCTTGCCCGCACCGCCGCCACCGCCCACGTGCATGTTGCCGGACTGGGCCATGCCCCAGCTCCAGTTCAACACGTCGATTTCGTCCTTGTGGGCCTTGTCCATGGACTCGCCCTTGATGTCGCCGATCTTGATGAAAATATCAACAGCCATGTTTTCTCCCTGTGTGGTCCGAGCCACAGAATTTGTTAACGCTGATCGTTCCCACGCTCTGCGTGGTAACGCATCTTGTGACGCTCTGCGTCACTGGGACGCGGAGCGTCCCGGGCGGCATTCCCACGCGGAGCGTGGGAACGAGCGACGGTGTTACGCGCCTTTCGCCGAAGGCAGTTTCGATACCAGGCGCAGCGACACGGTCAGCCCTTCGAGCTGGTAGTGCGGGCGCAGGTAGAACCTGGAGTTGTAGTACCCCGGGTTGCCTTCGACGTCTTCCACGATCACTTCGGCGGCAGCCAATGGATGCTGGGCCTTGGTGGTTTCGGTGGAGTGCGCCGGGTCACCGTCGACGTAGTTGAGGATCCAGTCCTGCAACCAGCGCTGCATCTCGTCCTTCTCTTTGAAGGAACCGATCTTGTCGCGCACGATGCACTTCAAGTAGTGAGCGAAACGGCAGGTGGCGAACAGGTACGGCAGGCGCGCGGCCAGGTTGGCGTTGGCGGTGGCGTCCGGGTCATCGTATTCGGCCGGTTTCTGCAGCGACTGGGCGCCGATGAAGGCAGCGAAGTCGGTGTTTTTCTTGTGCAGCAGCGGCATGAAACCGTTCTTCGCCAGTTCCGCTTCGCGGCGGTCGCTGATAGCGATTTCGGTCGGGCACTTCATGTCCACGCCACCGTCATCCGTCGGGAAGGTGTGGGCCGGCAGGTTCTCGACTTCACCGCCCGACTCCACGCCACGGATGCGCGAGCACCAGCCGAAGTGTTTGAACGAACGGTTGATGTTCACCGCCATCGCGTAAGCGGCGTTGGCCCAGGTGTACTTGGAGCTGTCGGCACCGTCGGTGTTTTCTTCGAAGGCGAAGGCTTCCACCGGATCGGTCTTGGCACCGTACGGCAGGCGCGCCAGGAAACGCGGCATGGTCAGGCCGATGTAGCGCGAGTCTTCCGATTCACGCAGCGAGCGCCAGCCGGCGTATTCCGGGGTGGTGAAGATCTTGGTCAGGTCGCGCGGGTTCGACAGTTCCTGCCACGAGCCCATGCCCATCACGGTTGGCGAAGCGGCGGCAATGAACGGTGCGTGCATGGCGGCGCAGACTTTCGACAGCTCGCCCAGCAGCTCCACGTCGGGAGGCGACTGGTCGAAGTAGTAGTCGCCCACCAGGCAACCGTAAGGTTCGCCGCCGAACTGGCCGTATTCTTCTTCGTACATCTTCTTGAAGATCGGGCTCTGGTCCCACGCGGTGCCCTTGAATTTCTTCAGGGTCTTGTGCAGGTCCGGCTTGGAGATGTTGAGCACGCGAATCTTCAGCTGCTCATCGCTCTCGGTGTTGTTCACCAGGTAGTGCAGGCCACGCCAGGCGCTTTCCAGCTGCTGGAAATCCTGGTGATGGATGATCTGGTTGACCTGGGCGGTGAGCTTGGCGTCGATGGCGGCGATGATCGATTCGATCGACTTGATCGCGTCGTTGGACACCAGGTCGGTCTGGGCCAGAGCCTGCTCGGCCAGGGTGCGCACAGCGGTTTCCACGGCTTCGCGGGCACGCTCGGTCTTGGGTTTGAATTCTTGCAGCAGCAGGTTCGCGAACTCGCTGGCTTCTTCGGTGGTACCCAGGATCTGGGTGCCTTCGCGGGCGGTATTGTCAGTCATGATTACTGCTCCCCTGCAGGCTTGGGCGCGCTGGCAAGTGCCTGAAGCAGTGCCGGGTCCTTGATCGCCTTCATGATGATTTCTTCAGCGCCGGTCTTGCCGTCCATGTAGGTCAGCAGGTTGGCCAGCTGGGTGCGGGCTTCGAGCAGTTGCTTGAGCGAATCGACCTTGCGCGCCACAGCGGCGGGGCTGAAGTCGTCCATGCTTTCGAAGGTGATGTCCAGGCTCAGGTTGCCTTCGCCGGTCAGCTCGTTGGGCACGTGGAACGCGACGCGTGGCTGCATGGCCTTGAGGCGCGAGTCGAAGTTGTCGACGTCCACTTCAAGGAACTTGCGGTCGGCCACAGGCGCCAGAGGTTCGGCGGGCTTGCCGGCGAGATCGGCCATCACGCCCATGACGAAGGGCAGCTGGACCTTTTTCTCGGCGCCGTAGAGCTCGACGTCGTACTCGATCTGCACCCGAGGCGCACGGTTGCGCGCGATGAATTTCTGAGAACTTTGCTTCGCCACGTTGCTGCTCCTGGTCGCTTGAGCGACGGTGTTGTAACTGCGCGATCCGTACGCTTATTCGCTGTCCGGCCCGCGCAGATTTTCAAATTGGGACATGCCGTCGGGAATCAGGTTGCGCACGATGGCCGCAAAGTCGGCGTGCACCAGATTCTTTGCTCGGTTCAACAGCACCGGCAGCGGGCTCGAAGGCTCGTGCCGGGTGTAGTACGCAAGGATCTTGTCGAGGCTGCGCAGCACTTCATCGCGGCTTGCGATGTCGCCGGTCGGGCGTGCTGCAACGGGCGCGGCGGCGTATTCAACCGAGGGGGCATTGTCGTCACTGACAACCTCGGGCTCGCTGGCGGCGCCGCTGTGCGGGGCGTATTGGTTAAGTATCTGCACGGCCTGCTTGAGCAGTTGCTTCAAGGGGGCGAGGTCCACGCCCTGGGCGGAACCGACCTGGTCGCTGACGTATTGTTCGATGGCCTCACAGGCGTCGCGGGCGGCGTTCAGCGCGTCGCGGGTGGCTTGCAATTGCTCGGCATCGCTGTCGAGGAATGCGCCGTTAAGCTGTTCGGCACCGAGGTTTTCGCCGGGGAAACTCTGCAGCCCGCTGGCATTCAGCGCGGCGCGCAGGCTGACGGGCCCGAAGGTGCGCGAACGGGTGAGAATGGCCTCACGCAGCAGGCGGATGTTCGCGTCGCTGGCCACGCCGCTGAGGGCGTTGATGCGCACGGTGGGGTCGTTGTCGTCATCGGCATCCAGGCGCGGATGCAGGTCGGCCCAGTATTCGCGCAGCAGCGCGTTGATCAGCGCGAGTGCGTCGGCAAGCCCTGCAATGCCCTGGAGGGCGAGGGCGGCTTGCAACAGGAAATGGGTGATGCGCAGGTCTTTGCTGCGTTGCAGGAGGTCGAGACTTTGCTGCTGGATGCTGCGCCATTCCGGAGGTTCGGCAGGCAGGATCGAGTCGCCCATGCTGCGCTCGGGTTGACCCTGTGCGGCACGCTCAAGATGCAAGTAATCGGCGTCATATTCCAAGTCTTCGCCACAGGGCGAAGTCGCGGAAACGGCGGCGAGCAGCAGAGGCACATCCACTAAATTCGATCTCCCTATCAGCCCGTTAGATGACGGGCAACTCATGCATTAGTTGCGCGAGGAACTTTGCATGTTTTCTTGGTCTTATTTAGCGCTTTGACATCATGCTGATTTCAAAGTGCCATCATTGGTGTTCAAGAAGTTGTGCATTTTTGGTGTAGTACTTATGCCTTGTCAAGGTAAGCTATTCGCCCTCTATGACAGATGTGCGGTGCTTAACATCTTGTGCGACTGATCAGTCGAAGCAGGTGCCGAGGCAGGATTTTTGTCATACAGGCCGGTTAAGATCAGCAATTACGCGGGTTGAAGCAGGCTTTCAAGGTTTTGGAAGGATCTGTCGTGGATCTCTCGGAGCATTTCTCCCAGGGAACGGCCGCGCGCGAAGTATCAGCAAGGAGGCAAGATGTCGCTGTGCTTGACTATCACTAGTTATCACAAGATTACCCCTGGCCAGTGTTCTGAAAAGTCCCTGGATCAGGGAGTGATGGCTATTGGCCGCGGTTCCGAAAATGACTGGGTACTGCCTGATCCAGAACGTCTTGTTTCCACGCAACATTGCGTTATTCAGTACAAAGATGGTCGTTACTACTTAACTGATAACAGCACTAATGGAGTTGAGTTAGTGCATGCCGGTATTCGTTTGCGGCGGGGAAGCAGCGAGCCATTGCAGGACGGCGAACTGATCCGCATCGGCGATTACGAGATCCAGGCGCGTATCGATTTCAACCTGAAAGTGACAGATACCCCGTCTTTCACCGGTGACGCTTCCAACAGTTTCGAAGCCCTGATGGGCGCCGCCGTGAAGGCCCCGACGCCACCTCCGGTGATCGCGCCGCAGTTCCAGGGCGCCTCGTCGATGGACACCCTGCCGGACCTGTTCGACTTCCTCGCGCCCACCAGCGTACCGCCGGCCACCGTGCACGATCACGTGCCGGCCGAGCAGCACGACTTCCGCCCGCCGACACCGCTGCCCGTGGCTGAGCCGCCTGCGCCGGTGGTCTCGGGCTCAGTAATCCCCGAAGACTGGGATCTGTTCGGCGATGCCCCGGCACCCAGGCCTGTTGCACCGCCGGCGCCAACACCGCCACAGCCGCCGGTCATCGACCCGCCCAAGGTCGAGCGCCCGCTCCCGGTGGCTGATGCCAGCCAGCCCGACCTGTTGCAAGCCTTCCTGCGTGGTGCGGGCCTCGATCAGTTGCGCCTGGACAAGGCCCAGGCCGAAGCCCAGATGGAAAGCATCGGCCGCAGTTACCGGCTGATGGTCGAAGGCCTGATCGACGTGTTGCGTGCCCGCAGCAGCCTCAAGGGCGAGTTCCGCATGCAGCAGACGGTGATTCAACCGGTGGAAAACAATCCGTTGAAATTCGCCCCGAATGCCGATGAAGCGCTACTGCTGCTCCTACGCCACAGCAATCAGGCGTTTATGGCACCGGACTTGGCCGTGCGCGACAGTTTCGACGATCTGCGCGCCCACCAACTGGCCGTCATGGCCGGGGTCGAAGCCGCCATCAAGCACCTGCTGACGCGCTTTGAACCGGCGCAGCTCGAAGAGCGCATGGGCAAGCCCGGCGGGCTATCGAGCATTTTCAACGGCTCGCGCCAGGCCCAGTACTGGCAGCAGTTCACCGAGCTCTACAGCAATATTTCCCGCGAGGCCCAGGAAGATTTCCAGGACCTGTTCGGGCGTGAATTCAGCCGTGCCTACGAAGCGCACAGCAGCCGACAGCGTCACTAACAACGCAGTACATGGAACAACGGATAGCTAAGTACGTCATTGAGGACGCAGGATGATTCCCAGGTTTTTACTCGCAGTCGCCACCGCGCTTCTGCTGACGGCGTGTGCCAAGGATGCGGCCAAGCCCGAGGCCGCCGAAGCTGAGGCAGACACCGCCGCCGTCGAGCTGCATTTCCATGCCATCGCCGGGCTCAACCCCGGCGCCAATGGCCAGGCAGCCCCGGTACGGGTGCGGATTTTCGAACTGAAAAACGCCGCCACCTTCAGCCGTTCCGACTACTTCGCCCTGGCCGATCGCGCACAGTCGACCCTCGGCCTCGACCTGCTCGACCAGGACGAAGTGGTGATCCTGCCCGGCCAGCAATTGAGCATCCAGCGCGACCTCGACCCGTCCACCCGCCAGATCGGCCTGCTGGTGGGCTATCGCGAACTGGACCGCGCCGAGTGGCGCACGGTGCTCAACGTGCCGGCACGCCAATACACCGAATACCAGATCAGCCTCGATGTGCACGCCGTGCGTGCCGACGTCGTGGTTCCCCCATCCAGCCCTGCCCAATAAGAATCGGAGCCCCCATGTCCTGGAACAATCGCGTGGTCTGGTCGGAAGGCATGTTCATCGGAACGCAGCACTTCCAGCAGCATGACCGTTACCTGGAAAACCTGATCGATGCGCGCAGCCGCCCTTTGTCGGCGGGGGCCTGGGGCTTTTCCGAACTGTTGATCGACCAGGGCCTGCTGGCCCAGGGCAAGCTGGCGATCGTCTCGGCACGTGGCCTGTTACCGGATGGCACGCCGTTCAATATCCCCCAGGACGACCTGGCGCCGAGCCCGCTGAATATCGACGACAACTTGCGCGATGGCCTGGTGTACCTGGCGTTGCCCCTCAAGCGTGCCGGCGCCCGCGACACCGTCGACGAAGGCGAGGCCCTGGAAGCCGCGCGCTATGTCAGCCAGGTGCGTGAAGTGCGCGACGACAACGCGCCCTTCGAAAACCGTGCGCCGGTGGCGGTCGGCTCCCGCGCCTTGCGCCTGTTGACCGCCCAGGATGGCATCAGCGATTACGCGGCCATTGGCCTGGTGCGCATCAAGGAAAAACGCGCCGACCGCGCCCTGGTGCTGGACGAGAGCTACATCCCGCCGGTCCTCGACGTGACGGCCAGCAAACCGCTGACCGCGTTTCGCAGCGAACTGCTGGGCCTGCTGCACCAGCGCGGCGAAGCGTTGGCCGGGCGCGTGGTGGCTTCGGGCGCCGGTGGTGCTTCGGAGATTGCCGACTTCATGCTGCTGCAACTGGTCAACCGCGCCCAGCCGCTGATCCAGCACCTGAGTCAGTTGAGCCCGCTGCACCCGGAGCGTTTCTTCAGTGAGCTGGTGAGCCTGGCCGGCGAGTTCTCGACCTTCTCCACCACTGGCCGCCGCCCCCACGAATATCCGCAGTACCAGCATGACGACCTGGCCCTGAGCTTCACCCCGGTGATGCAGGCCCTGCGCGAGGCGCTGTCGATGCTGATCGACAGCAAGGCCACGCCGATCCCGATTGTCGAGAAAGCCTACGGCGTGCACGTGGCGATGCTGGCCGACAAAACCCTGATCGACAGCGCCAGTTTCATCCTGGTGGTGCGCGCCGATGTGCCGGGCGAAACCCTGCGCGCGCGCTTCGGCCAGCAAAGCAAAGTTGGCTCGGTGGAACACATCCGCGACCTGGTCAACCTGCAACTGCCGGGCATCGGCCTGCTGCCGCTGCCGGTGGCGCCACGGCAGATTCCGTACCACGCAGGCTCCACCTACTACGAGCTGGACCGGGGCAGCGAGCACTGGCAGCAACTGGGTAATTCCGGTGGCTTTGCGTTCCACATCGCCGGCCAGTTCCCGGGGTTGAACCTGGCTTTCTGGGCCATCCGAGGGTAATCCGCGATGCATCCGAATGACGATGACCGCACCCAGTTCATGCCGCGTCCCGGTGGCCGCGCGCCGGAGCCTGTTCGCGCAGAGCCGGCGCCGCTGTCGATGCCCGCTGCGCCGATCCTGACCGGCAAGGCCCAGGGCCTGAACCCGCTGGAAAGCGCCGCCGGCCCGTTGTTGGCGCTGCTGACGCGCCTGCGCAACACGATCTCGCACCCTGCGCCAGCGAGCCTGCGTGCGCAGCTGCTGGCTTACCTGCGCCAGTTCGAAGAACGTGCCGAGGCGGCCGGCGTGGCCCGCAATGACGTGCTGCTGGCGCGTTACGCGCTGTGCACCGCCCTCGATGAAGCCGTGCTGAGTACGCCGTGGGGCAGTGCCAGTGACTGGGGCAAGCAGAGCCTGCTGATCACCGTGCACAACGAAGCCTGGGGCGGCGAAAAGGTCTTCCAATTGCTGGATCACTGCCTGCAAAGCCCGCGGGAACGCCTGTACCTGCTGGAACTGCTGTACCTGTGCCTGTGCCTGGGTTTCGAAGGTCGCTACCGCGTGATGAACGATGGCCGTAGCCAGCTGGAAGCCTTGCGCGAGCGTACCGCGGCGGCGATTCGCAGTGCCCGTGGCGAACATGAGCGCGAGCTGTCGCCCCATTGGCGCGGCGTAACCGTGGCCCGTGATCGCCTGGCGCAGTTCATGCCGCCGTGGATCGCCGTGGCCATCGGCGTGGCATTGTTGCTGGCGTTGCTGTTCGGATTGCGGATGAAACTGGCGTCGGATGCCGAGCCGGTGTTCAAGAATATTCATGCCCTGGGCGAGATCCCGGTGCAGGCCATCGACCGTCCGGTGGCCCAGCCGAAAATCATTGAGCGACCGCGTCTGGCGGGCTTCCTGGTGGAAGACATCAAGGCCGGTCGCGTAGCCGTGGAAGATGCCGTCGACCGCTCCGTGGTGACCATCCGTGGCGATGAACTGTTCGCCTCGGCCAGCTCCAGCATCGTCGATGACTTCCAGCCACTGATGCTGCGCATTGCCGACGCCATCCGCAAGGTCAAGGGCCAGGTGCGGGTCACCGGCCACAGCGATAACCGTCCGATTGCGACCCTGCGCTTTCCGTCCAACTGGGCGCTGTCCGAAGCGCGGGCCAAGTCGGTGCTGGAGATTCTCGCGGCCAAGACCGGCCAGCCGGAACGCTTCAGCGCCGAAGGCCGCAGCGACACCGAGCCGGTGGCGACCAACGCCACAGCCGAAGGCCGTGCGCGCAATCGCCGGGTAGAAATCACCGTATTGGCGGAGGGCGTCGAGTGAAGGCGTTTTTCAGTTTTGTGATTCGCTGGGTGATCCCGCTGCTGGGCCTGATCGCCTTGAGCCTGATCATCTGGTTTGTGGGCCCGTTGCTCGATGTGCTGGTGCCGGAAGGGCGCCGCTGGGCGCTGATCATCCTGGTGTTCGCGGTGTGGATTGCCTACCGCGTATTCCGGATTATCCAGGCCCGGCGCCAGGCCGCCGAAGTGATGCGCAGCCTCGCGGCGGAAACCCCGCCAGACCCTGCCAGCGTCGCCACCGCCGAAGAGCTGGCGACCCTGCGCCAGCGCATGGACGAAGCCCTGGCCCTGTTGAAAAAGGCCAAGCTGGGCGGTGACGAGCGCCGCAACCTGTATGAGCTGCCGTGGTACGTGATCATCGGCCCGCCGGGCTCGGGCAAGACCACCGCGCTGGTCAATTCCGGGCTGCACTTTCCCTTGGCGGCGCAGTTGGGTGCCGGTGCGGTACGGGGCGTGGGCGGTACGCGCAATTGCGATTGGTGGTTTACCGACCAGGCCGTATTGCTCGACACCGCTGGCCGCTACACCACCCAGGACAGCAACTCCACGGTGGATAAAGCCGCCTGGCTGGGCTTTCTCGACCTACTGAAAAAGCAGCGTTCCCGGCGCCCGATTGATGGTGCGTTTATCGCCATCAGCCTCTCGGACCTGCTGCTGGGCAGCGACGCCGAGCGTGCCGCCCATGCCGCCGCGATCCGCCTGCGCATCCAGGAGCTGTACACCCAACTGGGCGTGCGCTTCCCGATCTACCTGATGCTCACCAAGCTCGACCTGGTGCCGGGTTTCATGGAGTTCTTCGACAACCTGAGCAAGGAAGAGCGCGCCCAAGTGTGGGGCATGACCTTCGCCCTGGACGACGGCAAGAACAGCGACAGCCCGCTGGCCCATCTGCAAAGCGAGTTCGCCGGCCTGGAACAGCGCCTCAACGAGCGCCTGGTGGAGCGCCTGCAACAGGAACGCGACCCGGCGCGGCGCGACCTGATCTACGGTTTCCCGCAGCAGTTCGGCGCGTTGAAGGATTGCCTGCAAGGCTTCCTCGAAGGCGTGTTCAAACCCAACGCCTTTGAAGAGCGCGTCTTGCTGCGCGGTGTGTACTTCACCAGCGGCACCCAGGAAGGCAGCCCGATTGACCGCTTGATCGGCGCCATGGCCCAGAGCATGAACCTGGACCGCCAGCACCTGGCGCGCCAGACCGGCACCGGGCGCAGTTACTTCATCGAAAAACTGTTCACCGCCGTGGCGTTTGCCGAGCGTGGCCTGGTGGGCGTCAACCCGAAGGTCGAGCGCCGTCGCAAGTGGATTGCCCGGGGTGTGCTGGCCGCAACCGTGGCGCTGGTACTGGTCGTTAGCACGTTGTGGTGGGTGAGTTATCGCGCCAACCAGGCCTACATCGCCCAGGTTGACCAGAAGGTCGCGCCGTTGGGCCAGACCGTGCAGAACCTCAGCCCGGCACAGCGCGAAGTACTCGCGGTGCTGCCCCTGCTTAACGCCGTGAAGAACCTCGCGGGCGACTCGCCGAGCTGGTCCGAAGGCTTGGGCCTGTATCAGGGCGACATGCTCGAAGCCGAATCCGCCAGCGTCTACCGCAAGCTGTTGATCGCCGTGTTCGCGCCCCGTTTGGTGACGCGCATCGAAGAGCAACTGCACGGTGGCGGCAATTCCGACTTCCTCTATGAAGGCTTGAAGGCCTACCTGATGCTCGCCGACAGCGAGCATTACGACCCGGACTTCATCAAGGCCTGGATCGCCCTGGACTGGGACCGCAACCTGCCGCGCGATCTGCCGGCGGACCAACGCCAGGCATTGATCGGGCACTTGCAGGCCCTGTTCGAGCGGCATCCGCCCAGCGCCCGTCTCGACCCGCGCTTGATCGACGACCTGCGTCGGCAACTGCAGCAACTGCCGGTGGCCCAGCGCGTCTACGACCGTATCAAGCGCCAGAAACTGCCGGAAGGCGTGCCGGACTTTCGCATCAACGAAGCGGCGGGCCGTGATGCGGCGCTGGTGTTCAGTCGCAAGAGCGGCAAGCCGTTGGGCGAACCGTTGAGCGGTTTCTTCACCGCCAAGGGTTATCGCCAGGGCTTCCTGCTGGCCAGCCTGAACCAGACCGGCACCCTTGCTGAAGAGCAGTGGGTACTGGGCCGCGAGCAGGCCGACCAACAAAACGTCGTCAGCCTCGCCGCCGATGTGCGCCGCCTGTACTTCCAGGATTATCAACGCCAGTGGGATGCGTTGCTGGCGGATATCGACTTTGTGCCGATCACCAGCGTGGCCCAGGCGGCCGACGTCTTGCGGGTGATTTCCGGGCCGACCTCGCCGCTGAAGAAGCTGCTGGTGGCGGTCTCCAAGGAGACCGACCTGCAGGCGGAAGAACGCCTGCTGGCTGCCAAGGGCGCGCCGGTGGAAGGTGGTGTGGACAAGCTCAAGGAACGCCTCGGCAGCCTGCTTGGCCAGGACCAACCGACCGCAGATGTACCGGCGGCCAGTGAAGACCCGGTGACGGCGCACTTCGCCGAACTCAACAGCATCGTCAGCAAGAACGAAGGCGAGCCGGCAGCCATCGATGGCCTGCTGGCGGACATGAATGCGCTGTATGTGCAGGTCAGCGCCATGGTTGGTGCCAGTGGCGATGCGTTGCTCGGCGAAGCGAAAAACCAGGCGGCGGCTGCGGCCACGCGGGTCAGCCTGAATGCCGAACGCCAGCCGCCGCTGGTGCAGGGCATGGTCAAGTCAGTGGTCAACTCCACCACCAACAGCATGATGGGCGGGGTGCGCAACCAGCTGAATGCGGCGTGGGTCAGCGAAGTGGTGAACGTGTATCGCCAGTCCCTGGCCGGGCGTTATCCGATGTCGCCCGGCAGTGCGCGGGACGCGACCCTGGATGACTTCGGCCAGTTCTTCGGGGTGGGCGGGGTGATGGACAATTACTTCCGCAAGTACCTGCAACCTTACGTCGACACCTCCACGCAAACCTGGCGCTGGCAGCCGGGCGCGGCGCAGAAGCTCGGCATCGCGCCGGGCGTGCTGCAAACCTTCCAGCGCGCGGCGACCATTCGGGATGCGTTTTTCCGTGCCGGTGGCACCCAGCCGATCGTGCGCTTTGAACTCAAACCGGTGGCGATGGACGCGACCATCACCCAGTTCCTGCTGGACCTGGACGGCCAGCAACTGAGCTACGACCACGGCCCGAGCCGCCCGGTCGCGATGCAGTGGCCGAATCCCGGCAGCATTGGCGTGGTGCGCATTTCCATCATGCCGCCGTCAGCCAGCGGGCGCTCCGGTGTAACGCTGGACGGCCCGTGGGCCTGGTTTCGCCTGCTGGAGCAATCGGACCTGACCGCCGGCAATTCGCCGGACCGCTTCAATCTGCGTCTGCGGGTCGACGGCGCGAGCATCTCCTACGAGTTGCGGGCCAACAGTGCCTTCAACCCGTTCAAGAGCCGCGTGCTTAACGGCTTCAGCCTGCCGGAGCGGCTATGACCACGCTGGGTTTCTATGGCAAGTTGGCGTGCCGCGGCGACTTTGTCAGCCGCGCGCTGCCCCAGAGTTTTATCGGCCCTTGGGACAGTTGGCTGGCGTCCGGATTGCTCGCCAGCCAGACCCGCCTCGGGGCTGACTGGCTGAATGCTTACCTGGTCAGCCCATTGTGGCGCTTCGTGTTGGCGCCGGGTGTGTGCGGGCCGGACGCGGCGGTGGGCGTGGTGATGCCGAGCATCGACCGGGTGGGGCGCTATTTCCCGCTGACGGTGGCTGCGCTGTTGGATCACGACACCGACCCGGCCTCCGTCGTTGGCGGCCCGGATGCCTGGTTTGAGCAGGTGGAAGAGCTGCTGTTGAGCACGCTGGACGCCGGCGCCAGCTTCGAAGGTTTCAGCGGCGGGATCGAATCCCTCGGCGCTCCAGCCTGCCAACCTCGCACCTTGGGTAGCCGCTTTGCCGGCTTGCAGCGTGTCAACGCCACAGACCCGCAGGCGCGGATGACTGCGCTTGCCGAACAGGCCTGCGAAGGCGCGAGCCTGTGGTGGGGCCGTGGTTCGCAACAGATTTCTCCCGGTTTAATGCGGTGTCAGGGCTTGCCTGCTGCCGACGATTTTGCGCAATTTTTGCTCGGCCAAGAAGGTGTTGTGTAGATGCGGTCCACGTTCAAATCCGCCAGCAAAAGCCACGTCGGCATGGTTCGCCAAGTCAATGAAGACGCTTGCCTCGACCTGCCGGAAAACGGCCTGTGGGTGGTGGCCGACGGCATGGGCGGGCACGCGGCGGGGGATTACGTCAGCAGCCTGATTGTCGACAGCCTGCGCAGCATTCCCGTGGGCCGTTCCCTTGAGGAATACACGGCGGCGTTGCGCAGCGACCTGTTGCGAGTCAACGGCGCGGTGCGCGAAGAAACCGCCCACCGTGGCGTGACCATGATGGGCAGCACCGTGGTGTTGCTCGCCACCCGAGGCTTGCGCGGCGTGTGCCTGTGGGCCGGCGACAGCCGCCTGTATCGCCTGCGCGACGGCCTGCTGGAAAGCATTTCCCGCGACCACAGCTACGTGCAGGACTTGCAGGACAGCGGCCTGCTCAGCGAAGCCGATGCGCGGGTGCATCCACGGGCGAATATCGTCACCCGCGCGATTGGCGTGGAAGCACAGTTGGCGTTGTCGTCGGTCGACCTGTTGATCGCCCCCGGCGACAGTTACCTGCTGTGCAGCGACGGCCTGAACAAGACCGTCGAAGACCACGAGATCCGCGAAGTACTGAGCCATGCCGAGCCGGACGAAATCGTCCGCAGCCTGGTGCACCTGGGGCTCAATCGCGGCGCGCCGGACAACATCACCGCCATCGTTGTGAAGGTGTCGACATGAACATCATCATTCCCGGCTACGACATCGAAGGCGAAATCGGCGTTGGCGCCATGGCCAGCGTGTACCTGGCGACCCAGCGTTCCCTGGAGCGCAAGGTGGCGCTGAAGATCATGGCGGCGGCGCTGGCGGCCGACCCGAGCTTCTGCGAGCGCTTCCTGCGCGAAGGCAAGACCCTGGCGCGCCTGTCCCACCCGCACACCGTGACCATCCATGACATCGGCAATGTCGGTGAGCTGTACTACATGGCCATGGAATACCTGCCCAATGGCACGCTCAAGGAGCGCATCGCCGCGGGCCTGACGCCGGAGCAAGGGCTGACGTATATCCGCCAGATCGCCTCGGCGCTGGGTTATGCCCACGCCCAGGGCCTGGTACACCGCGATGTGAAGCCGGCGAACATTCTGTTCCGCGCGGATGGCACGGCGGTGTTGTCGGACTTTGGCATCGCCAAGTCCCTGGATGACCGCACGCAGTTCACCCAGGCCGGATTTGCCGTCGGCACGCCGAGCTACATGAGCCCGGAGCAGGCCCGGGGCCAGGAAATTGACGGGCGCGCCGACCTGTATGCGCTGGGCGTGGTGCTCTATGAAATCCTCGTGGGCAAGTTGCCTTACAACGGCACCGATGCGCTTTCCACAGCACTGGCACACCTGACTGAACCGCTGCCGGAATTGCCGGTGCACCACGGGCGCTATCAGGAGGTGCTGCGCAAGCTGCTGGCCAAGGACCCGGCGGAGCGCTTCCCGGATGCGGCGGCGTTGCTGCTGGCGCTGGATCAGTTGCCGAAGGAGGAGCAGGTAGAGGCGACGTTGATTCGGCCCCTGCCGATTCCGGTTGCGGTCTCCAATGACCTGGCCGGACTCACGCCGGTTTCCATCGAAATCCCGACCGAAAAGCCGCAGCCACAACCCGTGCGGCAACCGGTGGTGACGCCGACGCAACACTCGGCCGTGTCCGGACAAAACCGTGGGCCGGTGTTGGCGTTGGCGGCAGTTGCCGTGGCGGTCGCGCTGGCAATTGCGGGCGCAAGTTACTGGTGGTTGAAAGATGACGCGCCAGCCGCCGCGCCGCCGGTTGCCGAGGCGGCCAAGGCCGTCACGCCGCCTGCCACGCAACCGGTAGCGGCGCAGGTTGACGGCGGTCAACGCCCGTTGCTGATGGCCGGCAAGAAAACCTTGTTCCAGCGGGTACTGAGCAAGCCCGGCGCCAAGCTTTCCCACGAAGCGGGCGGGGCGCCTGGCGAAGGTTTGCCGGCGTTTTCCGTGCTCTATGTCTACCAACGCAAGGACGTCGACGGCAGCCCCTGGCTACGGGTTGGCGCCGCCACCGACGGGCGCAGCGACGGCTGGCTGCCGGCGGCGCAAGCCAGCGACTGGAAGCAGAGCCTGGTGCTCAAGTTCACCGAGCGTTCGGGCCGGGCGCCGGTGATGTTCCTGCGTCAGTCCGCTGAAGTGGAGAAGCTTTTAGCCGATCCCGCGGCGGCGAAAAACCTGCTGCTCAAGGTGCAGAAAAACACCGAGGACAACCAGCAGGTGCTGGCCCTGGAGCCGACCGCCAGCGCCGTCCCGCAGAACCAGTTCTATTTGCTGCCGATCTTCGATTCCAAGGAGAGCTTCGACGAAAACGGCCAGCCGGTGCAGCTGCTCAACGTCGCCTCCATCGACCCTGGCAGCACACCTGATGTCATCGCCAAGGCTGTCGCTCGAACGCCGGTGACCGACGCCAGCGCCGATGCCTTCCGCACGGCCGTGGTGCTGGTGGTCGACACCACGGTGTCGATGCAGCCCTACATCGACCAGGTTCGCGACGTGGTCCACGAGCTGCAAACCCGCATCGCCGAGCGTGGCGAACTGGACAGCGTGAGCTTTGGCCTGGTGGGTTTTCGCAACAGCATCAAGAAAACCCCCGGCCTGGAGTATGTGGCCAAGACCCTGATCACCCTCGACCAAGGGCGCGACCCGCAGCGCTTCCTCGACATGGCGCGGCAGGTCAAAGCGTCGACGGTGTCCAGCCACTCGTTCAACGAAGACGCGTTCGCCGGTGTCATGCAGGCGGTGGAAGGCATGGACTGGTCCGGCTACGGCGGGCGCTTGATCCTGCTGGTGACCGACGCCGGTGCGCTGCGCAAGAACGACCCGTTCGCCACCACCCAGATGAACGAAGCCGAAGTCCGCCAGGCGGCGCTGGGCAAGCAGATCAAGATCTACGCCTTGCACCTGCGCACCGAAGCCGGGAAGAAAACCCACAGCGGCGCCGAAACCCAGTACCGCACCCTGACCGCCGACGCCAACCCGCAGATCGGCGACCTGTACACGCCGGTGCCCGGTGGCGATGTGCGCAAGTTCGGCGAGCGGGTCGACGAGATCGGCACGGTGTTCGCCAACCTGGTGCATCAGGTGCGCAGCAACACGCCGCAGCCGGTGCCGCTGCTCAGTGCCGCGCCGACCCTGGCGGACAAATCCGCGGCCGTCGGTTACGCGATGCACATGGATTTCCTCGGCCGCAAAACCGCGAGCCAGGCGCCGCAACTGGTGAGTGCCTGGACCGCCGACCGCGACCTGACCAACACCGCGCTGCCGGCCTTCCAGGTGTGCGTGATGTTGACCAAATTGCAGCTCAACGACTTGCAGCAGTCACTGAAACTGATCGTCGACGCGGCGCGTAAAACCCAGACCTCACCGAAGGATTTCTTCCAGGAAATCGCCAGCGCCTCGGCCTATATGAGCCGTGATCCACAGGCCTTGAAAAAGGGCGGCAACCTGGCGGACGGCGGCATCCTTGGCGAATACCTGGAAGGCCTGCCGTACCGCAGCAAGTCGCTGAACATGACCCAGGATTTGTGGCTGTCGTTGAGCGTGGCCGAGCAGGAAGACTTTATCGACGAGCTGGATTCGAAGATCCGCCTCTACGAAACCTTCCATAACGATGTGGCCAACTGGGTCCGTTTCGGCGATGCCGAGCCGGGTGATGCGTTGTACCGCGTGCCGCTGTCGACGCTGCCGTAATGCTGAACTTGAGCGCAGTGCACAAGAGCCGGGGCGTTGGTGCCCAGCGCTACAGCCTGGTGATACCGGGCTTGCAACTGCGTGCGGGTGAACAGTTGGCGGTGGTCGGGCCGAGTGGCTGTGGCAAGAGCACCTTGCTGGATTTGCTCGCGCTGGTGTTGGCGCCGGATCAGGTCGGGCAGTTCGATTTCAACCGCGTCGACATTGCCGGGCTTTGGCGTAGTGATCAGCAAAGCGCGCTGGCGGACCTGCGTAGTCGGCACCTGGGTTATGTGCTGCAAACCGGTGGCCTGCTGGGTTTTCTCGATGTGCGCGGCAACATTGCGTTGTCGCGGCAACTCCTGGGTTTGAAAGACGACGGCAGCGTGGCGCGGTTGGCCGAACAGTTGGAAATCACTGATCAGTTGGACAAGAAGCCGGCGGCGTTGTCCGTCGGCCAGCGTCAGCGGGTCAGTTGCGCAAGAGCCCTGGCCCACGGTCCGCAGCTGTTGCTGGCGGATGAGCCCACCGCTGCGCTCGACCCGTTGAACGCCGAGCGGGTGATGCAGGCGCTGTTGGCCCAGGCCCGGCATAACGGCGCGTGCTGCGTGATCGCCACCCATGATGAACCCCTGGCCCGGGCCAGCGGCTTGCAGGTGCGGCGCATCAGTTGCCGTCGCGACGCCGACGGCGGCGTCACCGCCACCCTTGGGGAGGCGTGCTGATGCGTATCGCCCTGGTGGCTTCCCTGGCCTGGCAGGATTACCGCAACGATGCGTGGCTGTCGGTGTGTTCGGTGCTGGCGCTGGTGGCGGTGATCGCGCCGTTGCTGGTGTTATTCGGCCTGAAATTTGGACTGGTTAGCAGTTTGACCGAACGTTTGGAGAACGACCCGGCCACCCGGGAAATTATTCCGTTGGGCGGTGGTCGATTCAGCAGTGAATTTGTCGCGCAGCTCCGCCAGCGCAGCGACGTGGCGTTCGCTTTGCCGCGCACCCGGCAGATTGCGGCGACGGCGCAGTTGGGCGCCGTGACGGTGGAGATGCTGCCGACCGCCGACAACGATCCATTGCTGGCCGGCCTGCCGATGCCCAAGGGCCTGGATCAGATCGTGCTGAGCCACACCGCTGCCGAAAAGCTCGGGGCAAAGTCCGGGGATTGGCTGGAGGCGAGTTTTGGGCGCCAGGTGGCGGGGCGCGTCGAGTCGCAACGCCTACGGGTTCAAGTGCTGCAGGTAGCGCCGCTGGAAGCCTTCGCCCGGGATGGATTGTTTGCACCCTTGGGCTTGCTGGAAGCAGCGGAAGATTATCGCGATGGCCGCGCGGTGCCGGCGTTTGGCTGGGACGGCGATGCGGTGGGCGTCAGCGAGCAACGGGTATACCCGGCGTTCCGTTTGTATGCGCGGCGCTTGGTGGATGTGGAGCCGCTGCGGGTGTATTTCGCCGGGCAGAATCTGTTGGTGTCGACCCAGGCCCAGACCATCGCCCAGGTGCAGTCGTTGAGCCGCAACCTGTCGATCGTGTTCTGGATCATCGCCGGGCTGGCGTTGGCGGGCGCGTTTGCCGCGATCTTTGCCGCGGCGCTGGCGTCGGTTGCACGCAAGCGCCGGGAGCTGTCGGTATTGCGGCTGTTGGGGTTTTCCACCGCCGGGCTGTTGCTGTTCGTGGTGTTGCAGGCGCTCTACAGCGCGGGGTTTGCCGCTGTATTGAGTGGCGTGTTGTATGGCCTGGCGCAGTCAGGTCTGAATCAATTATTCGTGCAGGTGCCAGGCGAGTACGCCAGTCATCTGCTGGCGCGTCATTACGGCCTGGCCTTGGCCGCTGTCCTTGGCGTCAGCGCCGTGGCGGCGGCCTGTGGTGGTTGGCGTGTGGCGCGTATCCAGGCTTCTGAAGGAATCAGAGATGTATAAGTTACTGGGCGCCGCCATGGCGCTGACCCTGTCCTGTGTGGCCTGGGCCGATGAGGCGAGCGACAAGCTGGACAACCCCAAGCCGTTGCCGGACGACGTCAGCCTGCCGCTGCCCTGCGAAGGCAACATGGTGTTTCGCTATGCCTACGTGCTGGCCCAGGGCACCCTGGATGACCGCGAGATCAGCCTCGGCTACCCGTTCAGCGAAGGTGAAGCGGGCTATCAGCAGTCGTTCATTTCCGGTTATCGCCGCGACTTCATCAACGGCCAGTTCACCCTCAAGGACCTGCCCAAGGACTGGAACAAGGTCATTGCGCCGCTGATGCCGAAGACCGACGCCAAGACCCCGCTCAAGCCGATGCTGTACTTCATCGGCAAGTACGAAGTCACTGCGCGGCAATATGCGCAGGTCATGTCCCAGGCGCAATCCCTGGCCAGTGGCGAACCCGCCCCGGCGTGCGATGTACCTACCGGGATGGCGGCGCGCTTGCCCAAGGTCAAGCTGTCGCGCTTTGAAGCCGAACGTTTCTCGGCGGTGTACAGCGCCTGGTTGATGAAATATCACCGCGAGCTGCTGCCGGTGAGTGGTCGCGGTGCTTCGGCGGACGACGGCGGCCTGGGCTTTGTGCGCCTGCCTACCGAAGTGGAGTGGGAGTTCGCCGCGCGCGGTGGCCAGGCGGTGAGCCGTCAGGACCTGGAAGGCCGGCTGTTTCCACGGCGTACCGAGGGCAGCGAAAGCGACGGCCCCCTTGCCGATTACGCGGTGTTCAATCAGGTCGCGGGTGGCACCGGCCAAGCCGCACGGCTGATGCCCATTGGCACCAAGCTGCCCAACCCGATCGGCATGTTCGATGTGATCGGCAACGCAGCGGAAATGGTCCAGGAATCCTTCCAACTGGTGCACGCCGGGCGTCGTCAGGGCACCTACGGCGGCTTTGTGGTCAAGGGCGGTAATTATCTGGAAGGCGAGGGCACGCTGTTCACCGGCATGCGCCGCGAGTACCCGTTGTTCGCCGCCGACGGTACCGAACAAAGCAACGAGACCACCGGCTTTCGCGTGGCGATTGGCGCCTTGTCGGCACCGCGTTCGCGCTACAAGGAACTGTTCGCCCAGTGGCAGAAGGAAGGTCGCCTGGCCTCGCTGACCGATGCCATCGACGACGCCCAGGACCCGACCAAGCGCCTGGACAGCATCATTGCCGCCAGCGTCGACCCGCGCCTGCAAGCCGAGCTCGGCCTGGTCAACGAAGAGCTCAAGCGCAACGTCTCGCTGATCGCCCAGCAGCGCGAAGAAGCGGCCGGCAACCTGATTCAGTCCGCGGCCCTGGTGGCCGAGACCATCAACAACTACAACATCCGCCTGATCAATTTGCAGAAGAGCCGCCAGCAGGCCATCGACGCCAAGGACGAGGCCAGCGCGCAGCTGTTCGCCACGGCGATCACCAATGGGCGCAGTGCGCTGGACGGCGCGGTGGCGATCTACATCGACAACCTGGCCACCGGCACGCGCTACACCGATGCGGTGATCCAGGCGCAGTTTCAACGGATCAAGGAAGAGTTGGATCGCAAGCCGGTACTGGGCAAGAGCCTGGTGACGCGTGCGACGTTATTCGTTCGCCATGTGGGCAACTACCGCAAGCAACAGCGGGCCGACCCGGCGACGATTTTGAAGGAATTGCTCGCAGCGAGCGGTCAGCGGTCTTGACCGCTGGTTGTACAGCGAGCTTGGAAGGGACTCAGGCGGCGGTGGGCCGCGCTGGGCAAGTCAAACTTAAAAGAGAACACAACGATGATTTTTTCCCGTAAGGCGGTTTCCAAGCGTCATCTGCTGCTGATTGCCGCAGGCTTCAGCACGGTGCTGACCGGTTGCGCAACGTCACCGACCAACAAGGTCGCCTCGACCACCAAGGTCGAGTACTACCCGAACTGCTACGAGCCGGTGCAGCACCTGCGTGCTACCGATTCGGACCTGACCAAGTCGGTGGTCACCGGTGCCGCCCTGGGTGCGGCCGGTGGTGCATTGCTGGGCGCCTTGACCGGCGACTCCGACAAGCGCGGCCGCAACGCTGCCATCGGTGCAGCGGGCGGCGCCCTGGCCGGTGGTGCAGCGGGTTACTACACCGAGCGCCAGAAGCAGATCACCGATGACAACCAGCGCATCGCCTCCTACGCCACCGACGTCAACAAGCGTGCCTCCGACATCGACCGCAGCACCGCGTACGCCAAGGCGTCCCAGCAGTGCTACCAGAGCGCGTTCACCAAGCTGGTGGCCGACCGCAAGGCCAAGACCGTCAACGACGTTGAAGGCCGCAAGCGCCTGGCAGAAATCGTCTCGGGCCTGAAAGAGTCCAACGACCTGATCGTCGCGGTGAACGGCAAGGCCAGCGAAGACCTGAACAACTACACCCAGGCGTACGAGCAGGATCTGCAACAAGTGGGCGTACAACGCGCCGACGTGGTCACTGTTGCGACTGCCGATACGACGCCGGTGGTGACGCCAGCCAAAGGCAAGAAGCCGGTAAAAGTCGCGAAAAAGCCGGTACTGCCAACCGTGCCGAAAGAAGCCGTAGCCACCGAGAAAACCATCCAGACCGCCCAGACCAAACAAGCTGAAAGCAAGCAGGTTGCCAGCGCCGGTAAAGCGCAGATCGAAGGCACTTGCCGTGATCCGAACCTGGCGGATTGGGCACCGGTTCCTTGCCCTAACGTCTGAGGAAAGTTGTTGCTATAAGCGTTAAACGCCAGCCGATCTCCTGCTAAAACGGGAGATCGGTAGCGTTATTTGCACAAATCGTTAAACTGCTGCGGCCACCCAATAATTACACTGAGGCCGTGTGCATGAAATTTCGTTTTCTTCTCTGGATGCTTGGCCTGTTGATGGGCAAAGCCAGCCGCACCAACCCTGCGTTCCAGCAGCAGTTGGGTGACAAGGACCTGGCGTTCCAGTTGCAGACCCTCGACGGCAAGGTTGCCCGTCACTTCATCGTCAAAGACCAGCGCATTACCAGCCGCTCGGGTGTTCATCCCGCGCCTGCGTTTGCCATCGCCTTCAAAGACGCCGCCTACGGCTTCGCCACGATGCAGGCGAAGAACAAGCAACTGGCGTTCATGACGGGGATTCAGGACAAGTCGATCCAGATCAAGGGCAACCCGGCGCTGGTGATCTGGTTCCAGGGGTTGACCAAGTATTTGAAGCCGAAGAAAAAGCCCAAAGGCTAGGGGGTTCTTCAGCAATACTGCGTCGCCTGCATTCGCGAGCAAGCCCGCTCCCACATTCAATCCCATTCCAAAGTTGGAACTCGGTCGAATGTGGGAGCGGGCTTGCTCGCGAATACGGTGTAACAGGCGCCCGATTTATCCCTGGCTGAACTGCGACGCCAACTCGCGCAACAACGTTTCCGCGTCCAGCACCTTGCTCACCACATCCTCTGCCTTGTCCCGGGTCAGCCCCAGGCGCTCAAGCAGTTCGTCCGGGATGGATTCATCCGGCCCCGAGCCGATGCCGCGGCTGCGCAGCAAGCGCACGGCCAGGCACACCAGGTTCGGGTATTCCGCATATTGGCCGTCGTAGGTCGGGTCGTGCTGGAAGCGCAGGGCGGTGGACAGTTCGTCCGGCATGTCCCAATAGCGCATCAACCACGCACCAATCTGCTCGCGGCTGATGCCCAGCAGATGCTGCTCGATGTAGCTGTGGCACAGGTGCGGGTTGACCTCCAGGTGCCGGCAGATCAGTGAGAAGTGCGGCGGGAAGACGTGGGCCAGCAACAGGTAGCCGAAATTGTGCAGCAGGCCGGCGAGGTACGTCAGCCCGGCTTCCGGGCGCTGGGCGCGGGGCATGGCGCGGGTCAGGCCTTCGATGACGGCAGCGGTGTAGATCGACTGGTGCCAGTACGGCGTGGCCTGTTGCGGGTGGTCCTTGGGCAGGCTCAAGGTCTTGCCCAGGGCCAGGCCGAGTGCGAGGTTGATCACCAGGTCAAAGCCCAGCACGCGCACGATGGCGTCTTCCACCGAGCGGATCTTGCCCGGCGAGGCGTAGTAGGGCGACGCGGCCCAACTCACCACCTGGGCGGCCAGGGCCGGGTCGGTTTCGACCACGCCGGTGATGTCGTCGATGGTGGCGTTGGGGTCGACCCGCAGCTTGATGATCTTTTGCGCGGTATCGGCCAGCGGCGGAATTTCGATGGTGGCTTCCAGGCGCTGCTGGATACGGCGGGCGGTGAACGCCTGCATCGCCTGGGTGATTTCCTCGCGGTCGTCATTGGGGCGATCCAGGTTTGGCCGGATGTTGCTCAGCGGCTCGCCGAAATGCGCGGCGCTGGCCTTGGTCAGCATGCTCTTGAACGCGTCGCTGGAAATCTCCAGCAGCAGCCCGGCTTCGCCCGAGTGCACCAGCACGGTCGGCTCACGCAACAGGCTTTCTTCGTAGAGGCAGGGAGAGCTGGTCAGCGGCGGCAGGCCGGGCAGCAGGCTCAGGCTGTGCTTGCCGAGCATGCGCTCCAGGCGCTCCGGCGACACGGCCTTGAGGCGCCGACCGGTGAGCTCGGCGAGGCGATTAAGGTCCAGCAACTGGTTCTGTGGAAACAGCACCATGAGCGCACCCACGGCATCATCGAGCAGCACGGCTTGAACCTTCTGCGCCGGGTTCAGGCCGGGGCGTTCGGTAACTTCCGTGTAGCTGATGGCGAGCTTTGCAAGCAGCGTCCGAATCACCGAGGGTGCAGTCGGTGGAGCTGTGGCGAGGGCAACTTCTGACATGGCCTGAATCCAATTTCCTACAGTCATTGGAGTATAACCAGCTTGATACCAGTGAGGGTTGTCTAAGTGAGTCAGCCGTCACACTTGGCCGTATTGCTGCCCATGTCTCAGCCAGCGATCCAGCAGCGGGCTGACGTGTTCCGGCCAACGCTCCAGTAACGCCTGGGCCGCGTCGCGCACGGCGGGCAGCAAGTCGGCATCGCGCATCAGGTCGGCGACCTTGAATTGCAGCAGGCCGGTCTGGCGGGTGCCGAGCATCTCGCCGGGGCCGCGCAGTTCGAGGTCTTTTTCGGCGATCACGAAGCCGTCGTTGGTTTCGCGCATGATCCCCAGGCGCTGGCGACCGATCTGCGACAGCGGCGGGTGGTACAGCAGCACACAGTGGCTGGCGGCGCTGCCCCGGCCGACGCGGCCGCGCAATTGGTGCAGTTGGGCCAGGCCCAGGCGCTCAGGGTTCTCGATGATCATCAGGCTGGCGTTGGGGACGTCGACGCCGACTTCGATCACCGTGGTCGCCACCAGCAATTGCAGGTTGCCGGCCTTGAACTCGGCCATTACCGCGGCCTTTTCCACCGGCTTCATGCGACCGTGAATCAGCCCGACCTTGAGTTCACCCAAGGCACTGGTGAGGTCTTCATAGGTGGTTTCGGCGGCCTGGCAGGTCAGCTCTTCGGATTCTTCGATCAGCGTGCACACCCAATACGCCTGACGGCCTTCGGCGCAGGCGCCGCGTACCCGTTCGATGACTTCGACGCGGCGGGTGTCGGTGACCAGCACGGTGTTGACCGGCGTTCGGCCCGGCGGCAGTTCGTCGAGGATCGAAGTGTCGAGGTCGGCGTAGGCGCTCATGGCCAGGGTGCGCGGGATCGGTGTGGCGGTCATGATCAACTGGTGCGGGCTCATGCGGCCGCCCACGCCTTTCTGGCGCAGGGCCAGGCGCTGCTGCACACCGAAGCGGTGCTGTTCGTCGATGATCACCAGCGCCAGATTCTTGAACTTCACTTCGTCCTGGAACAACGCGTGGGTGCCCACCACCATCGGGGCGCCGGCGGCGATCTGCTCCAGGGCGGCTACGCGGTTCTTGCCCTTGAGCTTGCCGGCCAGCCACGCGACTTCCAGGCCCAGCGGTTCGAGCCAGCGCTTGAAGGTGATGAAGTGCTGCTCGGCGAGAATCTCGGTGGGCGCCATCAGCGCCACCTGATAGCCGGCTTCGAGGGCCTGCAACGCGGCGAGGGCGGCGACCACGGTTTTACCCGCGCCCACGTCGCCCTGGATCAGCCGCAGCATCGGTTCTTTCTGGCTCAGGTCGTAGGCAATTTCGTTGCCGACCCGTTGCTGGGCGCCCGTCGGTGCAAACCCCAGGTTGGCCAGGTATTGCGCAGGCAGGCGCTTGGCCTTGGGCATGGCCGGCGCGCGCAGCGAACGCATGCTCTCGCGCAGGCGCTGCTGGGACAGTTGATGGGTCAGCAGTTCTTCGAACGCCAGGCGATGCTGGGCCCAGTGATGCCCGAGAGCCAACTCGTCGACGTCGGCATCGGCGGGTGGGTGATGCAGGTAGCGGATCGCATCATCCAGCGGCGCCAGTTGATAGTCGCGCGCCAGTTCCTGGGGCAGCCAGTCGGGCAGGCTTTTTGGCCCGAGCATCGTCAGAGTCTGCATGCACAGTTGGCGTAAGCGCTGCTGGGTCAGGCCCTCGGTGAGCGGGTAAATTGGCGTGAGGGTGGTGTCTACCGGCGGCGGTTCGTCGCCGGTAATCGCGCGGTATTCCGGGTGATAGATTTCCAGCCCCGAAGCGCCGGGCCGGGCTTCGCCGTAGCAGCGCACGCGGGTACCACGCTTGAGGCCTTCCTTCTGGGCGTTGCTGAAGTGGTAGAAGCGCAGGCTCAGGCCGCCGGTGCCGTCTTGCAGGCGCACCACCAAGCTGCGGCGCTTGCCCATGACCACGTCGGCGCCGCTGACGGTGCCTTCAACCACGGCGTCCTGCCCAGGGCGCAAGTGGCCGATGGGCACCACGCGGGTGCGGTCCTGGTAACGCAGGGGCAGGTGGAACAGCACGTCCTGGAGATTTTCCAGCCCGACCTTGGCCAACTTCTCGGCCATGGCCTCCCCGACACCCTTGAGTGCCGTCACCGATACCTGCGACAGCTCAGTCATACCGTTAATTAGCTCGCAGCAGGCGGCTTGGCCACCGAACACAGGCGGATCGAGTCGGCGAGGATTTCAATCGCTTTCGGACGCGGGAAGCTCGCACGCCAGGCAATCGCCACGGTGCGGAACGGTACCGGCGGCGTCAGTGGGCGCACGGCGATCACGCCGGGGGCGTAGTGATGGCTGTCGACCGCCGACAACGGCAGGATCGAGATACCCAGTCCGGAGGCGACCATATGGCGAATGGTTTCCAGGGAGCTGGACTCCACGGTGGTGTGCTTGGCGCCGTCGTTGCCCTTGGTCAGGGTCGGGCAGGCTTCCAGCACCTGGTCGCGGAAGCAATGGCCTTCGCCCAGCAACAGCAGGCTCTTGTCGTTGAGCAGGCCCGCGTCGATGGTGTCTTTCTGCGTCCATGGGTGGGACGCCGGCATCAGCACGTAGAACGGCTCATCGTAGAGCGGCAGCGTCAGCACATCCGCCTCGTTGAACGGCAGGGCGATGATGATCGCGTCCAGCTCGCCGTTGCGCAGTTTGTCGCGCAGCACGTGGGTGAAGTTTTCTTCGATATACAGCGGCATCTGCGGCGCGACGCGGTGCAGTTGCGGAATCAAGTGCGGGAACAGGTACGGGCCGACGGTGTAGATGGCGCCGACTTTCAGCGGGGCGGTCAGTTGGTTCTTGCCGGCCTGGGCCAGCTCGCGAATGCTCTGGGCCTGTTCCAGAACCTTCTGGGCCTGGGCGACGATGCCTTCGCCGACGGGCGTCAGGCGCACGGCGCTTTTGCTGCGCTCGAAAATCAGCACACCGAGTTCGTCTTCAAGCTTCTTCACACCCACCGACAGCGTCGGCTGGCTGACGTGGCAACGCTCGGCCGCGTGGCCGAAGTGCTGCTCTTGGGCGAGGGTAACGATGTAGCGTAATTCTGTAAGAGTCATAGCGGGCGTCCATGAGGTTGCGGGCCAAGCATACCGGCTGCAATCGATAGACGCACGTTATCAGACAGCGTAGGGGCCGCAACACCGGTTAATCGGGTATCGCCGCCCCGTATTTCACTTTTGCGGGTACTTGAAGGTGAAGGTTTCGGTGAAGGGAGCCCACCATTCAGGCACGCCGGTTTCCTTGTCTACATGGTGGAAGAAGCCCTTGATCTGTGGGCTTTCATAGCGCAACACCACGGTGTAGGTGCCGGGGCCGTCCATTTTCACGTTGTTGGCGTAGTGGGCGCCGTCTTTGGCCACCATCGGCAACAGCGTGCCGATTTCCTTGTAGTCGGGCGAGCCCTCCTTGACCAGTGAGTAGCTGATGGTCAGGTAGGGCACCCACTCACCGTTGGACAGGCCGTATTTGTTGTCGGCGGTGGCGTGCACATCGGTCTCAAGGTGTACCGAGTCCTTGCTCATCACCATGCCTGGCGGCATGGGCGCCATTTCGATGCCCACCAGGTACGAGGAGGCGATCTCCATGTCATTGATCTGCACCGGTCCGCCAATCGGGTATTCGCGGGCTTGGGCGAGGGAGGAAGCGGCCACGGCGCTGACGAGCAGCAGTGCGGCGGCGAAGGGGTTGCGCAGGTGTTTCATGGTGGGGCTCCTGGGGCGGTTAATGTGATTGTGTCGGGCGTGAATGCAGTAAACGGTTACCCAGCACCAGGAGCGAGAGGGTGACAAGCCACGCCACCAATTGAACGCCCAGAGGTCGGTCGGTGTAGCCCACCAGCGCGGTCAATGCGCGGCCGGTGAGGCTGCCATCGGAGACCAGCCAGGAGGTGTCCCAGAGCTGGTAGCCCCAGGCGGGAATCAGGTCGATACCGGCGAGGATCGCGGCGGCCCGGCCAGCCATGCCGGCGGCAAGCAAGGCGATCATCCAGCCGGTAATCGAGAACATGCGCTTGAGGCTGATGGCGACCAGGCCGCGGTACATCAGCCAGGACAGCGCGGCGCCGGCGACGATGCCGAGCACGCCGCCGGCCAACATCGACAGTGGGTCTGTCTGGCTGGATGCGGCGATGCCATAGAGGAACAGCACGATTTCCGAGCCTTCGCGCAGCACGGCCACGGTGATGACCACGGCCAGGGCCCAGAGTGATTTTTCACCCTTGAGTACTGAATTGCCGGCGCTGCGCAGTTGGGTCGCCAGCTCGCGACCATGACTGGCCATCCACAGGTTGTGCCAGCCCAGCATGACCACGGCGACCACCAGGATGGCTGCGTTGAAAATCTCCTGGCCAAAGCCCTGCAGCGCCTGGGTAATTGCGCCGGTAAATAGTGCGAGGATGCCGGCACCGAGCACGCCGGCTGCGATTCCGCCGCCAATGAACAGCCCACGTCTTGCCAGGCCCTGGGTGGCGGCCATCACGATGCCCACCACAATCCCGGCTTCCAGCACTTCTCGAAACACGATCAACAGACAGGCCAGCATGGCTTACTCCTTGGCCGCGACGGCGGTGACCGTGCCTTTGGCCTGGTCGGGGTGGTAGTCATCGAAGAAGGTGTAGGTGCCGGGATGCAGCGGGCCGGCAAACACCGTGATGGTGTTGCCGGGGACGATGATTTTTTCGAATTTCATGTCGTAGCTTTCGAACTCGTCGACGCTTTCATCATGGCTGGTGAGTTGAATGCGAAAGCGTTCACCGGCCGGCACCTCGAACGTCGAGGGGCTGAAGGTGTGGTTCTGAATGACCAGGGTGACCAGCTGATCCGCCTGTGCAGCGGCGGGTAAAGCCAGTAGGAGGAGAGCCAGCCGGGCAGGGTTGGGCATGCCGAATGTCCGCTAATGAGAACGATTCGCGGATAATTAGCGTTGTCTTTAAGTGTTACAAGTGAAGATCGAGTTAGGTGTCGATTCGTTCAAGCCTGGTTCAGGTTGCGGTGATGCGCGGGGGAGGGAACAGCAGCCGTGGGCACCCGAAAGTGCCCACGGTAGGGTTTAGCGGCGACGTTTTTCGATGTTGTAAACGAATGGTGCAACGATCTCGATGCTCCCGCCTTTCAACATGTCGGCCGGTGGCTTGGGCAGCGGCTGGGCACGACGGATCATGTCGAGGGTGGCGCGGTCCAGGTCGGCGTTGCCGGAGCGGCCCACCAGTTCGTAGGACAGCACGTTGCCATCGGCATCAACCACGAAACGCAGGCGGTTCAGGCCTTCCTTGCCACGCGCCTGGGCGCCCGGCGGGTACTTCTTGTACTTCTGCAGGTGGCCCAGCAGGGTACTTTCCCAGGTGGCCTTGGCCGCGATCTGCTGCGGTGAAGGGCCCGGTTGTGGCTGGGCGGATTTTTCCGTAGGCGCGTTGTTCTGCGGAGTTTCGCTCGGCGGCTCTTCGGAAGGTTTTTCCTTGGGCGGATCGGGCTTCTTCTCCACAGGCTTGGGCGGCTGTGGTTTTGGCTTGGGCTTGACCGGCTTTGGCACCTGGATCGTCGGCTTAGGTGCCTCGGCCAGTTTCGGCAATGGCAGCTCTTCGACTGGCGCAGGCGGCTGTGGCGGCGTGATCACCTTCGGCGGGGCCGGAGGTGGTGGCGCCGGCATCGGTGCCAGGTCGATGACCATGGCGGCCGGAGGCAACTGGACCATATGTGGCGCCGACCACTGGAGCGCGATGATGATCGCGACGGCGTGGACGCCCAGCACGACGGCGAGGCTGGTGCCATAACGCGTCAGTTTGTGGCGCGTCGTGATCATTTCTTGGCTGCCGTCTCAAGTCCGACCAGGCCTACCTTGAGGTAGCCGGCCGCCCGCAGGGCATCCATCACGCTCATCAGGTCGCCGTAGTCCACGCCCTTGTCGGCCTGGAAGAAGATGGTCGTGTCTTTCTTGCCCTGGGTCTTGGTGTCGAGCACCGCGCCCAGGGTGTCGGATTTGACTTCTTCTTCGCCCAGGAACAGACGCTGGTCCGCCTTCACGCTGAGGAATATCGGTTTCTCCGGCCGCGGCGCAGGTTTCGCGCTGGAAGCGGGCAGGTCGACCTTGATATCCACGGTGGCCAACGGTGCAGCCACCATGAAGATGATCAGCAGCACCAGCATCACGTCGATAAACGGCGTGACGTTGATTTCGTGGTTCTCGACGAGCTCGTCGTCGCCTTGATTCAAATGCAGGCCCATGGCCGATTACCCCACTTTCACCATATGCGGTTGCGAGCTGCGCTCGGTAGGCAGGTGATCGAGGTCACGGCTGACCAGCAACAGGACTTCTGCCGAAGCGTCCGACACCTGCGCCTTGTAGCCGGCGATCGAACGGGCGAAGACGTTGTAGATCACCACCGCAGGAATCGCGGCAACCAGGCCCAGTGCGGTTGCCAGCAGCGCTTCGGCGATGCCGGGCGCCACGACGGCGAGGTTGGTGGTCTGGGTTTTGGCGATGCCGATGAAGCTGTTCATGATGCCCCACACGGTACCGAACAGGCCGACGAAGGGCGCGGTGGAACCGATGGTGGCCAGCACGCCGGTGCCGTTGCTCATGTTGCGACCGCAGGCGGCAACCAGGCGCTCAAGACGGAAACTGACGCGTTCCTTGATGCCTTCCTTTTCACGGGTGTTGGCAGACAGGCGCATCTCTTCGAGTGCGTCGTGAACCAGCAGGTGCGCCAGGGTGCCCTTCTTCGCCGCGCTTTCGCTGGCTTCTTTCAGGGTGGTGGCTTTTTTCAGGTGGACGATTTCAGTGCGCAGGCGACGCTTGGCGCCCAGCAGTTCGAAGCCCTTGGCGATCCAGATGGTCCAGGTGATGATCGAAGCGATGGCCAGGCCGATCATCACGATCTTCACGATGATGTCAGCGTTCTGGTACATGCCCCACGGCGACAGGTCGTGGGCCATGCCCAGGCTGTTGTCTTCTTCCAGCACGACGCCGGAATCGTCAGCCGGTGCGCCTTCGGCGGCCAGGGCCGGGTCGGTCGCGGCCGGTGCGGCGGCTGGCGCAGGAGCGTTTTGCTCTGTAGCTGGCGCGCTCGCTGCAGGCGGGGCGGCCGGCGCGGTGTTGTCGGCGAACGCGGCGGTCGGTGCCAGCAGGACGCTGAACAGCACTGCAGCAATCGCACGCAAGGCGCGGGATGGGCTGTGAGGCTTGGTTGGCGAAGCGGGGGATGTATTGCGTGTCATGCTGGCCGGACCTGAGAGAAAAAATGAGTGAGCGTCCTTCCAGACCGTAACGGGTCGAGGACAAATGGGCGGTTATTATTGCAAGTAATTCTTGTTAACAGAAGTAATACAGTTACTTTATTTGTCGTTTTGCTGGCCGCTGGTCATCTGCGGGGGCTAACCTTGACCTTTAAGAACGGAGTTTTGTGATGTCTGCGCCTTCTGTGGTGATTGCCGGTTGCGGCGATGTCGGTAGCCGTCTGGCCACCCAATTGCTGGCCCAGGGCTGGGAGGTTCATGGCCTGCGGCGGGATATTTCGCGCCTTCCCAAGGGCGTTATCGGGATTGCCGGCGACCTGTTCAATGAAGACTGTCCCGATACCTGGCCGGTGGGCGGGGTGGATTACCTGGTGTATTGCGCGGCCGCCACCGATCACGACGAGGCGGGTTATCGTGCGGCATACGTGCAAGGGTTGCGGCATGTGCTGGAGTGGCTGAACGACTACGGCCAGGAGCCCAAGCACCTGTTGTTTGTGTCCAGCAGCAGTGTGTATGGGCAGCAGAACGGTGAGTGGGTCGACGAAAGCTCCGAGACCAAGGCAGGCGGTTATTCCGGCCAAGTCATGCTGGAAGCCGAGCAAGTGGCGTTGGATAGCGGCATTCCCGCCAGTGTCGTGCGCCTTACCGGGATTTATGGTCCAGGTCGGGAGTGGTTGTTGAGCCAAGTGCGCCAGGGCTATCGCGTGGCGATTGATCCGCCTTTATATGGCAACCGGATTCACGCGGATGACGCGGCGGGTTTGCTGGCGTTTTTGCTGCAGCACGTGGAGCAGGGCGGTGTGCTGGATAAGTGCTACATCGGCGTTGACGATGCTCCGGCCCCGCTGGCCGAGGTGGTTGCCTGGTTGCGCGAGTACCTTGGCGTGACCGAATGGGCCGAGAACGCCAGCGTGCGACGCGCCGGTAGCAAGCAGTGCAGCAACGCCCGGGCCAAGGCGTTGGGCTGGGTGCCGCGTTATCCGAGTTATCGCGAAGGGTATGCGGCGATCCTGGAGGGTTGATCGCGGCGTGAAGAAAAAGGAGCCTGAGGGCTCCTTTTTTGCGTCACTGTTTTTCCAGCAACCACTGTCGTGGCCCGGGGGTAAACGAGGGTACCTCGTCGGCCTGGGCGGTGTTGATCGCCTGGAAGATCTCCAGTTGCTTGCCCTTGCGCGCAAAGATCCACGGGTTGCCCTGGCCGTTCAACTGTAGCCAGATACTGTCGTAGCCGCCGCTCATGGAGGCGCAATCGCCCGCCAGGCACAGCGAGTACTGATCGGCGCCGGGCAAGCCGGTCACCTGGCCATTGGCCTGGAACTGTACGGTGGCGCCTTCGCCAGTGCCGCTGCTGATTTTCCAGGTGCCGCCCATGTAGGCGGCGTACAGGGTGCGTTCGAAGTTGGCACCCAGTGGCGCGCCTTCGGGGGCTGGATCCTTGGCACGGGCGAACAGTTGCTCGGGCTCGTTATCATTGGCCCCTTGCAGCAGCAGCTTGCCTTTACGCTTGAGTTCAGTGGCGGAGCTGCCGTAGAAATCGACACTCCAGGCGCCGGATTTTTCACCCAGCAATTTGCCTTCAGCTACTTCAAAACCGTTGTAGTAGCGGGCCTGGGACGCTTTGGTGTTCACCTCCCATTCGAGGTTCGGACCATAGCTCTGCAGGGCTTCACGCAAAGGGCCGCCCTTGGCTGCCGCGTCGATGGCGGCCTGGTTGATCCAGGTGCCGCTCACATCCAGGTCGGCGGGATTGCTGGCGCAGCCGCCGAGCAACAGGGCGAGCAACGAAGAGGCAACGAGCGCTTTGCGCATTACGAAATCCTTCCAAGAACCAATTCGGCGCAGCCTTCCCGTGGAAGCGCTGCGCCGGATGTTTTACTCGATGACCAGAATGGCGTCCATCTCAACCTGCGCGCCCTTTGGCAGGGCGGCAACGCCGATGGCGGCGCGGGCAGGGTACGGCTGTTCGAAGTATTTGCCCATGATCTCGTTGACCTTGGCGAAGTGGCTCAGGTCGGTGAGGAAGATGTTCAGTTTGACGATGTCCTTGAACGAACCGCCCGCAGCTTCGGCAACCGACTTCAGGTTTTCGAAGACCTGGATGGTCTGGGCTTCAAAGCCTTCAACCAGCTCCATGGTTTTTGGGTCCAGTGGAATCTGGCCGGACATGTAGACGGTATTGCCCGCCTTGATCGCCTGGGAATAAGTACCGATTGCTGCTGGTGCCTTGTCGCTGGTGATAACAGTCTTGGTCATGAATGACTCCTTGTAATGGATGGGCTAGGCGCGCATGCGGGTGATGCGGATGACCCCGGTCAGGGCGCGCAGTTTCTTGATCACGCGGGCCAGGTGCACGCGGTCGTGCACGCTGACCACCAGTTGGACCACGCTGATGCGGCCATCGCGTTCGTCCATGCTGATTTTCTCGATATTGCCGTCGGCCGCGTTCACGCTGCTGGCCAGCAGGGCAATCAGGCCGCGCTGGTGTTCCAGCTCGACCCGCAGCTCGACGTTGAATTCGCCAGTGACATCCTTTGCCCACGAAAGCTGGATGCATTTCTCGGGGTTGTGGCGGATTTCACTGATGTTGCGGCAGTTGTCCAGGTGCACCACCATGCCTTTGCCCGCAGACAAATGGCCGACAATCGGGTCGCCAGGGATCGGCGTGCAGCACTTGGCGTAGCTGAGCACCAGGCCTTCGGTGCCGCGAATCGCCAGCGGGCCTTCGGGGCTTGGCAACTGTTCGCCTTCGCCCAGCAGGCGGCGCGCGACCACATAGGCCATGCGGTTGCCCAGGCCGATGTCTTCCAGCAAGTCTTCGATCAGTTCCTGGCGGTACTCGTGCAACATCGCCTGCACGCGTTCGGCCGGGATCTTGTCCAGTGAGCTGTCGAAGCCGTTGAGCACCTTGTTCAGCAGGCGTTCGCCCAGGCTGATGGACTCGGAACGGCGTTGCAGTTTCAGGGCATGACGGATGTGGGTGCGAGCCTTGCCGGTGACCACAAAGTTGAGCCAGGCCGGGTTCGGGCGCGCGCCCGGTGCGCTGACGATCTCCACCGTGGAGCCGCTTTGCAGCGGTTCCGACAGCGGGGCCAGTCGACGATTGATCCGACAGGCTATGCAGCTGTTACCCACGTCGGTGTGCACCGCGTAGGCAAAGTCGACCGCCGTGGAGCCTTTGGGCAGCTCCATGATCCGGCCTTTGGGCGTGAACACGTAGACCTCGTCCGGGAACAGGTCGATCTTCACGCTTTCGATAAATTCCAGGGAGTTGCCGGCACGTTGCTGCATTTCCAGCACGCCCTTGACCCACTGGCGGGCGCGGGCATGGGTGCCTTTTGGCTGCTCGTCGCCGGTGGATTTGTACAGCCAATGGGCGGCGATGCCGTTGTTGGCCATCTCTTCCATTTCGCGAGTGCGGATCTGGATCTCGATCGGCACCCCGTGCATACCGAACAGCGTGGTATGCAGCGACTGGTAGCCGTTGGCCTTGGGAATCGCGATGTAATCCTTGAAGCGTCCGGGCAGGGGCTTGTACAAATTATGTACAGCACCCAGCACGCGGTAGCAGGTATCGACCTTGTCGACGATGATCCGGAACGCGTACACGTCCATGATCTCGTTGAAGGCCCGGCGCTTGCCGCGCATCTTCTTGTAGATGCCGTAGATGTGTTTCTGCCGGCCGCTGACTTCGCCCTCGATCTCATCGATCGCCAGGCAATGGCTCAGGGATTCTTCGATCTTGTTGACGATTTCCTTGCGATTGCCCCGGGCGCGTTTCACTGCCTGGTAGATGCGCGCGGAACGCATCGGGTGCATGGCCTTGAAGCCGAGGTCTTCGAACTCGATACGAATGGCGTGCATGCCCAGCCGGTTGGCGATGGGCGCGTAGATTTCCAGGGTTTCCTTGGCGATGCGCCGGCGTTTTTCACCGGACAGCACTTCCAGCGTGCGCATGTTGTGCAGCCGGTCGGCCAGCTTGACCAGGATCACCCGGATGTCCCGGGCCATGGCCATGGCCATCTTCTGGAAGTTTTCCGCCTGGGCTTCGGCCTTGGTCTCGAAGTTCATCTGGGTCAGTTTGCTGACCCCGTCGACCAGTTCGGCCACGGTTTCGCCAAATTGCGCACTGAGCGCTTCCTTGGCAATGCCGGTGTCTTCGATCACGTCATGCAGCATCGCGGCCATCAGGCTCTGATGGTCCATGTGCATGTCGGCAAGAATATTGGCCACGGCAAGAGGATGCGTGACATACGCCTCGCCACTGCGGCGGCGTTGGCCGTCGTGGGCTTGTTCGGCGTAGAAATACGCTCGGCGGACCAGGTTGACCTGGTCTGGGCCGAGGTAGGTCGATAAGCGATCGGCGAGGGCGTCTATGCTCGGCAAAGTATTAACTCCTGCCGTTGGCTGTGACCCCGCGCCGTGCTACGTCGACCAGGCATAGGCTTAGACGGCCTCGTTGGACTCGTCCTCGAACGCTGCAAACAGCGGTTCGTCTTCAACGATTTCGGCGTTGGCGATGAACTCGTAGCTCATCAGGCCTTCAGCGATTTCACGCAGGGCTACAACGGTAGGCTTGTCGTTTTCCCACTGGACCAGAGGCTCTTTGCCGCCAGTGGCCAATTGACGGGCACGCTTGGTAGAGAGCATGACCAGCTCAAAGCGGTTATCCACGTGTTCTAGGCAGTCTTCAACGGTTACGCGGGCCATGGTATTCCTCGGAGCGAATGCAATATGCGCGCTGCCCGGTTGGGCGAGCGGACTGAACAGTTTAAAAAATCACCAGCGTTTAGGGAAGCGCTGATTTTTCGCAGGCCATCGCAAACGCGCTACAAGTGCCAATGTAAAGCCCTTGCAGCGGTTTTGGGAAGAGCCAATCAGCCGAGCAGTTCGGCCAATAATTTGCCGAAACGCTGCTGCTGACGCTTTTGCTGGAGCTGATTGGCGCGGAAAATCGCTTTCAGATCGTCCAGCGCGTGGGCGAAATCGTCGTTGATGATCAGGTAGTCGTAGTCGACGTAGTGGCTCATTTCACTGACGGCTTCACGCATGCGACCTTCGATGATCTCGTCGCTGTCCTGGCCGCGATTGGTCAGGCGCTGGTGCAACGCTTCCAGCGAAGGCGGCAGGATGAAGATCGAGCGGGCTTTGGGCATCAGCTGGCGCACTTGCTCGGCGCCCTGCCAGTCGATTTCCAGGATCAGGTCGTGGCCTTCGTCCAGGGTCTGCTGCAGGTGGCTTTGCGAGGTGCCGTAGAGGTTGCCGAAGACCTCGGCGCGCTCCAGGAAATCACCGTGCTCGATCATCTTGACGAACTCGGTGCGCTCGACGAAGTGGTAGTGCACGCCGTTCACTTCACCCGGGCGCATGGCGCGGGTGGTGTGGGATACCGAGATGCGGATCTGCTCGTCAGCGTCGGTCAGGGCCTTGACCAGGCTGCTTTTGCCCGCGCCCGATGGGGCGGAAATGATGTAAAGGGTGCCGGTGCTGTGGGTCATGTCAGGGTGCCTTACTCGATATTCTGTACTTGTTCGCGCATTTGCTCGATCAACACTTTGAGGTTGACCGCCGCCTGGGTGCTGCGCGGATCAAAGGCTTTGGAGCCCAGTGTATTGGCTTCGCGGTTGAGTTCCTGCATCAGGAAGTCCAGGCGCCGACCGGCGGCACCGGCGGACTTGAGCACGCGGCGCACTTCCAGGATGTGGGTGCTCAGGCGGTCGAGTTCTTCGGCCACGTCGCTTTTTTGCGCCAGCAGGACCATCTCTTGCTCCAGGCGCACCGGATCCAGTTCGGCCTGCATGTCGGCGAAGCGGTCCAGGACCTTCTGGCGCTGGGTGGCAAGCATCTGCGGCACCAGTTCGCGCAGGGTCACCACGTCTTCTTCAATGGAGGTCAGGCGGTCGCTGATCAGGCGGGCCAGTTCGGCCCCTTCACGCTCGCGGCCGGCCTTGAGTTCTTTCAAGCCCTGGTTGAACAGGGCCAGCGCCTCGGCGTTCAACGCCTGTGGGTCAGTGGCATCGGCCACCAGCACGCCGGGCCAGGCCAGGACTTCCAGCGGGTTGATGGCGGCAGGCTGCTTGATCAGGCCGGCGATGGTTTCGGCGGCGGCGACCAATTGGGCGGCGCGCTCGCGATCCACCTGCAACGGCTTGCCGGTGGTTTCCTCGGTAAAGCGCAGGGTGCATTCCAGCTTGCCGCGGGAGATGCCCTGGCGCAGTGCCTCACGAACCGCGCCTTCGAGGTCGCGAAACGATTCCGGCAGGCGCAGGTGCGGCTCCAGGTAGCGGCTGTTGACCGAGCGCAATTCCCAGCTCAGGGTGCCTTGGACGCCGGCTTTTTCGACGCGGGCGAAGGCGGTCATGCTGTGCACCATGGAGGTACCTCGCGATGCAGTCCCGCAAACAGGCGGGCTGATGGGTAGATTGAAGCCGACAGGCTGCGAAGGCGCAGGATTGTAGCTCAAGGGGACGGGTGGCCCCAAACAGTGGCTTCGGTGCCCGGGTTTGTAACAGGATTTTTTAGCCGTGCCGATCAGGGCTGGCGGCTCTATAATGCTCGGCAGTTTTTCGTCCTCCGTACAGGTATCCCCTATGAAACGTCCAAGTGGTCGCGCTGCCGATCAGCTCCGCTCGATCCGCATCACCCGCAACTACACCAAACACGCCGAGGGATCTGTACTGGTCGAGTTTGGCGATACCAAGGTTATCTGCACCGTCAGCGTCGAAAACGGCGTGCCGCGTTTCCTCAAGGGCCAGGGCCAGGGTTGGTTGACCGCCGAATACGGCATGCTGCCGCGCGCCACCGGCGAGCGTAACCAGCGTGAAGCCAGCCGTGGCAAGCAAGGCGGCCGCACCCTGGAAATCCAGCGCCTGATCGGTCGCTCCCTGCGTGCAGCCCTGGACATGTCCAAGCTGGGCGACGTGACCCTGTACGTCGACTGCGACGTGATCCAGGCCGACGGTGGTACCCGTACCGCCTCCATCACCGGGGCCATGGTTGCCCTGGTCGACGCGCTCAAAGTCATCAAGAAACGTGGCGGCCTGAAAGGCGGCGATCCGCTCAAGCAGATGATCGCGGCTGTATCGGTCGGCATGTATCAGGGCGAGCCGGTGCTGGATCTGGACTATCTTGAAGATTCGGCTGCCGAGACCGACCTGAACGTGGTGATGACCAGCACCGGTGGTTTCATTGAAGTGCAGGGCACCGCCGAAGGCGCGCCATTCCAGCCGGCGGACCTGAATGCCATGCTGGCCCTGGCCCAGAAGGGCATGACCGAAATCTTCGAACTGCAGAACGCCGCATTGGCCGACTGATTCAATCCCAAGGAGCGACGCCATGAGTGACAGCCAACTTCCACTGCCGACACCGTCCAAGGAAGTTCGCCAGTGGGCGATGCTCTGTCATTTTGCGGCGTTCTTCGGGCTGATGTTCCCGTTCGGCAGCCTGCTGGGGCCCTTGATTCTCTGGCAGGTGAAGAAGGATGCAGACCCGTTCATTGATGACCAGGGCAAGGAAGCGCTGAATTTCCAGATCACCGTGGGCATTGCCTGGGCGGTCTGCTTCCTGCTGGGTTTTATCGTGATCGGCTTCGTGTTGATGACCGTGCTGGTGATCGGCGCGGTGGTGATGACGATCATTGCGGGCATCAAGGCCAACAAGGGCGTGGCTTATCGTTATCCGTGGACATTGCGGTTGATCAAATAACCACCGCCCACAAAAAAACCGACAGCGATGTCGGTTTTTTTGTGCCTGGAAAAAGACCTTAGATGGTCAAGGTCCAGTCGTAGTCCACGATCAGCGGCGCGTGCTGCGAGAAGCGCGGCTGGCGTGGCAGACGTGCGCTGCGCACGAAGCGACGCAAGCCTGGCGTCAGCAGCTGGTAGTCAAAACGCCAGCCGAGGTTGAGCATCTCGGCCTGTTCGTTATCCGGCCACCAGCTGTACTGGTCGCCTTCGCGGCTGACTTCCCGCAGGGCATCGACATAGCCCATGTTGCCGACAATCTCGTCCATCCAGGCCCGTTCCGGCGCCAGGAAGCCCGGGGATTGCTGGCTGTCGCGCCAGTTCTTGATATCCAGCTTCTGTTGCGCCACGTACAGCGAGCCACAGTAAATGTACTCGCGACGTTTGCGCCGCTGTTTATCCAGATAACGGGCGAAGTCGTCCATTAGCTTGAACTTCTGGTTCAAGTCTTCATCGCCATTCTGCCCTGATGGAAGCAGCAAGGTCGCAATGCTGACCTTATCGAAATCGGCTTGCAGGTAGCGCCCGTAGCGGTCGGCTGTCTCGAAGCCGAGGCCGCTGATGACCGCCTTGGGTTGCAACCGCGAATACAAAGCCACACCGCCTTGGGCGGGAACTTCGGCATCACAGGCATAAAGGAAGTAGCCATCCAGTTGGAAGGCTGGGTCGTCCAGTTCAAAGGCGGAGGCGCGGGTGTCCTGCAGGCAGATGACGTCGGCATTCTGGGCTTGCAGCCAACTGAGCAAACCACGCTCGACTGCAGCCTGAATACCATTGACGTTCACACTGATGATCCGCATAAATGGCCCCAAAAATCGCGTGCGTGTATGATACACGCCGTCTACCTAATTAGCTAAATCCGTGGTATCTGAGGCTTTTTTCATGCAGGCGTATCAACGCGATTTTATTCGTTTTGCCATCGATCGCGGCGTATTGCGCTTCGGTGAGTTCACTTTGAAGTCCGGGCGCACCAGCCCTTACTTCTTCAATGCCGGCCTTTTCAACTCGGGTTCTGCCCTGGCGCAGCTGGGTCGTTTCTATGCGGCCGCCATCGTTGAAAGCGGTATTTCCTTCGACGTGCTGTTCGGTCCTGCCTACAAAGGCATCCCCCTGGCGGCCGCGACCGCCGTGGCGTTGGCTGAACATCACGAGCTGGATCTGCCTTGGTGCTTCAACCGCAAGGAAGCCAAGGCCCACGGCGAAGGCGGCAGCCTGGTGGGTGCGCCGCTCAAGGGCGACGTGCTGATCATCGACGACGTGATCACTGCCGGTACGGCGATTCGCGAAGTGATGCAGATCATCGCTTCACAGGACGGCGCCAAGGCGGCCGGCGTGTTGATCGCGCTGAACCGCCAGGAGCGCGGCAACGGTGAATTGTCGGCGATCCAGGAAGTGGAACGTGATTTCGCGATTCCGGTGGTGAGCATCGTGTCCCTGAACCAGGTGTTGCAGTTCCTGGAAGATGACCCGCAGCTCAAGCAGCATTTGCCGGCGGTCAAGGCTTATCGCGAGCAATTCGGCGTTTAGAAGATCCATGTGGGAGCGGGATTGCTCGCGAATACGGCTTGTCAGTTGATATATGTGTCGACTGACCCGCCGCTTTCGCGAGCAAGCCCGCTCCCACATTTTTAGACCGAGTACATAGAAAAGGCCCCGTTCAATCGAATTGAACGGGGCCTTTTTGTTTACCAGCGCTTAGGGGCGCTTGCGGTTGCTGATCAGGGTACCCACACCGGTATCGGTGAAGATTTCCAGCAGGATCGCATTCGGCACCCGGCCATCCAGGATCAACGAGCTGCCAACGCCGCCTTGCACCGCTTCCAGCGCGCAGCGGATCTTCGGCAGCATGCCGCCGTAGATGGTGCCGTCGGCGATCAGGTCGTCCACTTGCTGGGTCGTCAGGCCGGTCAAGACCTTGCCTTCCTTGTCCATCAAGCCGGCGATGTTGGTGAGCAGCATCAGCTTCTCGGCCTTCAGCGCCTCGGCCACCTTGCCGGCCACCAGGTCGGCGTTGATGTTGTAGGACTCACCGTTGGCACCGACACCGATCGGCGCGATCACCGGAATGAAATCGCCTTTCACCAGCAGGTTCAGCAGGTCGGTGTTGATGCCGATCACTTCGCCCACCTGGCCGATGTCGATGATTTCCGGCTGGGTCATCTCCGGGGTCTTGCGGGTCACGGTGAGCTTCTTCGCCCGGATCAGTTCGGCGTCCTTGCCGGTCAGGCCGATGGCGCTGCCGCCGTGGCGGTTGATCAGGTTGACGATGTCTTTGTTCACCTGGCCGCCCAGGACCATCTCTACCACGTCCATGGTCTGGGCGTCGGTCACACGCATGCCGTCGATGAAGTGACTCTCGATGGACAGGCGCTTGAGCAGGTCACCGATTTGCGGGCCGCCACCGTGCACCACCACCGGGTTGATCCCGACGGCTTTCATCAACACGATGTCGCGGGCAAAGCCGGTTTTCAGCTCGTCGCTTTCCATGGCATTGCCGCCGTACTTGATCACCAGCGTCTTGCCGACGTAGCGTCGAATGTAAGGCAACGCTTCGGAAAGGACCTTGGCGGTATTGGCGGCGGCTTCGCGTTCGAGGGTCATTCAGGGCTCCGGTAAAAAATCAGAACGGTAATTGGAGATCAGGGGCAACACGTTTCAACTGGGCGTGGAACACGTCCTTGATGCGCTGCAACTCAGCCTCGGTATCCGCCTCGAAACGCAGCACCAGCACCGGTGTGGTGTTGGATGCGCGAACCAGGCCCCAGCCTTTGGCGTAATCGACTCGCACACCATCAATGCTGGTCAGGTCGGCGCCTTCGCCCCATTGCGCATCGTGCAGTGCGTCAATGATGCTGAATTTGCTCTCCTCGGTCACATGGATATTGATCTCTGGCGTAGAAATATCATTCGGGAAGGTCTGGAACAGCTCCTGCGCGGTCGATTTTTCCTTGCTGAGGATCTCCAGCAGACGAGCGGCGCTGTAAATGCCGTCGTCAAAGCCGAACCAGCGCTCCTTGAAGAACACATGGCCGCTCATTTCGCCGGCCAACAGCGCGCCGGTTTCTTTCATTTTCTTTTTGATCAACGAGTGGCCAGTCTTCCACATTAGCGGGCGACCGCCGTATTCCTTGATCAGCGGTGTGAGGCGGCGGGTGCACTTCACGTCGAAGATAATTTCGGCACCTGGGTTGCGCGCAACCACGTCGCGGGCAAACAGCATCAGCAGGCGGTCCGCAAACACGTTTTCGCCGGTGTCCGTCACCACGCCAACGCGGTCGCCGTCACCGTCGAAGGCCAGGCCGACGTCAGCCCCGGTCTCCTTGACCTTGGCGATCAGGTCTACCAGGTTCTCGGGCTTGCCTGGATCCGGGTGATGGTTCGGGAAGTTGCCGTCGACGTCACAGAACAGCGGGATCACTTCGCAGTTCAGGGCTTCGAGCAGTTGCGGGGCGATCACGCCGGCCGCGCCATTGCCGCAGTCCACCACCACTTTGAGGCGGCGCGCGAGTTTGACGTCGCCGGTGATTTGGTCAGAGTAGCGCTGCAGGATGTCGACTTTGGTGACGCTGCCTTCGCCGCTTGTCAGGTCGTTGGTCTTCAGGCGGGTGTGCAGGGCCTGGATCTGTTCGTTGGCGAGGGTATCGCCAGCGATGACGATCTTGAAGCCGTTGTAGTCCGACGGGTTATGGCTGCCGGTGAGCATCACGCCCGACTTGCCGGCCAGTACGTTGGCTGCGTAGTACAGCGCAGGCGTCGGCACCAGGCCCACGTCGCTGACGTGGCAGCCGCTGTCGGCCAGGCCCTGGATCAGTTGCTCGACGAGTTCGGGGCCGGACAGGCGGCCATCACGGCCTACGGAAACGTTGGGCTCGCCCTGTGCCAGGCTCTGGGAGCCAATGGCGCGGCCGATCCAGTAGGCGGTCTCGGCGGTCAGGGTCTTGGGGACCACGCCACGAATGTCATAGGCGCGGAAAATGCTGTCGGGAAATGTCGGGGCGACTCGGGCTGGGTTGCTCATTGCGGGGGGGAACTCCATCGATAAGGGGCTGGGCTGGCCTCAAGGGTGCTGACCGGCAGGCTCAAACTGAAGGGTAAGACGGCGTTTTTGGCATAGAGTTCGTGGTGCAAAAGTGCCATCGGCGCCGAAGCTCCGCCCTTTTGCCCCCTTAATGCCCTGATTTCACTGGGGAAACCTTGCTGGTAAGTTCCGCGCATTCTTCATCCTGAAAGGCCATGCGTTGGCATCAGGCCGGGTGAGGCACCCGGCTTGTTCGGCTAAGTCAATTCAGCTTAGTCAGTGGCTGCCGGAATGCCCGAAGCCACCTGCGCCGCGTTGTGTTTCGTCGAACTCTTCGACCAGCTCGAAGTGCGCCTGCACCACCGGTACCAGCACGAGTTGGGCAATGCGCTCGCCGACGGCGATATTGAACGCGGTCTGGCCACGGTTCCAGCAGGACACCATCAACTCGCCCTGGTAGTCCGAGTCGATCAGCCCCACCAGGTTGCCGAGGACGATGCCGTGTTTGTGGCCCAGGCCGGAGCGCGGCAGGATCAGCGCCGCCAGGCCCGGGTCGCCCACGTAGATCGACAGGCCGGTCGGAATCAGAATGGTCTGGCCTGGCTCAAGCACGGTGTCCTGCTTGAGCATGGCGCGCAGGTCGAGGCCGGCGGAGCCTGGTGTGGCGTAGGCCGGCAGCGGGAATTCGTTGCCGATGCGGGGGTCGAGGATCTTGGCTTGCAAAGCGTGCATGGAAATTAAACCTGGTTCAGCCGTTGGGCGATAAAAGAGATCAGTTGGCGGGCAATCTTGCCCTTGCTGGTCTGGGCGAAAACGGTAGCGTGCAACTCGCGGTCGATCACGCTGATGGCATTTTCCTCGCTGTTGAAGCCGATGCTCGGGTTGGCGACATCGTTGGCGACAATCAGGTCGAGGTTTTTGTCTTTCAATTTGCGTGCGGCATAGTCCAGCAAATGCTCGGTTTCGGCGGCAAAACCGACGCTGAACGGGCGGTCCTCACGGGTGGCGATGGTCGCCAGGATGTCCGGGTTACGGACCATTTGCAGGAGCAGGCCGTCGCCGCTTGTAGGGTCTTTCTTGAGTTTCTGCGGTGCAACCACCTCGGGGCGGTAGTCCGCTACCGCAGCCGAAGCGATGAACAGGTCGCAGGGAATCGCCGCTTCACAGGCCGCCAGCATGTCGCGGGCGCTGACTACGTCGATTCGGGTGACGCGATCCGGGGTCGGCAGATGCACCGGGCCGGTGATCAACGTCACACGGGCGCCTGCCTCGACCGCCGCTTCCGCCAGGGCAAAGCCCATTTTTCCTGAGCTATGGTTGGTGATGTAGCGCACCGGGTCGATGTTTTCCTGGGTCGGGCCGGCGGTGATCAGCACGTGCTTGCCGGTCAGGGCCAGGTGCTGGAAGCAGTCGGCGGCGCATTGGGCCAGGTCGGTGGCTTCGAGCATGCGGCCCATGCCCACGTCGCCGCAGGCCTGGCTGCCGGAGGCCGGGCCGAAAACCTTGAGGCCGCGGCTTTGCAGGAGTTGGGTGTTGGCCTGGGTGGCCGGGTCGCGCCACATGGCCTGGTTCATGGCCGGGGCGATCGCGACGGTGGCGTCGGTGGCCAGTACCAGGGTGGTCAGCAGGTCGTCGGCAATGCCTTGGGCCAGGCGGGCGATCAGGTCGGCGGTGGCCGGGGCGATCAGCACCAGGTCGGCCCACTTGGCCAGCTCGATGTGGCCCATGGCGGCTTCGGCCGCAGGGTCCAGCAGGTCGAGGTGCACCGGGTGGCCGGACAAGGCCTGCATGGTCAACGGGGTGATGAATTCACTGCCGCCACGGGTCATGACCACGCGCACTTCGGCGCCTTGGTCGAGAAGCCTGCGAACCAGCTCTGCGCTCTTGTAGGCGGCAATGCCGCCGCCGACGCCGAGAACGATGCGTTTCCGATACAGACGCTGCATTGGCTTGCCTTTCCAGTTCAGTGATGGCGTTGCGATGCCCCCTCCCCAGGTGAAATCGCACGCAAAAAGATGGCCTAAGATACCACAGCGTCCGCCATGCAACAGCGGCGCACATGCACACGGAGGTGCCATGAGTATTCGCGATTGGCCTGCGGCAGAGCGTCCGCGGGAGAAGCTGTTGGAGCTGGGAGCGGAGAACCTTTCCGACGCGGAATTGCTGGCGATTTTCCTGCGCACCGGGGTGTCAGGCAAAAGTGCCGTGGACCTGGCGCGCCATCTGCTGGCGCAATTTGGCAGCCTTCGGGCGCTGATGGAGGCGAGGCAGCCGGTGTTCAGCCAGCATTTGGGGTTGGGGCCGGCGAAGTTCGCCCAGCTTCAAGCCGTACTGGAGATGGCGCGCCGTCATTTGGCTGAACGCCTGCGCAACGATTCGGTGCTGGAAAGCCCGGAGGCCGTGCGCGACTACCTCAAGGCACTGCTGCGCCACGAGCCTCACGAGATATTCGGCTGCCTGTTTCTCGACGCCAAGCATCGAGTGCTGGGTTTCGAAAAGCTGTTTCAAGGCACCATCGACAACGCCATCGTCTACCCGCGACAAGTGGTGAAGCGCGCGCTGGACTACAACGCCGCGGCGCTGATCCTGTGCCACAACCATCCTTCCGGCAGCCCCGAGCCCAGCATCGCTGATCGAAAATTGACCAAGGTGCTGCAAAAGGCGCTGGAGATGGTGGACGTGCGTGTGCTGGACCACATCATTGTGGGGGAGGGTGACCCGCTGTCGATGGCGGAATTTGGGTGGATGTAGGGGCTGGCATGCCAGCCCCTGGCAGGGGTCAGGGCTTGACGCTGACCTTGGAGTAATCCTGGCGCCCGAACGGGCTCACCTGATACCCCTCGACATTCTTGCGGGTCAGCGCAAACGCGGTCGGGTGCGCCAGTGGCAGCCAGAGCGCCTGTTGCTGGATCTGCGCCTGGGCCTGCTGGTACAGCTTGCTGCGCACGCCTTGTTCGCTGGTGGTCTTGCCGGCGCTGATCAGCTTGTCCAGCGCCGGGTCGCAGTAGCGGGCAAAGTTGGTGCCGGACTTCACGGCCGCGCAGGAGAACTGCGGCGTCAGGAAGTTATCCGGGTCGCCGTTGTCACCGGCCCAGCCCATGAACAGCAAGTCGTGCTCGCCGGCCTTGGCGCGGCGGATCAGTTCGCCCCACTCGATCACACGGATTTCAGCCTGGATGCCGACCTTGGCCAGGTCCGCCTGCAGCAGTTGTGCGCCCAGGCTGGGGTTGGGGTTCAGCAGGCTGCCCGACGGCCGGGTCCAGATCGTGGTCTTGAAGCCATCCTTGAGCCCGGCGCGATCCAGCAGTTGCTTGGCCTTGGCAATGTCCTGCGGATAGCCCGGCAGGTCCTTGGCATAGCTCCAGGTATTGGGTGGGTAAGGGCCGTTGGCGGCTTCGGCGGTGCCTTCGAATACGGCCTTCAGATAGCTGGCCTTGTCGAAGGCCAGGTTGATCGCCTGGCGAACTTCCGGCTTGTCCAGTGGCGGATGCTGGCTGTTGATGGCGACAAACGCGGTCATGAAGGCCGCGGTTTTCTCGATCTTCAGATCGGCGTCTTTCTGGGCGGCATCGATATCCAGGGGCTTGGGCGACAAGGCGATCTGGCACTCGTCGCGACGCAGTCTCTGCAGGCGCACGTTGGCGTCCGGGGTGATCGCAAAGATCAGGTTATCCACCGCAGGCTTGCCGGCGAAGTAATCCGGGTTGGCCTTGTAGCGAATCGTCGCGTCCTTCTGGAAGCGCCCGAAAATGAACGGCCCGGTGCCGATAGGCTGGCTGTTGAGCTTCTCCGGGGTGCCGGCCTTGAGCAGTTTGTCGGCATATTCCGCCGGGTAGATCGAGGCAAAGCCCATGCTCAAGGCGGCGAGGAAGGTCGAATCGGCGTGGTCCAGGGTGAAGCGCACGGTCAGCGGGTCGAGGGCGTCGATCTTCTTGATCAGCGTGGGCAACTGCAGCGACTGGGCGTGGGGGAAGCCGCTCTGGGCGATCTTGTGCCAGGGGTTGGCCGGGTCGAGCATGCGCTCGAAGCTGAAGCGCACGTCTTCGGCGGTCAGGCTGCGGCTTGGCGTGAAGTAGTCAGTGCGGTGGAATTTAACGTCCGGGTGCAGCTTGAAGGTGTAGGTGAGGCCATCCGGCGACACTTCCCAGCTGTCCGCGAGGCTCGGGACCAGCTTGCCGCTAGTGGCGTCGAAGTCCACCAGGCGGTTCATCAATACGTCTGCCGAAGCGTTGGTGGTAGTCAGCGAGTTGTATTGCACCACGTCGAAGCCTTCGGGGCTGGCTTCGGTGCAGACGCTCAGGGTAGTGGCCGCCTGGGCGTGTGCAGCAATAAAAAGAGGGGCTAGCAATAGCGGTAGGGCAGCGAGGCGCATATTCGGTTTCCTTTGCAGATCGAAGGCCCATCTGCGAGTGCAGTCTGGAAAAGTCCTACCGTAGTGGGCTGATTGACAAATGACTAGCCCATTTTTGCCTGTGCTTTTGCCGCAAATACTGTTTTGATGGCGCCTCAGGTCGTTTTGCCGAGCACTTTGCAGTGCGCGCGGGCGCTGTAAATCATTCTGTGCGACGAGCGGTTAGCTTCTATAGCGGCCCACCCTGGCAACGGTTCAGGCGTCCATGGCCTGGATTTACGCGTATAAAAGTACACGGCCTGTTGTTGCACTGGGGTCTTTCTGGTATAAAGCAGCGCTCTTTTCTAGGGGCCCGGTTCCTTCGCTAGTAGGTGTAGCCGGTAAGACCCTAAAGAAACGCGGCGCCTGGCGCCAAATGACTGAGAGATTAAGCGGCCAACCCATGCCGGGTTGGGCATGTGGTTTTAGAGGGCTGAGGCATGTCGAGAGTCTGTCAAGTTACCGGTAAGGGTCCGGTGACTGGGAATAACATTTCCCACGCAAACAACAAAACCCGTCGTCGTTTCCTGCCAAACCTGCAGCATCACCGCTTTTGGGTTGAAGAAGAGAAACGTTTTGTTCGTCTGCGCGTATCTGCCAAAGGCATGCGTGTTATCGACAAGCGCGGCATCACTGTCGTGCTGGCCGAACTGCGCCGCGACGGCAAAATCTAAGGAGCTAAATCATGCGTGAATTGATTCGAATGATCTCTAGCGCCGGTACTGGTCACTTCTACACTACCGACAAGAACAAGCGTACTACCCCGGACAAGCTCGAAAAGAAAATGTTCGACCCGCGCGTTCGCAAGCACGTGATCTACAAAGAAGGCAAAATCAAGTAATTGGTTTTCTTTCTTGTGAAAAAAAGCCCGTATCTCACGATGCGGGCTTTTTTTTGTGCCTGATAAATGATCAGGCCTTTTCTTCGAACACCACGTAGATCTTGCGGCAGGGTTCCAGCACTTCCCAGGTGCCGCTGAAGCCGGCCGGAATGACGAAGCGATCACCGGCCCGCAAGGTCTTGGCGTTGCCGTCGGCATCGCGCAACACCGAAACACCCTGCACGATCTCGCAATACTCATGCTCGGTGTAGTTGACCTTCCACTGTCCGACTTCACCTTCCCAGACCCCGGCGCTCATCTGGCCGCACGGACTGTTGTAGTGGTTGTAGACGGTTTGCTCCGGGTCGCCCTTGAGGATTTTCTCCGCAGCCGGACGGTAGCGATCAGGCTCGGTCCTGGCCTGGCTGAAGTCGACGATATTCTGGATGTTCATGGGCGTGTCCCGTCTGGCCTGCGGTTGGAGAGCTCAAAGTCTATGTTTATTAAAATGAACATCGCAAGGGCGTTTGCTGCCGTTATGTCAAATATATTGAAACATCCATCGCCGCTGGTTTAGGGTGGCAGCTGCCTTGAGCCGAACAGCTGGCTGGCCGGGCAAGAATTCTTCGAAGGTGCCTGGGTACATCGCCCGGCCCTTGTATTCAATAAGAGGAGGACACTCGCATGACCACCCTGACCCGTGCCGACTGGGAACAACGCGCCAAGGATCTGAAGATCGAAGGCCGCGCCTACATCAATGGCGAATACACCGCCGCCGTTTCCGGCGACACGTTCGAATGCCTGAGCCCAGTCGATGGCCGCCTGCTGGCAACCGTTGCCAGCTGTGACGTTGCCGACGCCCAGCGTGCCGTAGAAAACGCCCGTGCCACGTTCAATTCCGGTGCCTGGTCGCGCCTGGCGCCAGCCAAGCGCAAAGCCACCATGATCCGTTTCGCCGGCCTGCTCAAGGCCAACGCCGAAGAGCTGGCACTGCTTGAAACCCTGGACATGGGCAAGCCGATCAGCGACTCCCTGAACATCGACGTCCCGGGCGCGGCGCAAGCGCTGAGCTGGAGCGGCGAGGCCATCGACAAGATCTACGATGAAGTCGCAGCCACCCCTCACGACCAGCTGGGCCTGGTGACCCGTGAGCCCGTCGGCGTTGTCGCGGCCATCGTGCCGTGGAACTTCCCGCTGATGATGGCCTGCTGGAAACTCGGGCCGGCGTTGTCCACCGGTAACTCGGTGATCCTCAAGCCATCTGAAAAATCACCGCTGACTGCCATCCGCATCGCTGCCCTCGCGGTTGAAGCCGGCATCCCGAAAGGCGTGTTCAACGTGCTGCCGGGTTATGGCCACACCGTGGGTAACGCCCTGGCGCTGCACATGGACGTCGACACCCTGGTGTTCACCGGTTCCACCAAGATCGCCAAGCAACTGCTGATTCGCTCCGGCGAGTCGAACATGAAGCGCGTCTGGCTGGAAGCTGGCGGCAAGAGCCCGAACATCGTGTTTGCCGATGCCCCGGACCTGCAAGCCGCCGCCGAATCCGCGGCTGGCGCCATCGCCTTCAACCAGGGCGAAGTGTGCACCGCCGGTTCGCGCCTGCTGGTGGAGCGTTCGATCAAGGATAAATTCCTGCCGCTGGTGATCGAGGCCCTCAAGGCCTGGAAGCCGGGCAACCCGCTGGACCCGGCCACCACGGTCGGTGCGCTGGTGGACACCCAGCAGATGAACACCGTGCTGTCGTACATCGAAGCCGGGCATGCCGATGGCGCCAAGCTGGTGGCCGGCGGCAAGCGCACGCTGCAGGAAAGCGGTGGCACCTATGTCGAGCCAACGATTTTCGACGGCGTGACCAACGCCATGAAGATCGCCCAGGAAGAAATCTTCGGCCCGGTGCTGTCGGTGATTGCCTTCGACAGCGTGGAAGAAGCCATTGCGATCGCCAACGACACCCAATACGGCCTGGCCGCTGCGGTGTGGACGTCGAACATCTCCAAGGCACACCTGACCGCCAAGGCACTGCGTGCCGGCAGCGTGTGGGTCAACCAGTACGATGGCGGCGACATGACCGCACCGTTCGGTGGTTTCAAGCAGTCGGGTAACGGCCGCGACAAGTCGCTGCACGCGTTCGACAAGTACACCGAGCTGAAGGCGACCTGGATCAAATTGTAAGCCTCCAGGAACACCGCTGTAAAAAATGTGGGAGCGGGCTTGCTCGCGAATGAGGTATCACAGTCGCTGATGTATTGACTGGTACACCGCATTCGCGAGCAAGCCCGCTCCCACACTGTTTTGTGTGATCTCCAAATCATCCACAGGAGCGTGGAAATGCGTTGGGCGACCTATTTCGCCGTGTTGGCGTCGGTCTTGAGCGTGGGCCTGGCCTTGGGCGTGAGCATGCCGCTGGTGTCCCTGCGCCTGGAAAGCTGGGGCTATGGCAGCTTCGCCATCGGAGTCATGGCGGCGATGCCGGCCTTCGGTGTGCTACTGGGTGCCAAGGTCTCCAGCGGCCTGGCCTCGCGCCTGGGCACGGCGAACCTGATGCGCCTGTGCCTGTGGGCGGGGGCGATTTCCATCGGCTTGCTGGCGGTATTGCCCAGCTACCCGGTATGGCTGGTGTTGCGGCTGATGATCGGGGTGATCCTGACCATCGTGTTTATCCTCGGCGAAAGCTGGATCAACCAACTGGTGATCGAACGCTGGCGCGGCCGTCTGGTGGCGCTGTATGGCTGCAGCTATGCCTTGAGCCAGCTGTCGGGCCCGTTGCTGCTGGGCGCGCTGGGTACGGACAACGATATTGGCTTCTGGGTGGGTGTCGGCCTGCTGACGTGCTCGCCGATCCTGCTGCTGGGCCGTTCCGGTGCGCCGACTGCCGAGTCTTTCAGCGTGACCTTTGGCGACCTGCTGCGCTTCTGCCAGGGATTGCCGGCGATTGCCTGGGCGGTGGCGTTGTTCGCCGCATTCGAGGCGATGATTCTTACGTTGTTGCCGGTGTATTGCCTGCAACAGGGTTTCACCGCCGAGATTGCTCTGGCGATGGTCAGCACGGTGGTGGTCGGTGATGCGTTGCTGCAACTGCCGATTGGCGCGCTGGCGGACTACCTGCCTCGGCGCACGCTGTTTCTCGGCTGCGCGCTGATGCTGCTGGTGACGAGCCTGGCGATTCCGCTGTTGCTCGATACGCTGATGATCTGGCCGGTGTGGGTGCTGTTCGGGGCCAGCGCCGGCGGGTTATTCACCCTGTCGCTGATCCTGATTGGCGAGCGCTACCGCGACGACGCACTGGTGCGCGCCAATGCGCATATCGCGCAGCTGTGGGGCATTGGCTGCCTGATCGGCCCGCTGGTGGCCGGTGCCGGCAGCCAGTGGGTCAGCGGGCATGCGTTGCCGTTGTTGATGGCGGCGGGGGCGTTGGGGTTGGTGATCCTGTTGCTGCGCCAAGGTGCGTTCGGCGCCGCACAACCCGCCTGAACTTGAAATGCGATCACCTGTGGGAGCCGGGCTTGCCCGCGATGGCGGAGTGTCAGCACCGGATACGTAAACTGACACTCCGCCATCGCAGGCAAGCCAGCTCCCACAGGTCCCGTCGCTGTTCTTAAAGCATGCGTTCCAGCCCGACGGATGTAGCAAACCAGGCATTGAACCGGCGCCACCAACTGCCGGGTTCGCGGGTCAGGGTGTGCAGTTGGCCGTTGTCTTCGGTCACCCATACCACCTGGCCATCCTGCAGCTTCGCCTGATAGCTCAACGGGGGCGCCATGCCCTCCAGTGCCAGGTTGCGCACGTGTTCCGCCAGTTCGGGACTGTCCACCAGCACCCCGACTTCGGTGTTCCACAGCACCGAGCGCGGGTCGAAGTTGAATGAGCCGATGAAGGATTTCTCCCGATCAAAGATGATCGCCTTGCTGTGCAGGCTGGAATCCGAACCGTGGAATGTACCTTTGCGGAACAGATGAGGTCCGCTGCCGCCACCGTCTCCCGGCTGGCGACGCAACTCGTATAGCTTCACCCCGTGTTCCAGCAGCGCCTTGCGATAGGGCGCATAACCGCCGTGCACGGCCGGTACGTCGGTGGCTTCCAGGGAATTGGTCAGCAGGCTTACCGATACACCGGCGTCCGCGCGACCGGTCAGGTATACCAGGCCAGGCTGGCCTGGAACGAAGTAAGCCGAAATCATCATCAGCTCATGGCTGACACCTTCCAGCTCGGGCGCCAGTTGGGTGGTCAGCAGCAGCCGTGGATCCGGATCGGCCTTGGCCAGCACCTTGCTCGGCGCATCCCACAGCGCCTGGTTCCAGGCCCAGATCAGCTCGCGACGCCAGATGTCCATGCGCGGCTGGGTCTTGTAGGTGCGCAGGCGGTTGTACAGGGCATGGTTTTGTTGGCGAGACTCGGCAAGGGAATCTTCCAGGCGTACGCGGGCACTGGCCAGGTCGCCTTTGGAAGCGCTGCTGACGAAGTCACCAATGGGTTTGCTCAGGGCACTGTTCCAGTACTGATCGAAACTGTGGCCGAGTTGCTCGGCCACCGGGCCCACGCTGAGCATGTCGATATCGGTGAAGTTGAGGTTGGGCTCGGCGTCGAAATACTCATCCCCCAGGTTGCGCCCGCCGACGATGGCCACGCTGTTGTCTGCCAGCCACAGCTTGTTGTGCATGCGCCGGTGTTGCAGCGACAGGTCGAACAGCCGCGCCATGGCCCGCGTCACGCCGGTGCTGCGGCCCAGGTGCAGCGGGTTGAACAGGCGAATCTGGATCTGCGGGTGGGCGGCGAGGGTGGCGATGATCTGGTCCAGGCCGTCGCTGGTGGTGTCGTCCAGCAGGATGCGCACGCGCACGCCACGGTCGGCGGCCTTGAGCAGTTCATCCACGAGCATGCGGGTGCTGATGCCGTCGTGGACGATGTAGTACTGCAAGTCGAGGCTGGTCTGGGCGTTGCGGATCAGTTCGGCGCGGGCCATGAAGGCTTCGCTGCTGTTGGGCAGCAGGCGGAACCCGGAGCGGCCTTTGTAGGGTGCGGCCTGGGCCTGGATCGAGCGGCCGAAGGAAGATTCGCTGGCCGGCAGCGCCTCGCTGGGTGTGCGTGGCGCGTCGATGGTGGCGCAGCCGCCCAGGGCCAGGATGCCCAGCAGGAAAAACGGTAATAGCCGGTGGGTCATCAATGACATGGGTTCCGAATCAGGGCGATTGTCGGCATATGACGGCTATTTCCCGTAAAAGGTCAGTCCATCGCTTCGGCCAGCAACCGGATGGCGGTCGCGCCGACCTTGCGTACAGCCTCTTCAATCTGCGGCGTTGGTTTGGCAGCGTAGTTCATGCGCAGGCAGTTCCTGTACTTGCCGGAGGCGGAAAAGATACTTCCCACGGCAATCTGTACACCTTCATCCACCAGCAGCCGGTTGAGTTTCAGGGTATCGAAGCCTTCCGGCAGTTCCACCCACAGCATGAAACTGCCCTGGGGGCGGCTGGCGCGGGTGCCCGCCGGGAAATAGCGGCTGACCCAATCGAGCATCAGGTCGCGATTGCGCTGGTATTGCGTGCGCATCCGCCGCAAATGTGGCTCGAAATGTCCACCTTTCAGAAACTCGGCAATCGCGATCTGCGGCTGGGTCGCGGTGGAGCCGGTGCTGATGTATTTCATGTGCAGCACACGCTCCAGATAGCGACCGGGTGCGACCCAGCCAATCCGCAGGCCGGGTGCGAGGGTCTTCGAGAAAGAGCTGCACAGTACGACGCGGCCATCTTCGTCGAAGGACTTGATGGTGCGTGGGCGCGGGTAGCTGTAGGCCAGTTCGCCATACACGTCGTCTTCGATGATCGCCACGTCAAAGCGCTGGGCCAGGGTCAGCAGTGCGCGTTTGCGCGACTCCGGCATGATGTAGCCCAGTGGGTTGTTGCAGTTGGGGGTCAACTGTATGACTTTGATCGGCCATTGTTCCAGTGCCAGTTCCAGCGCTTCCAGGCTGATACCGGTGAGTGGGTCGGTGGGGATTTCCAGGGCTTTCATGCCCAGGCCCTTCAGGGTTTGCATGGCGCCGTGGAAGCTTGGCGAGTCGACGGCAACGATGTCGCCGGGCTCGCAAATGGCGTGGATGCTGGCAGACAGGGCCTCGTGGCAGCCGGTCGTGATCACCAGGTCCTGGGGCGTCAGTTGGCAGCCTGAATCGAGCATCAGGCGGGCAATCTGTTCACGCAGGTCCAGGTTGCCGTGGATAGTGTCGTAATACAGCCCCGGCATGTCCTGGCGCCGACTGATCCGGGCGAGGCTGCGTAGCAGGGGTTTCATGGTCGGCGACAATACATCCGGCATGCCCCGGCCCAACTGTATGGCGTCTTTGCGTGGCACCGCGCGGATCAGCTCCAGCACTTGGTCCCACTGGGAAATTTCCACCGGGCGCTGGGCCGGGCGGCCTACGGCGGGCAATGCCGGCAAGTCGCGGCCCACCGGTACGAAGTAGCCGGATTTGGGTTTGGGCATCGCCAGGCCGTTGTCTTCCAGTACGCGGTAGGCCTGCTGCACGGTGCTCAGGCTGACCCCATGCTCCACACTCAAGGCCCGAACTGACGGCAATCTGTCGCCCGGGCGATAGAAGCCCTGCTCGATGCGCGTGCCCAACAGTTCGGCGAGGTTGACGTATAGGGTCATGGCGGTGCTTCCCGGTTACCAGTACAGATAGGCCGAAAATACAGGATTCAGCGGCCGATAGGCAGTATCTGTATGGATTTAATACAGGGTGGTTGAATCTGTCATGGTTTTACGCGCCGGCTCATCCTACGTACTCATGGCAACACGTTAATGAGGGGCAGGAAAATGAGCGGTATGAGCGATGTGCGGTTGGCGTTACACAGTCAGGAACTGGAAGCCGGGCAGGAGCGGCGCATGGCGGCGCGTACCAAGGCCCCCACACTCAGTTCATGGGCGTTGTTCTGGCACCGCATGCATACGCGCAAAACCTTGCTGGAGCTGACCCCCGAGCAACTGCGAGACGTGGGCCTGAGTGCCGAGCAGGCGCGCCGGGAAGGCTTGAAGCCCTTCTGGCGCGGCTGATTCAGACCAGTTCTTTCAATCGGTGCCAGAGCATTCCCAGCGCCAGCAGCGGCGAGCGCAAATGCTTGCCGCCCGGGAAAGTGATGTGCGGCACCTTGGCAAACAGATCAAAGCGCCCGCTTTGCTGGCCGCTGATGGCTTCGCCCAACAGTTTGCCTGCCAGGTGGGTGGCGTTGAGGCCATGGCCGGCATAGGCCTGGGCGAAATACACATTGGGCTGGTCGGCCAGTCGGCCAATCTGCGGCAGGCGGTTGGCGCCAATGCCGATCATCCCGCCCCACTGGTAGTCGATTTTCACGTTGGCCAGTTGTGGGAACACCTGCAGCATTTTCGGACGCATATAGGCACCGATGTCCTTCGGATCCCGTCCGGAGTAATGGCAGGCACCGCCGAACAGCAAGCGTCGGTCGGCTGACAGCCGGAAGTAATCCACCGTCACCCGCTGGTCACACACCGCCATGTTTTGCGGCAGCAACTCGGCTGCCTGGGCTTCGCTCAAGGGCTCGGTGGCGATGATGTAGCTGCCGGCGGGCAGCACCTTGCCGCTCAGATGCGGGTTGAGGCCGTTCAAATAAGCATTGCAGCCCAGCACCAGGGTCTTGGCGCGCACATTGCCCTGGGCGGTGTGTACGTTGACCTCCGGACCGTAATCGATCCGCACCGCCTCGGAATGCTCGAACAACTGGACGCCCAACTGCTGTGCAGCGGCTGCCTCGCCGAGAGCCAGGTTCAGCGGGTGCAGGTGGCCGGAGCCCATGTCGATCATGCCGCCAACATAGCGGTTGGAACCGATCACGCTGCGCATTTCGCCCGCTTGCAGCAGGCGCACTTCGTGGCGATAACCGAGGCTTCGCAGCTCTTCGGCGTCGGCGGCCAGGTGTTCCAGGTCGCGGGGTTTGTTGGCCAGGTCGCAGTAGCCCCAGGTCAGGTCGCAGGCGATCTGCGAACGTTCGACCCGCTGGCGCACGATTTCCACGGCTTCCAGGCCCATCAATTTCATCTGGCGCACGCCCTCGGTGCCGATGACGTTGGTGAACTGATCCAGGCCATGACCGACGCCACGAATCAGTTGCCCGCCATTGCGCCCGCTGGCGCCCCAGGCAATCTTGCGGGCTTCCAGCAGGACCACGCTGAAACCCCGTTCAGCCAGTTCCAGAGCGGTGTTGAGCCCCGAAAAGCCGCCGCCGACCACGCACACATCGGCCACGATTTCACCTGTCAGCACCGGATAATCAGGCTGCGGGAAACTGCTGGCGGCGTAGTAGGAATTGGCGTGCCGGGCGCTGGCGGTCATGGGGAGCATCCCTGTTTGGAAAATTTGACGCAGGATACAGCGGTCGGGCGAAGCTGTCTCACCGGGGGCTTTTAGGGCAGAATCCACGCCTATTCGCCGTTCGGTCCCTGTGTCGATGAGTTGCAACAGTCAGAAAGTCAACGCGCTGCGCCGGCAGATTCCCTCGTTCGAGTGTGTCCCGGGTTGCCACGACTGCTGTGGGCCGGTGACCACGTCCCCCGAGGAAATGTCGCGCCTGCCGCGCAAGACCGCTGCCGAGCAGGAAGCGGCGATGGACGAACTCAACTGCGTGCACCTTGGCCTCAATGGCTGCACCGTGTACGACGAGCGCCCGCTGATTTGCCGCTTGTTCGGCACCACGCCGACCTTGCCATGCCCCAACGACCGCCGCCCGGTGGAGTTGATCCACCCACGGGTGGAAAAGCAGATTCATGCGTACATGGCGTCGACGCGTCAGGTATTGGTCTAGCGGATGTCCCCGATCAACTAGTGTGGGAGCGGGCTGTGGTGCTGTCTTAATCCGGGATCGGCAGGTTCAGGCTCTCTTTCACCTCTTCCATCACGATATAGCTCTTGGACTCCCGTACGTGGGGCAGCTTGAGCAGGATATCGCCGAGCAACTTGCGGTACGACGCCATCTCCGAAATGCGCGCCTTCACCAGGTAGTCGAAATCCCCCGACACCAGGTGGCACTCCAGCACGTGGGGCAGTTTCAGCACGGCGCGTCGGAATTCTTCAAAGGTGTCGCCGGACTTGTAGTCGAGGCTGATCTCGACAAACACCAGCAGGCTGCCCTTCAGATGCTGCGGGTTGAGCCGGGCGTTGTAGCCCATGATGATCCCTTCGCGCTCCAGGCGCCGGACCCGCTCGGTGCACGGCGTGGTCGACAGCCCGACCTTTTCCCCCAGTTCAGTAAACGAAATTCGCCCGTCGGCCTGCAGGATGCGCAGGATGTTGCGGTCGATCTTGTCCAGCTCCCGCTTGGTCTGAGTGTTGGTCCGCATAGGGGATGCTCCTCCGTGAAAAGGGTTTTTGCCGAGAATTGTCGCCAAATATAGGCAGTTATATAGTGAAATGCACTGGTGATTGCTTTTTATACTGCCCACATCTTTGTGCTGAACAACAAACGTCAGCGGTCGAGCCGTGATGAGGGAATAAAAATGCGCGTTCTGGTCTTGGGTAGCGGTGTCATTGGCGTGGCCAGTGCCTACTATTTGGCACGAGCTGGTTTTGAAGTGGTCGTGGTCGACCGTCAGCCGGCTGTGGCCATGGAGACCAGTTTCGCCAACGCCGGGCAGATCTCGCCGGGCTACGCCTCGCCATGGGCTGCGCCGGGTGTGCCGCTCAAGGCCATCAAATGGCTGCTGGAGCGCCACGCACCCCTGGCGATCAAGGCCACCGCCGATATCGATCAGTACCTGTGGATGGCGCAGATGCTGCGCAACTGCACCGCCAGCCGTTATGCGGTGAACAAGGAGCGCATGGTGCGCCTGTCCGAGTACAGCCGCGACTGCATCGACGAACTGCGCGCCGAGACCGGCATTGCCTATGAAGGCCGCACTCTGGGGACTACCCAGCTGTTCCGCACCCAGGCCCAACTGGACGGTGCCGCCAAGGACATCGCGGTATTGAAAGAGTCCGGTGTGCCTTACGAGCTGCTGGACCGCGCCGGCATTGCTCGGGTTGAACCAGCCCTGGCCAGCGTCACCGATATCCTCGCCGGTGCCCTGCGCCTGCCGAACGACCAAACCGGCGACTGTCAGATGTTTACCACCCGCCTTGCCGACATGTGCAAGCAACTGGGTGTCGAATTCCGCTTCGAGCAAGATATCCAGCGCCTGGACTACGCCGGTGACCGGATCAACGGCGTGTGGATCGACGGCAAGCTGGAAACTGCCGACCGCTACGTGCTGGCCCTCGGCAGCTACTCGCCGAAATTGCTCAAGCCGCTGGGAATCAAGGCGCCGGTGTACCCGCTCAAGGGTTACTCGATGACCGTGCCGATCACCAACCCGGCGATGGCCCCGACCTCGACCATTCTCGATGAGACCTACAAGGTCGCGATCACCCGTTTCGACAACCGTATTCGCGTCGGTGGCATGGCTGAGATAGCCGGTTTTGACCTGTCGCTGAACCCGCGTCGGCGGGAAACCCTGGAGATGATCGTCAACGACCTTTATCCTCAGGGCGGTGATTTGAGCCAGGCCAGTTTCTGGACCGGCCTGCGCCCGACCACGCCAGACGGCACGCCGATTGTCGGTGCTACCCCGTTCAAAAACCTGTTCCTGAACACCGGCCACGGCACCCTCGGTTGGACCATGGCCTGTGGCTCTGGTCGTTTGCTGGCCGATTTGATGGCGAAGAAAACCCCGCAGATCAGTGCCGAAGGCCTCGATATTTCCCGTTATGGCAACCACCAGGAGTCCGCAAAACATGTCAATCCAGCGCCAGCTCACCAATGAGCGCATGAGCCAGATCGTTGTTCACAGCGGTACCGTGTATCTGGCAGGGCAGGTCGGCGACGACATGAGTGCCGGGATTGAACAGCAGACCCGCGAAACCCTCGTCAACATCGAGCGTTTGCTGGACCTGGCCGGTACCGACAAGACCAAGCTGCTGTCGGTGACCATCTACCTGAAAGACATTGACGCCGATTTCGCCGGGATGAACGCGGTATGGGACAAGTGGCTGCCAAAAGGCGTCGCGCCGGCCCGTGCCACGGTTGAAGCGAAACTCTGCGAACCGGAAATCCTGGTGGAGCTGTCGGTTGTGGCCGCTCTGCCGTAAGCAAAAAATCCTCTCCCGGTGCCTGCGTTGTCAGCGGGTACCGGTTTTTTCTTCCCACCGCCGCCTAGAAGCCTGCCGCCATGCGTCCTGCCCGTGCCCTGATCGACCTCCAAGCCCTGCGCCACAATTATCAACTGGCCCGTGAAGTCACGGGTGGGGCCAAGGCCCTCGCCGTGATCAAGGCCGATGCCTACGGCCACGGTGCCGTGCGTGTTGCCCAGGCGCTGGAAGCCGAGGCGGACGGGTTTGCCGTGGCCTGCATCGAGGAAGCGCTGGAGCTGCGGGCCGCCGGGATTCGCGGGCCGGTGCTGTTGCTCGAAGGTTTTTTCGAAGCCGACGAGCTGCCGCTGATCATCGAGCATGATTTCTGGTGCGTGGTGCATTCGCTGTGGCAGCTGGACGCGATTGAACAGGCGCAACTCAGCAAGCCGCTGACCGTCTGGCTCAAGCTTGATTCGGGCATGCACCGCGTTGGCTTGCACCCCAAGGATTATCACGACGCTTACCAGCGCCTGCTGGCCAGCGGCAAAGTCGCGAAGATCGTGCTGATGAGCCACTTCGCCCGCGCCGATGAGCTGGACAGCACCAGCAGCGAAGAGCAAGTGGCGGTGTTTGAAGCGGCGCGCCAGGGCTTGTCGGCCCAGGTCAGCCTGCGCAACTCGCCGTCGGTGCTGGGCTGGCCGAACGTTTCCAGTGACTGGGTACGCCCGGGCATCATGCTCTACGGCGCCACGCCGTTTGGCGAAGGCCAGGCCATCGCCGCGCGTTTGCAGCCGGTGATGACCCTCGAATCGAAAGTCATCTGCGTACGTGAACTGCCGGCCGGCGAACCTGTGGGCTACGGCGCCAGGTTCATTACCCCGAAACCGATGCGCATCGGGGTAGTTGCCATGGGCTACGCCGACGGCTACCCGCGCCACGCACCCACCGGCACCCCGGTGCTGGTGGCCGGCCAGCGCAGCCAGTTGCTGGGCCGTGTGTCGATGGACATGCTGTGTGTCGACCTGACCGACGTGCCCCAGGCCGGGCTCGGTTCCACCGTCGAATTGTGGGGCAAAAACATCCTCGCCAGTGACGTTGCCACCGCCGCCGACACCATTCCGTACCAGATCTTCTGCAACCTGCGCCGAGTGCCACGGCTCTATTCCGGCGCTTGAGCGGCACCCACGAATGGCAGATCCCGGGATTTAGGCCAAAGTGTTGTAAATACTGAACGCTGTCGCCATGATAACGCTCAATTACAACAACGCCTGAATCCTAGGAGGCTCCTGCATTGGACGTCGGCGAACGACTGCAATCCATCCGTAAACTGAAAGGTCTTTCCCAGCGTGAGCTAGCCAAGCGCGCGGGCGTCACCAACAGCACCATTTCGATGATCGAAAAAAACAGTGTCAGCCCCTCCATCAGCTCCTTGCGCAAGGTGCTGGGCGGCATTCCCATGTCGATGGTGGAGTTCTTTTCCGAGGAGATCCTCCAGGAAAAACCGACCCAGATCGTCTATAAAGCCAATGAGCTGATCGATATCTCCGACGGCGCCGTCACCATGAAACTGGTGGGCCGCGCGCACCCGAGCCGGGCGATTGCGTTCCTCAACGAGATCTACCCGCCAGGTGCTGATACCGGCGAAGAGATGCTCACCCACGAGGGCGAGGAAACCGGGATCCTGGTAGAAGGTCGCCTGGAACTGGTGGTCGGCCTTGAAACTTTTGTGCTCGAAGCCGGCGATAGCTACTACTTTGAAAGCACCAAGCCGCACCGTTTTCGCAATCCGTTCGAAGTGCCGGCGCGACTAATCAGCGCAGCCACACCCGCGAACTTTTAAGAAAAGAGGCGTCCTGCCTATGTCGCAGAGACGCCCGTAGCAGCATTCTGCCTTGCTGAATCTCCCCTTGGTTAATAGGGTTGTTTCGGCGGGGCGGGCTAACCGTTATACTTTCGCCGCCTGCGAAACCGTGGCCGCAGGCGTGAATAGCCACCATTGAGGGTGAACGCGTGAACCTAATTATGAAAATGCTGGCTGCACCAGCAACCGTACTGGCCCTATGGGCTGTCAGCGCTCAAGCTGCGACCAATGATGATATTGCCAAGCGCCTGGAGCCTGTAGGCCAGGTGTGCGTCCAGGGGCAAGAGTGCAAGGGGATGGAAGTGGCAGTGGCTGCGGGCGGCGGCGGCGGTGCGAAATCGCCGGATGACGTAATCGCCAAGCACTGCAATGCTTGCCACGGTACCGGCCTGTTGGGCGCACCGAAAATCGGTGACACCGCCGCCTGGAAAGACCGCGCGGACCATCAGGGTGGCCTCGATGGCCTGCTGGCCAAGGCCATTACCGGTCTGAACGCCATGCCGCCAAAAGGCACCTGCGCCGATTGCTCGGATGCCGAGCTTAAAGGCGCGATCGAGAAGATGTCGGGGCTGAAATAAACCGATCTTCGCCAAAAGAGCCGCTGACCAGCGGCTTTTTTGTGCCCGCGATTTGCTTTTTGAGGCTGTTCTTTGCAGCAAAGACCCGGCAAGCTCGGTCCAACCCCAATTCATGGAATGTTCGGGAGAAGTCGGATGGTGCAGTTGTGTTCAATCGAGCAAGCAGTCGACGACGTACTGGCACGGCTGCCGGCGCATATTCACATGGGCATGCCCCTGGGCCTGGGCAAACCCAACCTGTTCGTCAACGCGCTGTACCGGCGTATCGCCAAGTTGCCGGACCGGACGCTGACCATCTACACAGCCCTGGCGCTGGGTCGCCCTACCTTGGGCGATGGTTTGCAGAAGCGCTTTCTCGAGCCCTTTATCGAACGGGTCTTCGGTGACTATCCCGAGCTGGACTTCCTCGCCGCACTGCGCAAGGACAGCCTGCCGTCGAACATTCACGTGCAGCAGTTCTTCATGCAGCCCGGCAGTTTGCTCCACAGCCTTTCGGCGCAGCAGGATTACGTCAGCAGCAACTACAGCCACGCTGCCCGTGATATCAATGCCGCCGGCCTGAACCTCGTCGCGCAACTGGTGGCCAGCAGCGCCGAACATCCGGATCGCCTGAGCCTGAGCTGCAACCCCGACATCACCCTCGACCTGTTGCCGATGATCGCCAAGCGCCGCGAGGCCGGTGAAACCATCCTGGTGGTGGGCCAGGTTCACAGTGATTTGCCCTACATGCCCGGCGACGCCGAGCTGGGCATGGATGAGTTCGACTTCCTGATCGACGAGAAGGACAGCACCACGCTGTTCTCCACCCCGAACATGCCGGTGGGTTTCCAGGATCACTTTATCGGTTTGCACGCCAGCACCCTGGTGCGCGACGGCGGTACCTTGCAGATCGGCATCGGCTCCATGGGCGATGCACTGACTGCGGCCTTGCTGGCGCGCCAGGCCGATAACGAGGCGTATCGCCTGTTGCTCACCGACCTGGATGTGTACCAATGGGCACCGCTGATCAGCCACGAAGGCGGAGTCGCGCCGTTTGCCCGTGGGCTGTACGGTTGCAGCGAAATGTTCGTCAATGGCCTGCTGGTGCTGGCCGATGCCGGGATTGTGCGGCGCAAGGTATACCCGGACGTCGCGACCCAGGAGCGGGCCAACGCCGGCACCCTGGACGAAGCGGCACAGACCGACGGCATCTCTGTGCATGGCGGCTTCTTCCTCGGGCCTCGTAGCTTTTACGAGCGTTTGCGGGACTTGCCGCAGAGCAAGCGCCTGGAATTCAACATGACCCGCATCAGCTACATCAACGAGCTGTACGGCCAGGAAGAACTCAAGCGTTTGCAGCGCCTGGATGCGCGCTTCATCAACAGCGCGTTTACCGTGACCCTGTTGGGCGCGGGCGTGGCCGACCAGTTGGAAGACGGCCGCGTGCTCAGCGGTGTTGGCGGGCAATACAACTTTGTCGCCCAGGGCCATGCGCTGGAAGGCGCGCGCTCGATCCTGATCCTGCGCAGCTGGCGCGAATCGGGCGGCGAGGTCAGTTCCAATATCGTCTGGGAATACGGCCACTGCACGATTCCCCGGCACCTGCGAGACATCGTCATCACCGAATACGGCATCGCGGATTTACGCGGGCAGACTGATGCCAGGGTGATCGAGGCGCTGCTGAATATCACCGACTCACGGTTCCAGGAAGATTTGATCGAACAGGCGCAGAAGGCCGGGAAGTTGCCGAAGGATTTCCAGCTGGATCCGCGGTTTGCCGACAACACGCCGGAGCGTCTGCAGGGGATTCAGGCGCGGCATCCACGGCTGTTCCCGGAGTATCCGCTGGGCAGTGACTTCACGGATGAAGAGCGGGATTTGTTGCGGGCGTTGAACTGGCTCAAGAGCAAATTCAAGCTGACGGAGATTCTGGAGCTGGGCAAGGCAGCGCTGGATGCACCGGAGCCGGAAGCGTTTCCCGAGCATTTGGTACGGATGCGACTGGATAAGCCGGAGGGGTTGAAGGAGGACTTGTATCAGCGCCTGTTGCTAGCGGGCCTACAAGCTACCGCGCACTAGAAAACACAGGAGATCAAATGTGGGAGCGGGCTTGCTCGCGAAAGCGGTGGATCAGTCGACCTATCCGGTGACTGACACACCGCTTTCGCGAGCAAGCCCGCTCCCACATGTTTAACCGTGCCCGCACCGATTACTCGATAAAGGTCACAACCCCACCCGCCAACGACTGCACCCGCGCCAGCGATTCAACCCGATAACCCTGGGCATCCAGCTCCGCACGGCCACCCTGGAACGACTTCTCGATCACGATCCCCAAACCTGCAACGGTCGCGCCGGCCTGTTTGATGATCGAGATCAGCGCCTGGGACGCCTTACCGTTGGCCAGGAAGTCGTCAATGATCAGCACGCGGTCGCTGCTGGTCAGGTGGCGCGGGGAAATCGCCACGGTGCTTTCGGTTTTCTTGGTGAAGGAATACACCGTCGCCGACAGCAGGTTTTCGGTCAGGGTCAGGGACTGTTGCTTGCGGGCGAAAATCACCGGCACGCCGAGGTTCAGGCCGGTCATGATCGCCGGTGCAATGCCCGAGGCTTCGATGGTGACGATCTTGGTGATCCCCGAATCCTTGAACAACGCAGCGAACTCGTCACCGATCAGTTTCATCAGCGCCGGGTCGATCTGGTGGTTCAGAAAGGCGTCGACCTTGAGTACCTGATCGGAAAGCACGATGCCTTCTTCGCGAATTTTCTTGTGCAGTGCTTCCACGAAAGCTTCCTCTGTTGGCGCAACACGCGCCGAAAGTAGATTAAAAAGTAGTCGATTCTAGCGCTTTAACATCGCGCGTATATCCGCCAGGGCGGTGTTGCCGCGAACGGCTTTGACTTCGGTCGGTGTGTCGTCGTTGCCTTCCCAGGCCAGGTCGTCCGGCGGCAGTTCGTCGAGGAACCGGCTGGGGGCACAATCGATGATCTCGCCGTACTGCTTGCGCTTGGCGGCAAAGGTGAAGGCCAATGTCTGACGCGCGCGGGTAATGCCCACGTAGGCCAGGCGCCGTTCTTCCTCGATGGTGTCGGCTTCGATGCTGGAGCGGTGCGGGAGGATTTCCTCTTCCATGCCCATGATGAACACGTAGGGGAATTCCAGGCCCTTGGACGCATGCAAGGTCATCATCTGCACGCCTTCGGCGCCGTCTTCCTCTTCCTGCTGGCGTTCAAGCATGTCCCGCAGCACCAGCTTGCCGATGGCGTCCTCGACGGTCATCTCGCCTTCTTCGTCCTTCTCCAGGGTATTTTTCAACGCCTCGATCAGGAACCACACGTTGCCCATGCGGTAATCGGCAGCCTTGTCGCTGGAGCTGTTGGTGCGCAGCCAGTTCTCGTAGTCGATGTCCATGACCATGCTGCGCAGGGCGCTGATCGGGTCTTCGCCGGCGCACTGCTCGCGCACCTTGTCCATGAAGCGCTTGAAGCGCGCCAGGCGGTCGGTGAAACGAGTGTCGAGGTGCTCGCCCAGGCCGATTTCGTCGGTGGCGGCGTACATCGAGATCTTGCGTTCGGTGGCGTAGTTGCCGAGCTTTTCCAGGGTAGTCGAACCGATTTCCCGGCGTGGGACGTTGATCACCCGCAGGAAGGCGTTGTCGTCGTCCGGGTTCACGATCAGCCGGAAGTAGGCCATCAGGTCTTTCACTTCCTGGCGTCCGAAAAAGCTGTTGCCGCCCGACAGGCGATACGGAATCTGGTGGTGCTGCAGCTTCAGCTCGATCAGCTTGGCCTGGTAGTTGCCGCGGTACAGGATCGCGAAATCGCTGTAGGGCCGGTCGGTACGCAGGTGCAGCGTGAGCAGTTCGACGGCCACGCGCTCGGCTTCGGCGTCTTCGTTGCGGCAGCGGATCACGCGGATCTCGTCGCCGTGGCCCATCTCGCTCCACAGTTGCTTTTCAAACTCGTGGGGGTTGTTGGAGATCAGCACGTTGGCGCAACGCAGGATGCGGCTGGTGGAGCGGTAGTTCTGCTCCAGCATCACCACTTTCAGGGACGGGTAGTCGTCCTTGAGCAGCATCAGGTTTTCCGGGCGGGCGCCGCGCCAGGCGTAGATCGACTGGTCGTCATCGCCCACCACGGTGAACTGGTTGCGCTTGCCGATCAGCAGCTTCACCAGCAGGTATTGGCTGGCGTTGGTGTCCTGGTATTCGTCCACCAGCAGGTAGCGGACTTTGTTCTGCCACTTTTCGAGGATGTCGGCATGTTCCTGGAACAGCTTCACCGGCAGCAGGATCAGGTCGTCGAAGTCCACCGCGTTGAACGCCTTCAGCGTGCGCTGGTAGTGGGTGTAGACAATGGCGGCAGTCTGCTCCTTGGGGTTGCGCGCAGCTTCCAGGGCTTCGGCGGGCAGGATCAGGTCGTTTTTCCACGAGCCGATCATGTTCTTGATCTCGTCGACGCCGTCGTCGCCCGCGTATTCCTTCTGCATGATGTCGGTCATCAGCGCCTTGACGTCTGTCTCGTCAAAGATCGAGAAGCCCGGCTTGTAGCCCAGCCGCACGTGCTCCTTGCGGATGATGTTCAGCCCCAGGTTGTGGAAGGTACACACGGTGAGGCCACGGCCTTCGCCACCCTTGAGCAGGGTGCCGACGCGCTCTTTCATTTCCCGCGCCGCCTTGTTGGTAAAGGTCATGGCGACGATGTACTGGGCACGGATGCCACAGCTCTGGATCAGGTGCGCGATCTTGCGGGTGATCACGCTGGTCTTGCCGGAACCGGCACCGGCGAGCACCAATAGAGGGCCGCCGACGTAGTTCACGGCTTCTTGCTGCCGGGGATTGAGTCGGGACATACGAAATTCAGGAGGTCATTGATCAAAAGGGCGGGCATTTTAACAGGCTGGCAAGATTCTGCTGCCTCTGAACGACAGTGTGACGTACCACTCGATCTAAATTTGCCGGTTTTGTTACTTTGCCGCAGGATGTGCAGGGTATTTAGGACTATTGTTCGGTCTAGAGCTGCACAGTGCGCATTTGATAACCCATATCATTGGTCATTATCGGGGCGCGCGTCATAATGCCCGCCGCCAACGAAATTTTGCAGAGTCTAGGGAGCTAGCTTGTCTACGCCTGTCGAACCCTTGCGTTTGCTGCTACTGGCCGATGAGCCAGCGTGGGCAGCGTTATTGCGCGAGTGCCTGGCGCCGATGGGCGACGGAGCTGTGCTGATCAGCGCGCCAAACTGGGAGTCTGTGAGCAACCTGTTCGACGACGATCACAGCGCGGTGCTGTTGACCACGGCCAACCTTCAGCCCGGCCCCGGTCGCTGCAGCTTGCCAACGGTATTGCTGTTGGAAGAGGAACCCCTGGTTTCGCCCCTCGGCGTCAGCGACTGGCTGATCCTGAATGCATTGGATGTCGATACATTGCGCCGTTGCCTGCGGCATGTGCGCGAGCGCGGTGTGCTGGAAAACACCCTGCAACGCCTGGCCGAACAGGACCCGCTGACCGGTATCGCCAACCGCCAGGGCTTCCAGACCCTGCTGACCGCCCGCCTGGCGGAAAACGAAGGCCGTGGCGTTGCCCTCGGCCACCTCGACCTGGACAACTTCCGTCACGCCAACGACGCCCTCGGCCACCAGGCCGGCGACCGGCTGATCCTGCAAGTGGTCTCGCGGCTCAAGAGCCAGCTGGAGGCCGGCGATCAACTGGCGCGCCTGGGCAGCGACGAATTTGCCCTGCTGATCGACACCCGCCGTGCGCCCCAGCGCGCCGAATGGATGGCCGAGCGCATCGTCGAAGCCATGGCCGAACCCTATTGGGTCGATGGCGAAAGCCTGCTGATCGGTTGTAGCCTCGGCGTGGCCCATGCCCGCGCCAAGGCCGGCGCCGACCCGTTGATGTGGCACGCCCACATCGCCATGCAGCAAGCCAAAAGCACCCAGGGCTGCACCTTTCATATCTTCAACGAACGCATCAACCGCAATGCCCGCAGCCTCGCCGACCTTGAAAGCGAGCTGCGCCGGGCGTTGCGTCGTGACGAACTGGAGCTGCATTACCAGCCCCGCCTGGACCTCGACGATGGGCATATCGTCGGCCTGGAAGCACTGGTGCGCTGGCGCCACGGTGAGCGCGGCCTGTTGCCGCCGAGCGAGTTCGTGCCGCTGGCCGAGCAGAGCGGCTTGATCGTGCCGCTGGGCTACTGGGTGATTTCCCGGGCCCTGCGCGACATGCAGGACCTGCGCGAACGCGGGATTGCGCCGTTGCACATGGCGGTCAACCTGTCGTTCCGCCAGTTTCAGGACAGCCAACTGCTCAGCACCCTCAGCCGGCTGATTGCCGAGCGCGGCGTGGAAGCCCAGTGGCTGGAATTTGAGCTGACGGAAACCGCCGTGATGCGCCGCAGCGACCTGGTCAAGCAGACCATGGATGCGCTGGGCCGCCTGGGTGTGCGCTTTTCCCTGGATGACTTTGGCACCGGCTTTTCGTCGTTCGTGCACCTCAACAGCCTGCCGATTGCCTTGCTGAAGATCGACAAGAGCTTTGTCGGCGGCATGGAAGAGCGCGAAGAGAATCGCAAGCTGGTGCACGCCATGATCAACCTGGCTCATAACCTGAACCTGGAAGTGGTCGCCGAGGGCGTGGAAACCGCCGAGCAACTGGCGTTGCTGCGGTTGTTCGGCTGCGATCAGGCCCAGGGTTACCTGATCAGCAAGCCGTTGCCGTTGGCGGAACTGGTGGACTACCTGACGTTTGGTGACAGCCAGGAACTGGTGGGCGGCGTGATCTGATGTTGTGAACCCGATCAAAAATGTGGGAGCGGGCTTGCTCGCGAATGCGGTATTTCAGCCAACCAATTCATGGCTGACCCACCGCATTCGCGAGCAAGCCCGCTCCCACATTTGACCGAGTACAGCCGTTACTCCGGCTGCGCGGCTTGAAATCCTTGGTGGGTTTCAGGCTCCTGGCGAATCATCCGCTTCATCTTCCGTTCAAACGCCCAGGTCAGGCTGACTGCCGCGCACGCCAGGCCCAGGGCCAGGCCCCACCAAACGCCCGTCGGCCCCCAGCCGAGATTGAACGCCATCAACCATGCGGCCGGTGCGCCGATCAGCCAGTAGCAGCCCAGCCCGACCAGGAAGGTGGTCTTGGCATCCTTGAGTCCGCGAATGCAGCCCATGGCGATGGTCTGCACGCCGTCGAACAGCTCAAACCATGCGGCCACCGCCAGCAGGCTGACGGCGAGGTTGATCACGTCGCGAAACGCCGGGTCATGCTGGTCGAGGAACAGGCTGATCAGTTGGTGCGAGAACAACCACAGCACCGCTGCAAAGCCCAGCATCACCACTGCGCCAAAGCCTATGCCAACTCGCCCGGCCAGCCGCGCTTCCAGCAACTGCCCAGCACCATAATGCTGGCCGATACGCATGGTGATCGCGTACGACATGCCCGCCGGCACCATGAACGCCACCGACACGATCTGCAGGGCGATCTGGTGCGCAGCCAATTGCGTACTGCCCATGGTGCCCATGCACAGCGCGGCGAACGCAAACAGCCCGACTTCCACCGCATAGGTGCCACCAATCGGCAGGCCCAGGCGCCACAGTTCCCGCAGGTAATGCAGGTTGGGCCGCAGCAGACCCTTGCGCAGCGGATACGCGTCGTAGGCACGGTTGTATTTGATGTACCAGATCAGCGCCAGGGCCATGCAGTTGGCAACGATGGCGGTGACCAGGCCAATGCCCACCAGCCCGAGTTTCGGCAGGCCGAACATGCCTTCGATCAACGCGTGGTTGAGCAGGTAGTTGATCACCGTGCCGCCCAGGCTGATCACCATCACCGGCGTGGCCTTGCCGATAGCGCTGGTGAAGCCGCGTAGCGCCATGAACGTCAGGTAGCCGGGCAGGGCGAACGGCAGGATGGTCAGGAACTGGCCGGCGGACGCGACGTTGGTTTCGGTCTGGCCGAACATCAGCAGCACTGGCTTGAGGTTCCACAGCAGCAAACCAGCCACCAGCGCCATCAACCAGGCCAGCCACAGCCCGGCCTGGGTCAGGCGGGTGGCGCCTTCGATGTCGCCGGCGCCCTGGCGGATCGCGACCAGCGTGCCCACGGCAGCGATCACGCCGATGCAGAAAATCGACACGAACGAATAGCTCGCCGCCCCCAGGCCGCCGCCGGCCAGGGCCTCGGGGCTCAGGCGGGCCATCATCAGGGTGTCGGTCAGCACCATCAGCATGTGGGCCAACTGTGAGGCAATCAGCGGCCCTGACAGCCGCAGAATGGCCCAGAGTTCGGTACGTGCCGGATGCTGCATGATCATCACGCTCAAAAAGTCAGGGAAGGGTGGAAGGGTTGATTCTCGGTGCTCACAGCGCATTGCACAAAGGGATAAATCCGATGGTTCGCATGATTAAAACTCATGCCTGAATGATTCTGGTAGGGTTTCGATATTGCGCCGTCGGAGTTTTCGCCATGTCTCGTCGTCTTCCTCCTCTTTACGCCTTGCGCGCGTTTGAAGCTGCGTCCCGCTACAACTCGTTCACCCGGGCGGCGGAAGAGTTGTCGATCACCCAAAGTGCGGTGAGCCGGCACATTCGTACCCTGGAAGAGCATTTCGCCTGCCGCCTGTTCCAGCGCAGCGGCCGCACCTTGCAACTCACAGAGGCGGCGCGCCTGTTGCTGCCGGGCGTGCGTGAAGGCTTTGCGGCCCTGGAGCGCGCCTGCCATACCTTGAATGCCGAGGACGACATCTTGCGCATGAAGGCGCCGTCCACCCTGACCATGCGCTGGCTGCTGGCGCGGCTCAGTCGCTTCCGGCACCTGCAGCCGGGCAATGAAGTGCAACTGACCAGCGCCTGGATGAGCGTCGATGAGGTGGATTTCAACCAGGAACCATTCGATTGCGCGGTGTTGCTGAGCAACGGGCATTTCCCGCCGGACTGGGAAGCCAGCTACCTGTTTCCGGAGTTGCTGATTCCGGTGGGCGCGCCGAACCTGTTGAGCGACGGACCCTGGGACGTTGCACGCCTGGCCTCTGCCGAGCTGCTGCACCCGACGCCGGACCGGCGTGACTGGCGTAACTGGCTGGAGCGCATGGGGCTGTCATCCCAGGTTTCGCTCAAGGGCGGGCAGGTGTTCGACACCTTGGAGTTGGGCATGATCGCCGCCGCCCGAGGGTACGGCGTGTCCATGGGCGACTTGCTGATGGTGGCCGAAGACGTGGCCCAAGGCCGCCTGAGCCTGCCATGGCCCACCGCTGTGGCCAGTGGGGAAAATTACTATCTGGTGTGGCCGAAGACCCGGCCGGGTGGCGAGCGTTTGCGACGGCTGGGTGACTTTCTCCAGGGCGAAGTGCAGGCCATGGAATTGCCCCAGGTCGAGCGCCTCGACTGAGTGGATTGCGCACCGGCCAGCAATCGTTTGCGCGATACCCCTGTGATTCGCTCAAGTATTGAGCCTGCCCGCCGAAGTAGGGTTGTTGGAACTACCGTTCTGCAACGTTTCCCCTATTAGAATTTTGCCGAGCAGCGCTATGAGATCAGGATGATCCTGGCCTCGGCCAGGAGCCTTCATGTCTCAACCTCGCGCCCGGATTGCCTCTCAACTGGGGCTTGCCCTCGCCGTGATACTGGCTGTCGTCATCAGCGGCAGCACGGTATTCGCGTTGCGTTCGCTGGATTCCGCCAACCTCGACACCCGCGAGGAGCACCTGGCCAGCGAGGCCCGCTTGCTGGCCGACCAACTCAATACCTTCCACAGCACCTTGCGCGAAAGTACCCAGCGTTTGAGCGGGCTGTTTGAAAAGCGCTTCAGCGCCGGCTTGAGTACGCGCCCTGAGCAACCGGTGACGGTGGCGGGCGTGCAGACGCCGGGCCTGTACCTGGGCGAGGAAGTGCTCAACAACAACTTCGCTGAAGTCGATGAGTTCAAGCAGATGTCCGGCGGCGTGGCGACCTTGTTCGTACGCAGCGGCGAGGACTTTATCCGCGTCAGCACCTCCCTGACCAAGCAGGACGGCAGCCGCGCCATCGGTACGGCGCTGGATCACCAGCATCCGGCCTATCAACGCTTGCTGGGCGGGCAGGGCTACGTTGGCCGTGCGGTATTGTTCGATCGCTCCTACATGACCCAGTACAGCCCGGTGCGGGACGCCAGCGGCAAAGTGATTGCGGTGCTGTTTGTCGGCTTCGACTACACCGATGCGCAGAACGCCCAGTTCGACAACCTCAAGCGCTTCCGCATCGGCCAGACCGGTTCCCTGGCGCTGCTGGACGAACAGAAGCACTGGCTGGTACCGCCCGCTGGCGTGCAGGCGCTGGATCAGTCGATTCCGGTGATGCTCGACCTGGCCGCCAAACCTGGAAAAGGCCGTTTCTGGAGCGACAAGAACGAAGACTTCTACAGCGTTGCCGTGCCGTTTGAAGGCGGCCCGTGGTCGGTGGTGGCGAGCATGCCGAAAGCCGAAATTCGCGCGGTGACCTGGTCGGTGGGGATTCGCCTGGCGATCGGCAGCTTGCTCGCGATGCTGCTGGCGGTGGGCGCGGCGGTCTGGTTGCTGCGCAGCAAGTTGCAGCCATTGGGCGACCTGGTGCGTCAGGCCGAAGCCCTGGGCGCCGGTGATTTGAGCGCACGGCTGAACGTTTCCAGCCATGATGAAATCGGCCAACTAGCCCGCAGTTTCAACCAGATGGGCGAAGCGCTGTCGACCATGGTGTCGCATATCCGCAAGGCGGCTGAAGACGTGAACAGCCGCGCCCAGGCACTGTCGGGGTTGTCCGGCGGTGCGTACGAAGGCATGGAGCAACAGTCCGGCGAGATCACCAGCATGGCCGGCGCGGTGGAAGAGTTCAGCGCCACCTCGCTGAATATTGCCGACAACATGGGCAACACCGAACGCCTGGCGCAGGACAACGCCCAGCAAACCAGGATCGGCCGCACCTCGATGCAGGAAGCGTCGTCGTCCCTGGAACACATCGCCACCGCGCTGAACAGCACGGCCACGGTGATCAACACTTTGGGCCAGCGCTCCCAGGAAATCGGCGGGATCGTCGGGGTGATTACCGCGATTGCCGAACAGACCAACCTGCTGGCGCTCAACGCCGCCATCGAAGCGGCGCGGGCCGGTGAGCAGGGGCGCGGGTTTGCGGTGGTGGCCGATGAAGTGCGCAACCTCGCATCGCGCACTCGTCAGGCCACGGATGAGATTTCCGGGATGATCCAGAGTATCCAGCAGGAAACCGGCAACGCCATCAGCACCATGGAGCAAGGCAACGTGCTGATGCAGGAAGGCCTGGCTCGCAACGCTGACGTCGCCTCTGCGCTGGCGCGGATCGACGAGCAAAGCCGCTCGGCGGGCCAGCAGTTTGCGGCCATTACCACGGCGACCCAGGAGCAGAGCAGCACGGCGACCCTGCTGAGCAGCAACTTGCAGAGCATCGCCCTGGCCAACAGCGAGCAGCGTGAAGTGGTGTCCAACCTGGCGATCACCGCCAAGGAACTGGAGACCCTGGCGGCGGGCTTGCGGCATGAGGTTGACCGGTTTCGTTGATTGACTGTTCGGGCCTCATCGCGGGCAAGCCCGCTCCCACAGTTGACCGTGTTGTTCTGGAGTACGCGGTCCACTGTGGGAGCCGGGCTTGCCCGCGATGACGGCCGATTCGACGCGTCAAACGTCGGATCGGTCGCCCAGCCCCGGGTCCACACGCTTGCCAATGTCCTTGAGTCGCGCCAGTTGATCAACCATCCCTGGCGCTTCATCCAGGCTGCTGACAAAGGTCCACAGGTAAGTCATCACCGCATACACATGGCCGGCCTTGACCGCCGGCGACAGCGCCAACTGGCTGATGGCGACCACAAACAACAGCGCCGCCAGCGTGCCGATAAACAGGAACGCTGCGGCCTCGCGGTCCGACAGCCAGATGCGCAGGCGTGACAGCACCTGGTAGTGGCGCTGCAAGGTCTGTGCGCCGACCGTTTCCACCAGGCCGATTTCCTTTTCCAGGCGGTCATTCAAGCGCTCATGCAGTTCCTGATTGCGCCGGGCGAAACGTGGCAACAAGGTTGTGCACAGCACCAGCGCCGTCAGGCACGCCAGGCCGATCCACGGCTCGATCACCAACAGCATCACTGCCGCACCGACGATGGAAACCAGCGCCGTCGCGATGATCGGCACGTGTTTTTCGAAGAAATCCACAAAGTCCCGCGCCAGCACTACCCGCGCCGCTGCCCTTGAGGTGCTGTGGTTTTGCAGGCGCTGGTTGAGAATCACCGGCACCGCAAGGTCCGCGTAGATACGGGTGAAGGTGCGCGTATCCAGCGCCCGTCGCGCCGCCCCGACCACCCAGAACGCCAGCACCACGGCGGCGTAGAACAGCGCGCTGCCGGCATCGCCGCGGATGATCGAGTCCACCGCGAACCCCGCAAACAGTGGGTAGGCCAGCAGCAATGCGTTCTCCAGGGCCACCAGCGACAAGGTGCAGAACAACTTGCCGGGATAGGCCTTGGCGATCGCCTTGAGGGTTTGGCTGGCGGATTGTTGCCCGATCTTTTTGCTTTCTTCGATCAGGATCTGGGGTGTTACGGATGACATGGGGTGCACCGAGAGTGAGATAAACGCTATTATTGAGCGACTGCTCAAGTATCCTTGAGCGACCGCTCAAAAAGCAAGCGCCGTCGATCTGCCGGTGCCTGAAGGAAAAGCCTCATGTCGCGTATCGACCGTAAAGACCAGATCATCGCCGCCGCCCTGGAGCTGTTTCGCAGCAAAGGGTTTGCCGATGTTTCCACCCGCGACCTGGCGGAGCATGCCGGGCTGTCCCGCAGCCACGTCTATCACTACTTCAGCGACTGGAAAGAGCTGCGCCGCGAAGCGTTCGTGCGGTTCGCCAACGAGCAACTGGACGAGGTGAGGGCGCCGCTGGTGGATCTGCCGCCATTGGAAGCCCTCGAAGGGTTCCTGCGTGACTGCCTGCCCTCCACGGCAGACGCCGGTTGGGCGCTATGGCTGGATGCCTGGGACGAAGCCATGCATGACGAGCCATTGGCCCAGGCTTACCTGGTGATCAACGCCCAGTGGCAAGCCATGCTCGCCGAGATCATCGAGCACGGTGTGGCAGCCAAGGTGTTTCGCTGTGAGTCGCCCAAGCGCGCTGCGCGACAACTCTTTGCCGTAGCGATGGGCTATGCCGATGACTTGTTGCTCAAACCCTCCGTTGAATCCGCTGAAGCGGTGATGGATGAGGTGATGGAAGTGGCGGGGCTGCTTCTGGCGTTGCCTAGGACGCGCTAGCAGGGCGGTACTGCAAGGCCTCCGCCAGATGATGGCGGGCGATGGCTTCCACTTGTTCCAGGTCGGCCAGGGTGCGGGCGACCTTGAGCAGGCGATGGGCCGCCCGCAACGACAGCGTCAGCCGTTCGCAGGCGCTTTCCAGCCAGCCTTCATCAGCCTTTTCCAGTTTGCAGTGCTGGCGTAGCCCCGGCAGGTCGAGAAACGCATTGGCGCAGCCCTGGCGCCGTTGTTGGCGGTCCCGGGCATCGGCGACGAGGACGGAGGCGCTGGCGGTATCATCACCGGACTGTATGCCCGGGTTCAGCGCGGTGCTTTCCCGGGCGACGGTCACGTGCAGGTCGATCCGGTCCAGCAGCGGCCCCGAGAGTTTGTTGCGATAGCGCTGAATCTGCTCCGGCGTGCAGCGACAGCGCCCACTGGGCTCGCCCACATAGCCGCAAGGGCAGGGGTTCATTGCCGCCACCAACTGAAAGCGCGCCGGGAAACGCACCCGGTCGCGGGCGCGGGAAATCACGATATGCCCGGACTCCAGCGGCTCACGCAGCACCTCCAGGACCTTGCGATCAAACTCCGGTAACTCGTCGAGAAACAACACACCGTGATGGGCCAGGGTGATTTCCCCCGGCTGCGGTTTCGAGCCACCGCCCACCAGCGCCGGGCCGGATGCCGAATGATGCGGCTGGCGAAATGGCCGGTGTGGCCAATGGCTCAGCGGCGCCAGGCTGACCACCGATTGAATCGCCGCCACCTCCAGCGCTTCCTGTTCACTCAAGGGCGGCAACAACCCTGGTAGACGGCTGGCGAGCAAGGTCTTGCCGGTGCCCGGTGGCCCGCTGAGCAACAGGTTGTGGGCGCCCGCCGCAGCGATCAACAGCGCACGCTTGGCCGCCAGTTGGCCCTGCACTTCACTCAGGTCCGGGTAGGGTTTGTTCAAGTACATCAGGCCACTGGAAACGAAGGGCTCTATCGGCACGTGACCGTTCAGGTGCGCCACCACTTGCAGCAGGTGATCCACGGCAATCACCTTCAACCCCGAAGCCAGGCAGGCTTCCTCGGCATTGGCCCGTGGCACGATCAAGGTGCGCCCGACCTTGCGCGCCGCCAGGGCTGCCGGCAACACACCTTTCACCGGCCGCACCTCACCGGACAGCGCCAGCTCGCCCAGGCATTCCACGTTATCGAGGGTCAGCGCCGGTACCTGCACGCTGGCGGCGAGAATCCCCAGGGCAATCGCCAAATCAAAACGCCCGCCGTCCTTGGGGAGGTCGGCGGGTGCGAGATTGAGGGTGATGCGGCGGGACGGGTATTGCAGCGCAGAATTGAGAATGGCGCTGCGCACGCGGTCTTTGCTTTCCTTGACGGCGGTTTCCGGCAGGCCCACCAGCGTCAGCGACGGCAAGCCGTTGGCCATGTGCACCTCGACAGTGACGGCGGGCGCTTCGACGCCTATCTGGGCGCGGCTGTGGACGATGGCGAGTGACATGCTGGTTCCTTGAAATGAGTGGCCGCTTCCTGCGGTTTTTCAAGGGTAGTTGAGTGATGGCGACGCGCGGCGGCGAGGTTTTACAGAACGTATCGCGCTAGCGGTCCGACGGCGGCACACACAGAAACTCTTTCGCCAGCGTCAACCACGCCTGCGCCGCAAACGACAACTTGCACTGCCGACGCCACGCCAGCATCAGCCTCCAGTTCAGGGCCGGCGACTGTATTTCCGCGATGCTGAACTGGCTCGCATCAAGGGTTTCGCAGAATGCCCGGGGCAGCAGGGTGATGCCCACGCCCAGTCGTACCAGGGAGGCGATAAAGTCCCATTGGCTGCTGCGGCCACTGATCCGCGGCTCAAAACCGGCTTGTGCACAGGCATCAAGTACGAATTGGTTCAGGGTGAAGGTGTCATCGTAAAAGATGAATTCGCAGGCTTGCAGTTCGCTCAACTCCACCGAGCTGCGGCCTTGCCAGGGCGAGTCATGGGGCGCGAGCAGGCACAGTGGCGATTCGAACAGGGGCATGGATTCGAATTCGGACCAGATGTCCGCCACGCGCGGCGAGTCCAGGATGGTGCCGAACTCCAGCGTGCCCTGGCGCAGATCCTGGATGGTGATATTGCCGCCGCTTTCGAACAGTTTCAGTTCGATCTTCGGGTAACGGGCGTGATACTCCGCAAAAATCGGCGCCAGTGCGAGGTGGGTGGAGGGCGAAAGCCCCATGCGCAGGGCGCCGCGCCCGACATGCTGCAAGTCTTGCAGCTCTACCGTCATTTCATCGTGCAGCGCGATCATTTCCTTGGCGCGCTTGAGCACAATTTCCCCGGCGTCCGTCAGGGTGAAGCGTTTTCCCATGCGGTCGAGCAGCTTCAGGCCCAGGCTCGACTCCAATTGCTGCACCATCTTGCTGACTGTTGGCTGGGTCAGGTGCAGCTTCACAGCGGCTTTGGTAAAGCTCTGCTGGTCGACGACTTCTACGAAATAACGGAGCGCCCGGATGTCCATCTTGCATTCCAATTTTGCATGGTTTTCATAATATTAATTCATTATATCTTTAAAAAATGGCTGGATAAGATTTGTTACATCTGTTCCCAGCCAGCGCTTCCATGACGCCTTAAGGGCCTTGCCAGACGCTTCCATGGCCAGATTTCTCGCAGTGTATGAATCAAAGGCAACGCTATTTCTGGAGAGCAACTGTGCTTAACAAAACGCGTCATTCTTTTTCCGGTTCTGATGAGATGTCTCAGGGAGCGCGCTTCGTTAAGGAGTTGCTGGCGCAGGCGCAGATCGAGGTCAACGGGCCATCGGCTGCCGATATGCAACTGCACCACAGTGCCACATTTGATCTCGCCCTGGCCAAGGGCAATCTGGGCCTTGGCGAAGACTACATGGATGGCGGCTGGGACGCCGAGGCGCTGGATGAGTTTTTTTTCCGCCTCATGCGCTCCGGCGTGATCGACCAGGCCAACCCGGCCACCTTGTTGTTTCACGCGTTCAGCTCCCGCTGGCTGAACCTGCAAAACAAGAAACGCGCCTGGCAAGTCGGCGAAGCACATTACGACCTCGGCAATGACTTCTACGCACGCATGCTCGACTCGCGCATGACCTACACCTGTGGCTACTGGAAAGATGCCACCACCCTGGAGCAGGCGCAGTTCGCCAAGCTGGACCTGATCTGTAAAAAACTGGGGCTCAAGCCGGGCATGCGCGTGCTGGATATCGGCTGTGGCTGGGGCAGTTTCATGAGCCATGCGGCCGAGCACTATGGGGTCGAGTGTGTCGGCGTGACCATCTCCAAGGAGCAGGCGGAGTGGGGGCGGGCCAAGTATTCACATCTGCCGATCGAGTTTCGTCTGCAGGACTATCGGGATATCGACGAGCAGTTCGACCATATCGCCAGTGTCGGCATGTTCGAGCATGTGGGGCGCAAGAACCATCGGGCGTATATGGAGGTCGCCAACCGCTGCCTGAAAGACGATGGGTTGTTCCTGCTACACACTATCGGCAAGAACCAACGCAACAGCACGCCGGATCCGTGGATCGACAAATACATCTTTCCCAACGGTGATTTGCCCTCGATCGGGCAGATCGGCGACGCCATGGACGGGTTATTTGTTGCCGAGGATTTGCACAACTTTGGCGCCGACTACGACAAGACGCTGATGGCCTGGTGCGAAAACTTCGAACTGGCGTGGCCGGATTTCGCAGACACCTTTGGCCAGCGTTTCTACCGGATGTGGCGCTATTACCTGCTGTCGTGTGCAGGGGCGTTTCGCGCGCGGGATATCCAGCTGTGGCAGTGGGTATTGTCGAAGAAGGGGGTTGTCGGCGGGTATCAGCGGGTGAGCTGAGGGTTGCAACGGTTTAACGGGGACAGGTGAAACCTGCCCCGGTTGGGCCGGCTTATTCGGCGGCAGGCGTCAATCGCGCTTCCAGCTCCGCCACCTTGGCCTCAAGGCTTTCCAACCGCGCCCGAGTGCGCGCCAGCACCACCATCTGGCTATCAAACTCTTCCCGGCTTACCAGGTCCAGCTTGCTGAAACCGCTTTGCAGCAGTGCCTTGAACTGGCTTTCAATTTCATTGCGTGGCAGCGGCGTGTCGCTGCTGAACAGGCGGGAGGCGTGGCCGCTCAGGGCGTCGAGGAGGTCTTTGGGCGCGAGCATGGGAAATCGTCCGGAAAATCTGTTGGCCGGCAGTGTATCACGCAGCGTCTATAGTCTTTTCCAGCCCCTGCGGCGCACGCTTTTCGCGCATGAGGACGGGCGGTCGCGCACCGTTTTCGTGCGTATCTTCGCTGTCGTGGCGCCCGGTAGGTGGGCACAGGCGAACAAAGGACTGATTTCAGTGATTTTTACGGAGCTGGCAAGCTTTCTGCTTAGACGATCATGACCCATGCACTGATGCAGTCGCTGTGACGATGCAGTGCGCCGACGGACCAGCGGTACATGTTTCGTCACCAGTGGTTAGCGAGCGTCGCAATGGCAAATGCCAGGGCGACGAAGCGTTACAAAGCCAGGCACTGCGCTTAGACTTGAGACGGGTTTGTTTTCCTGGGGCAAGTCCACCAATTCGGGAGAGAGTTTTCATGAAGCTAGTCACTGCCATCATCAAGCCGTTCAAGTTGGACGATGTACGCGAGTCACTGTCCGAGATCGGCGTGCAGGGCATTACCGTTACTGAGGTCAAAGGCTTCGGTCGGCAGAAGGGTCACACCGAGCTGTATCGCGGCGCGGAATACGTGGTCGATTTCCTGCCAAAGGTGAAGATTGATGTCGCCATTGACGACAAGGATCTTGACCGGGTTATCGAGGCGATAACCAAGGCCGCCAACACCGGCAAGATCGGTGACGGCAAGATCTTCGTGGTCAATCTGGAACAGGCTATTCGCATCCGTACCGGCGAAACCGATACCGACGCAATCTAAGCCGCCAAACCCCAACGCCCCAGGAGAAAACAATATGACTCTGCGTAAATTCGCAGGGCTAGGAGCCCTGTTGTCCCTCGTAATGCCGGCCCTGGCCATGGCGGCGGACCCAGTACCTGCTCCAGTCCTCAATTCCGGCGACACCGCGTGGATGCTCACGTCCACCGCGCTGGTGCTGTTCATGACCATTCCAGGCCTCGCGCTGTTCTACGGCGGCATGGTTCGCTCCAAAAACATTCTTTCCGTGATGATGCAGTGCTTTGCCATCACCGGCCTGATCACCATCCTGTGGTTCGTGTACGGCTACAGCATGGCGTTCGACACCACCGGTATGGAAGCAGGCGTCGTCAACCTCAACTCGTTTGTGGGTGGCTTGTCCAAACTGTTCCTCTCGGGTGTGACCCCGGCCAGCATCACCGGCCCGGCGGCGTTGTTCCCTGAGGCCGTGTTCGTGACCTTCCAGATGACCTTCGCGATCATCACCCCGGCGCTGATCGTCGGTGCATTCGCCGAGCGGATGAAGTTCTCCGCGATGCTGATCTTCATGGGCGTCTGGTTCACCCTGGTCTACGCACCGATCGCCCACATGGTATGGGGCGGTCCGGGTTCGTTGCTGGGCGACTGGGGCGTGCTGGACTTCGCAGGCGGCACTGTGGTGCACATCAACGCCGGTGTGGCCGGCCTGGTAGCGTGCCTGGTACTCGGCAAGCGTAAAGGCTTCCCAACCACCCCAATGGCCCCGCACAACCTCGGTTACACCCTGGTGGGCGCGGCCATGCTGTGGGTCGGCTGGTTCGGCTTCAACGCCGGCTCCGCTGCTGCGGCCAACGGCACTGCCGGCATGGCGATGCTGGTGACCCAGATCGCTACCGCTGCTGCGGCCCTGGGCTGGATGTTCGCCGAGTGGGTCACCCACGGCAAGCCGAGCGCACTGGGCATCGCCTCGGGTGTGGTTGCGGGCCTGGTGGCAATCACCCCAGCCGCTGGCACCGTGGGCCCGATGGGCGCCCTGGTAATCGGCCTGGCTGCCGGTGTGGTGTGCTTCTTCTGCGCCACTACCCTGAAACGCAAACTGGGCTACGACGACTCCCTGGACGCCTTCGGCGTGCACGGTATCGGCGGTATCCTCGGCGCGATCCTGACCGGCGTGTTCGCCGCACCGTCGATGGGTGGCTTCAACGCCGCTACTACCGACATTGCCGCACAGGTCTGGGTTCAGGCCAAAGGCGTCGGCTTCACCGTCATCTACACCGCTATCGTGACGTACATCATCCTCAAGGTGCTGGACGTGGTGATGGGCCTGCGGGTGACCGAAGAAGAAGAGGCGGTTGGCCTCGATCTGGCGCAACACAACGAGCGCGGCTACAACTTGTAAGTACGCGAAAAAAAGATGCCCGGCTTGCCGGGCATTTTTTTGCCTTGGGTTTGTCTGTGGCTAAAGGTGTATGGGTTTTTTTGCGACTTTGTGATGGGATCCGCACTGCACTTTTCAGTGTGCGAATGTCTTACAGGCATGTAGGCGTATTCGGCACTTTGTTTTTTCCCTGAGCGCGCTAGAATGCGCGCCGATAGGCGGAGAACTGTATGTGGCAACAGACCCTGATAACCCTGCGGGCCAAGCCCCGGGGCTTTCATCTGGTGACGGACGAGTTGCTCGCCGGCCTGCCTGAATTGAAGGCCTGTCGGGTGGGACTGTTGCATTTGTGGCTGCAGCACACCTCGGCCTCGTTGACGGTCAACGAGAATGCCGACCCGGCGGTTCGCCGTGACTTCGAGCGTTTTTTCAATGCGCTGGTGCCGCAAGGCACGGCGGGATATGAACACAACGACGAGGGTCCGGATGATCTGCCGGCGCACTTCAAGGCCAGTCTGCTGGGCTGTCAGCTGAGTTTGCCGGTAAGGGCCGGCCGCTTGGCGATGGGGACCTGGCAAGGTGTTTATCTGGGCGAGCACCGTGATCATGGCGGTGCTCGTAAAGTCCTCGCCACCTTGCACGGTGATGGGGCATAAGCCACTGGTTAACCGGTGGATGTTGATTTTTTTCCGGCGGCCGTCGACAGGCGGCGAAGCTGGGCTATAACTAATCTGCTTTTCGCAAGTCATGAGGTAGAACATGAGCGACGATGATCTGGAAAACGACGACCTCGAAGTAGGCGACGACGACGAAACCGAGGAAGGTCTTGAGGCGGCTGCCGAAGACGTGGCTGACGACGACGGTGGCGACGATGCACCGGTCCCGGCAGCCAAGGGCAAGGCCAAGGCTGCAGTGTCGGTTGACGAGTTGCCGAGCGTAGAAGCCAAGAACAAAGAGCGCGATGCGCTGGCCCGGGCGATGGAAGAATTCCTCGCCAAAGGCGGCAAAGTGCAGGAAGTCGAGGCTAACGTGGTGGCAGATCCACCGAAGAAGCCGGATAACAAGTACGGCAGCCGGCCTATCTAAGGCCTGCTGTTTGCTTGCTGAAAAAGCCCGCCGTCGCTGCGGGCTTTTTCATGGGCGCTACAAAATGGTCAGGGCCAACACCCATCCAAGGATGAAGAGCGTGTGTGGCGAGGGAGCTTGCTCCCGTTGGGGCGCGAAGCGGCCCCTGGTTGGGTCGACGCGGTCTTTCAGAAAGGCCGTCGTGGCTGGTTCAGGGGCCGCTTCGCAGCCCAGCGGGAGCAAGCTCCCTCGCCACAAAAGCCCTTCATCATCAGGTTATGCATTCCAGCGGGCTAGCACGTCGGGTAGCTCGGTCAGGCTGCGAATCTCGGCATCCGGCAATTTCTCGGCCTCCCAGGCCTTGCCTGCCGGGTTGAACCACACCGCCCGCAGCCCCGCCTGCTGCGCACCGGCAATGTCATCCCCTGGATGGTCACCCACATGCACTGCCGCGCCCGGCGCTACGCCACCGCGCTGCAAGGCTTCCTGAAACAACCGCGCATCCGGCTTGGCAATACCAATGTCTTCAGCCCGGAGTGCAAAGTGGAAGTAGTCCGCCAACCCCACACGTTGCACATCGGCATTACCGTTGGTAATCACCCCCAGCAGATAGTCGCGGCGCAGTGCTTGCAGCATCGGTTCCGCTTCGGGGAATACGGTGAGTTGATGCCGGGCATGGATGAACGCTTCAAAGCACACATCCGCCATCTGCGCCGCTTCCGGCAGCGGGTACCCGGCTTCCTCGAAGGCGTATTGCAGCACCTTGTGACGCAACACGCTGATGCGATATTTCAGCTCGGGATGACGCTCCAGCACCTGCTGGCGCAGGCTGGCAAACTTCTCCAGGGGCAAGTCGCCCACCTTGGTGGCGTGGGTCGCCAGCCACTCGCGCATCGATGCCTCGGCGCTGATGATGACCGGCACGTTATCCCAGAGCGTATCGTCCAGGTCGAAGGTGATCAGCTTGATGCTCATGAGTCACTGCCCTTAATGCGTTTGGCCCGTGGATGGGCGCTGTCGTACACCGTTGCCAGGTGCTGGAAGTCCAGGTGGGTGTAGATCTGGGTGGTCTTGATGTCGGAGTGGCCCAGCAGTTCCTGCACCGCACGCAGGTCCTGGGAGGACTCCAGCAAGTGGCTGGCAAAGGAGTGCCGGAGCATGTGCGGGTGCAGGTTCTGCCCCAGCTCGCGCTCGCCGGCGGCCTTGACCCGCACTTGTATGGCCCGGGGCCCGAGGCGCCGGCCTTGCTGGCTGATAAACACCGCGTCGTCCGCCGGGTTGGCCAGGGCGCGCAGGGGCAGCCACAGCAGCAAGGCTTCGCGGGCCTTCTTGCCCACCGGTAATACGCGGGTCTTGCTGCCTTTGCCGAGCACCTGCACCAGGCCATCCGCCAGGTCCAGTTGATCGAGGTTAAGCCCGGTCAGCTCCGACAGGCGCAGGCCCGAGGAGTAGAAGAGTTCGAGGATTGCCTGGTCGCGATGGGCCAGGAAGTCGTCCTCCACGGCGCCATCGAGCAATTGCAGGGCGCGATCCGTGTCGAGGGTCTTGGGCAGGCGGCGTTCGCCCTTGGGCGGCGCCAGGCCGTTGGCCGGGTCGTGGTCGCACAGGCCTTCGCGGTTCAGGTAGTGATAGAGGCCGCGTACCGCCGACAGCAGGCGCGCCAGGCTGCGGGAGGATTGGCCTTGCTGGTGCAGGCGGGCGATCAGGCTGCGCAGACCCTGGATGTCCAGGGCCTTCCAGCTGCCGATGTGTTGTTTCTCGCAGAACGCCAGGACCTTGTTCAAGTCCCGCCGGTAGGCTTCCAGGGTATGCGGCGACACCTGGCGCTCGCTGCGCAGGTGAGCGCAGTAGGCGTCCAGTTGTCGTTCCATGGCTAGCGCACCGCGCGCAATGCGCTGGTGAAGCGTGGCAGGACGCGGCCCAGCACTTCGGCGATGTAGCTCAGGAACAGCGTGCCCACCGAGCTTTTGTAATGCTGCGGATCACGGCTGGCGATGGCCAGCACGCCATGCAAACCTTGATGACTGAGGGCAACCACGGCGGTGGAGCCGATCTGCTGGCGCTGCTCGGCGCCAAACAGGAAGTCCAGCTCATGCTCGCGCAAGGTGCCGCTGATGGTCTTGCCTTCGGACAGCAGGCCGCCAATCGCGGTCTGGGCATCGCTGCCGCTGACCCAGCGACCCACCGGCATCGGGTTGTCGCTGAACAGGATCAGGCTGACAAAGGGCACCTGGAAGTCCTGGCGCAGGCTGTCTTCGACGGCGATCACCGCTTCTTCCAGGCTGGCGGCGTCCATCAGGGTCAGGACCAGGCGGCGAGTCTTGTCGAACAGGCGGTCGTTGTCGCGGGCCACATCCATCAGCTGCGAGAGCCGATGGCGCATTTCGATATTGCGCTCGCGCAGGATCTTCATCTGCCGCTCCACCAGCGACACGGTATCGCCGCGCTGGTGGGGAATACGCAGGGCCGGCAGCAGTTCTTCGTGTTCGACGAAGAAGTCCGGGTTAGCCTCCAGATACGCCGCAACGGCTGCGGCCTCCAGACTTTCGCTTGGGGATGCTTGCGCGGGTACTTGAGGCTTATCAGTCATTAGATTTGCTCACTCATAGACGGACCTGTCCTTCGTAGACGCGGGTGGCCGGGCCGGTCATTTTCACCGGTTGGCCGGGGCCTGCCCATTCGATGGACAGGCGTCCGCCGGGCAGGTCGATCAGCAGTGGCGAATCCATCCACCCCTGGCTGATCGCGGCCACGGCAGCGGCGCAGGCGCCGGTACCGCAAGCCTGGGTTTCGCCGGCCCCGCGTTCCCAGACGCGCAACTGCGCACGGGAACGGTCGATGACCTGCAGGAAGCCCACATTGACCCGCGCGGGAAAGCGCGGGTGGTTTTCGATCTTCGGCCCCAGTTCATGCACCGGCGCGTTGTTGATGTCATCCACCCGCAGCACGGCATGGGGGTTGCCCATGGACACGGCAGCCAGGTTGACGGTCTTGCCGTCCACGTCCACCGGGTAGCTCAGGGCTTGCTCGGTGGCCTGGAACGGAATGTCCGCCGGCACCAGCCGTGGCGCGCCCATGTTGACGCCGATCTGGCCGTCGCTGCGAATATCCAGCTCGATGATGCCGCTTTTGGTCTCGACGCGAATCTGCCGCTTGGCGGTCAGGCGCTTGTCCAGGACAAAACGGGCGAAACAGCGGGCACCGTTGCCGCACTGTTCCACTTCGGAGCCATCGGAGTTGAAGATCCGGTAACGGAAATCCACTTCCGGGTTACTCGGCGCTTCCACCAGCAACAATTGGTCGAAGCCGACACCGGTGTGCCGGTCGCCCCACAGCTTGGCGTGCTTGGGCAGGATGTGCGCGTGCTGGCTGACCAGGTCGAGGACCATGAAGTCATTGCCCAGCCCGTGCATCTTGGTAAAACGCAGCAACATGACCTTACTCCGGCAGCAGGCTTTCGCCAGCAAACAACTCGGCTACCGTCTCGCGGCGACGCACTTCAAACGCTTGATCACCGTCCACCAGCACCTCGGCGGTACGCCCGCGGGTGTTGTAGTTGGAGCTCATGACAAACCCATAGGCACCGGCCGAATGCACGGCCAGCAGGTCGCCTTCTTCCAGGGCCAGCTGACGTTCCTTGGCCAGGAAGTCGCCGGTCTCGCAGATCGGGCCGACGATATCGTAGCTGCGGCCTTCGCCTGCGCGTGGCTTGACGGCCGTCACATTCATCCAGGCCTGGTACAGCGCCGGACGGATCAGGTCGTTCATCGCCGCGTCGACGATGGCGAAATCCTTGTGCTCGGTGTGCTTGAGGTACTCGACCTGGGTCAGCAGCAGGCCGGCGTTGGCGACGATGTAGCGGCCCGGCTCGAACATCAGCGTCAGGTCGCGGCCTTCGAGGCGCTCGCGCACGGCCTTGATGTAGTCGGACACCAGCGGCGGCTCTTCATCGCGATAACGCACACCCACGCCGCCACCGAGGTCGATGTGGTGCAGGTAGATGCCGCACTCGCCGAGGCGGTCGACCAGCGCCAGCAGGCGGTCGAGGGCGTCGAGGAACGGTGGCAGGCTGGTCAGTTGCGAGCCGATATGGCAGTCGACACCCAAGACTTCCAGGTTCGGCAACTGCGCGGCGCGGATGTACACGTCCTCGGCGTCGGCAATGGCGATGCCGAACTTGTTCTCTTTGAGACCGGTGGAAATGTACGGGTGAGTGCCGGCGTCGACGTCCGGGTTGACCCGCAGGGAGATCGGCGCGCGAACGCCCATCTCGGCGGCCACCACTTGCAGGCGCTCCAGCTCGTCGGTGGATTCGACGTTGAAGCAGTGCACGCCAACTTCCAGGGCGCGGCGCATGTCTTCGCGGCTCTTGCCGACACCGGAGAACACAATTTTGTCAGCCTTGCCGCCGGCGGCCAGTACACGCTCAAGCTCGCCCCGGGACACGATGTCGAAACCGGCGCCCAGGCGCGCCAGGACATTGAGTACACCCAGGTTGGAGTTGGCTTTTACGGCGAAGCACACCAGGCTCGGCGTGCCTTCCAGCGCATCGGCAAAGGAGCGGTATTGCGCTTCGATGTGGGCACGGGAGTACACGTAGGTCGGGGTACCAAAGCGCTCGGCGATGGCGGACAGCGCGACACCTTCCGCGAACAGCTCGCCGTCCCGGTAGTTAAAAGCGTCCATGATGTTCCCTTAGTAGGTGTCGTGCTTGTGCGCTTTGGTTTGCGACGATTGCGCCTGTTCATTCGGGTCTTTGCTGTCATCGGGCAGATACAGCGGGCCTTTTTGACCACAGGCACTAACGAGGCAAGCGACCGCGACGAGCGCAGCAAGGGAAGAGATCAGGCGCTTCATGGCGAAATCCTTGAATATGCATTAATTGCGCCCGAGTATACCGACCACCCGCCGGATTGCCTATGCGCCGAAATACCCGTCCGGCGGGGCTTTGCCGAGTTCGTCGCGATTGTGCTTACACCAATCGAGGATAATTCACACGGCTGTGGGTAATGAAATCGGTATCCTTTGCAATCATGATGGCGCGTCCGTATTGTGCGGCGCTTGAGCGAGACCAGACACTTTTCGAGGTTCCCACAATGAGTTTGACCGAAGCCCGTTTTCACGACCTGGTGGATGCGACCCAGCAAGCGCTGGAGGATATTTTCGACGACAGCGGTCTGGATGTGGACCTGGAGAACTCGGCCGGTGTGCTCACCGTCAAGTTTGAAAATGGCACCCAATTGATTTTCAGCCGCCAGGAGCCCCTGCGTCAGCTATGGCTGGCGGCGCGTTCCGGTGGTTTTCACTTCGATTACGATGAAGAAGAAAAACGCTGGACCCACGACACCACCGATGAGCTGCTGAGCGAAATGCTCGCGCGCCTCACCCAGGAACAAGCCGGCGTCGAGCTGGACTTCGACGAGATCTGATCGTGACGCAGCCCGTACGCCCGCCCAAGCCGCTGTTCAGCAATGTCAGCCCGGCGGTGCCGTCACCTTGTATCAGTTTATGTCGGCTGGATGAGCACAAAGTCTGCCTCGGTTGCTTCCGCCATGTGGAAGACATCCGCGAATGGCGCTCCGCCGACGATGCGCGACGCCGCGTGATCGTCGCCCAGGCCGAGCAGCGCAGGACCTGCGCCTGAGGCCGTCTTGTTTATTTATTGTGCTGTGGTAGTGTCCGGATACACCTCAACTCATCGAGGTCCGTGAGAACCCCGCCTTTTCCTGGCGGGGTTTTGCTTTTTTGTGCAGAAAAAAGGAGTCTGCCTGAATCATGACCGCACCTTCCATCATCCTCACCCGTCTTGACGTGCAGCGTCTTGAGCAACTGATCGACCGTGTCGGCGAGGCGTCGCCGGGCGTTGAAGCCCTGCAACACGAACTCGACCGCGCCGAAGAAGTGGTTGGCCACGATGAAGTGCCTGCATCTGTCGTGACCATGAACTCCAGCGTGCATTGCCGTGAACAAGGCAGTGGCAAGGACTATCACCTGACCCTGGTCTACCCCAAGGACGCGAACGCCGACGAAGGCAAAATCTCGATCCTGGCGCCGGTGGGCAGTGCATTGCTGGGCCTGCAAGTCGGCCAGCACATCGACTGGCCAGCACCGGGTGGCAAGACCCTCAAGCTTGAATTGCTCGGCGTCGAAGGCCAGCCGAAAGACGGTGGCGCCTTTCCTCTCTAAACCTGGTTCAGCGCTTCATTGAGCGCCAGTTCCAGATCAGCCTTGTAGCGCAGGTACAGATTGCTCGGGCTTTGAACATCACCGAGCAGGCCGGACAGGTCCAGATCGGTGATGTAGCAGCGGTAACGCTCGGCTTCCCGGCGTTGCCCGACGATTTGCTGGGCGACCACCGCAAACAGTTGGTCGCCAAATTCCAGCTCGGAAAACTCCCGTTGATTGCAGTACAAGGTGATCCCCACCTGGCCCGGTGCTGCCTTGCCGATAATCGCCTGCACGTCGTAGAACGGCTTGTTGGCCGGGGTTTGCGGCGCTGGGCGCGGTTCGGCCCGCCGTGCACGGCCGCTGCCTGACGGCAACAGCTGGTAATACAGGATTTGCACCGCGCCGAAGGGCTGTTGCGGATCCAGCGGCAGCAGCGCGTCGCGGCGATAAATGATCGACTGCAGGAAGCGCTGCAACGGCACCAACAGGCTTTGCTCGTCGTGGAACGGCAGGTGTTGCTGCCAGAGCGCGTTGAACTCATCCAGCACGTACAGCTCGGCAACTCCGTCGTTGATCCGGTAGAACACCTGCACACAGTCGGGCAGGCCCATGGGCAGCAGCAGCGCCAGGTCGTGGTCTTCCAGGGCCATGGTGTCCAGGTGCAGCGGGCTGTAGCTGGCCAGTTCCTCACTGAGGTAGGCGATCAGCGCGTCCTGGGTCGCCAGTGACACATGGTTGGCCTGGCCGGGTGTCAGTTCCATCACGTGGTAGTGCTGCTGCACCTGCACCAGGTAGCGGTGGTTTTCCTGGCCCAGCAGCAGGTTTTGCGCGGTGTCGAAGATTTCCTCCACGCGCTGGGCAATGAACTGCGCGCGGTTGTGGCAGAAACAGCGCACCCGCAAGCGCGGCAAGTGATTGGGCGGTAGCTGATTGAGGTAGTCGCGCAGGCAGTCGAGCAGCGCGTGGGGGCCGTCATAGCGGCTGACCATCACCTCGTTCCAACTGTTGAGCGTGACCTGGTCCAGGGTCAGCACCAGGTTTTCCCGTACGCCCGCGTAACTCAGGGAGTCAGTGCGCTCGGTGGTCATCAGGATGTTCAAGTCCCGGTGATGCTTGAGCGGGTCGACGCCGACGTTGATCAGCAGCAGCACTTCCTCGGGCACTGCCGAGCGCAGCAGGCGGTCTTCATCGACGCTGGCCAGGGGCAGGACGACAGTTTGTTGCAGGCTGCCCAGCAGGTTGAACAGCTCGAATTCGGTCATGTCACTGCTGCCAGGATGCAGCGCCAGGCGGGTACTGCTGTCGATCACGCCGTTGCGGTGGCACCAGGTGAGCATTTCCAGCAAATCGCGGCTGCGCTTGATCGGCGCGAAGTGCTCCCATTCCAGGGCGGTCAGGCTGCCGTTGTACAAGCCCCAATGATGCTGGCCGGGCTCTTTGCGGTTGGGCGACTGCACCAGGGTCAGGGTGTCTTCGGCAAGGTCGGGCGCAATGCCGGGGTTGATGAATTCGACCTTGCCGGCCTTGCGCTCGAAGGCAGCGTACAGGCGCCGGCCCAGCACATTGAGGTCGCGCTTGTTGATCAGGCTGACGGTCTGTTCGGTGCGGGCAAACTGGGTCAGGAAGCGATAGCTGTAGTTCAGCTCGTTGACCAGCGCCCGGCGTTCGGAGGCCACCTGGCGGACTTTCCATTGGCTGCGGCTGTCCAGCAGGGCCAGTTGGCGCTGGTCCCAACCCCATTCGCTGGCCAGGCGCTCCAGCAGCAAACGCTGCCACCCGGTGCGCTGGCCCGCGCTGAGCTTGCGGTTGACCTTCAGGTACAGGCTGCGCCGCACCAGTTCCAGGCGTTCCGGCTCATTACGGGCCTTGAGGTACTCCTCGATCCGGCGGTAGACGACGATGTACGGGTCCAGTTCGTCCAGGTCCAGCTGATTGGCAAACACAGCGCGCTTGAAGCGCAGGCTCAGGCACTGCACCTTCGGGTGCTCGCTGGCGTAGACCTCGGTCAGCAGGAGTTTCAGTACTGATTTGTAGGGCGATTCGATGCCCTTGAACAACTGCCACAAGCCGGCACCGATAAATTCACCCGGCGGGATGTGCGCCAGGTGGCCCAGGTCGAGGGTTTCATCGGCGCGAATAAAGCGTTTGGAAATCAGCGCGTGGGTGAAGTCGGCGTAGCGGGTTTCTTCGTACACCGGCACCAGCCACCAGATCGGCGTGCGCCCGGCCAGCCAGATGGCGGTGCGGTAGAACTCGTCCAGCAGCAGGTAATGCTGGCTGGTGCCGCAGTCTTCTGAACTCAGTTGGCTGTCGCGCTCGCCCTGGATAAACCGCGTCGGCTCGATCAGGAAGAAGTGCGCCTCGGCGCCCATGCTCAGGGCCCAGGTTTCGAGCAGTTGGCATTTCTTGCGCAACTCGGCCAGCTCGTTCTCGCTGAGATCGGCCGCATGGCAGACCCACACGTCCATATCACTTTGATCGGCCTGGGCCAGGGTTCCCAGGCTGCCCATCAGGAACAGGCCGTGAATCGGCCGCGGTGGGTTGCCGTGGCGGGGCTTGTAGGAAAACGTGCGGGTCAGGCGCTGGGCCTCGGCCAAGGCTTGCGCGTCGGGTTCAAAATTCGACAGGCCGGCCGGCGTGCTGCCCGACACATAGCCCGGCAACAGCGGGTGATTCACGTGGAAAAACAGCGGCAGCAGGGTCAACACGCTTTGCTGGCGTGGCGTCAGTCCTTCGACGGCCCGGGCCATGCGGCCTTCGTTCAGGGCCAGAAACCGCGCGCGTAACTGGGCCAGCACCTTGCGGTCGATGCCTTCGTCCAGGTCGGGGCGGATTTCGTGGGTGCGGGTCATGTCGAACTCGGTGGCTCGCAGGGCCCGACGTGGGCGGCCGTGTGGGAGTTTACAGCCAGTAGCGTAGGAGGTTTAGAGGGAATTTGTTTTTGACGCCGGAATTTTATCCCGGGCGCGGGAATGCCCGCGGAATCCGTGAAGAGAGGATCCCGTGGGCGATACGAGGTGTCAGGCGGCTTCTTTGGCGGTCGTCAGAATAGTCAGCAGGCTTTGTGCGTGTTCGGCAGCGTCCCGGCCGAGGCTGGTGAGGTAACCACCGTCTGGCTGGTCGATCAGGTCTTTATCAAACAGGCGCCGGGCGGCGGCAATGGCAGTGGGAGCGGCAGTCTGATGAACTTTCAGACCTTCCTGGGAGCTGCCCAGGTTGAAGAGTGCAAGGATTTCCAGTTCGGCAACCAACTCAGGGGTATACGACATAAGGACTCCAGACTTTCTAGGAATTTTTAGACGTTAGCAGCCATAAGGTGAACGCACTTGGGCGAGCTGTCCAGTCGGAACTCATGCGGTGTTGATGTGGGGCAGGATTGTGGCCAGCAAGAGTTTGCTGGCCAGCGCGGTGTGAGGCTTATTGCTTCTCGGGCGGCAGCTCCGGCAGCGCACGCAACGCAGTTTCATACCATTCGGTATTGAAGGCGCGATCTTCTTCGAGCAGCGCGTCAATTTCGATGGCGAGGACGTGGGCCATCATTTGCAGGATGTCTTCGCGCTCGTAGCCCACCAGGGTCAGCTTGTTGAACGTGGCCTTGGCGGCGGGCGGGTTGTCGCTTTCGATCTGGTTTTCGATCGCTTCAATCAAGGTGGTCTCGGCGAACTCTTCTTCGTCGTTGTCGATATCGGTTGGCTCGCTCATGGCAGGCTCCTGGAGGAAAGGGCGCCAGTCTACCCCCATTCACTCGGCTGATGCTGCTGGCCAGGCGCGGCCTCCCGATCTATAACCACTGCTGCCAACCCCGTACACGGCCTGGAGGCTTTGTGATGCTCAAGCTTTATGGATTTTCGGTCAGCAACTACTACAACATGGTCAAACTGGCGCTGCTGGAGAAAGGGCTGCCCTTCGAAGAGGTGCCGTTCTACGCAGGCCAGACCCCTGAAGCCTTGGCCGTGAGCCCCCGGGGCAAGGTGCCGGTGCTGGGTGTCGAGCAAGGGTTTATCAACGAAACCAGCGTGATCCTCGAATACCTCGAACAGACCCAGGGCGGACGATCGCTGCTGCCGAGCGAGCCGTTCCAGCGCGCCCAGGTGCTGGCGTTGTGCAGGGAAATCGAGCTGTACATCGAGTTGCCGGCCCGGGCGTGTTTTGCCGAGGCGTTTTTCGGAATGCCGGTGCCGGAGGCGATCAAGGAAAAGTCCAGGGCGGAGTTATTGCTGGGGATCGCATCGCTGGGGCGGCACGGGAAGTTTGCGCCGTATGTGGCAGGAGACAGCTTCACGATTGCGGATTTGTATGTTGTGTACAGCGTGGACCTGGCCTGTGCCGTGGCCGGGAAGCTGTTCGGGCTGGATCTGTTGGCTGAGTTGCCGAAGGCCAAGGCGTTGCTGGAGCGCTTGCAGGCGCTGCCTAATGCCCAGCGGGTGGCGGCGGACAAGGAAGCGGCGATGCCGGCGTTTATGGCGATGGTTGCTGCGAAGAAATAAAGACTGCTTTTGTGGCGAGGGAGCTTGCTCCCGATGGGCAGCGGAGCGGCCCCAAAATGGGACTGCTGCGCAGTCCAACGGGAGCAAGCTCCCTCGCCACAGGTTCAGTGTTTGCCCTTGTTTGCAGGGGTACTTACCTTTGGGTTAGCGGCTGGCGAGCAATGCCTGGCCGCGAACCACGGCAGCCTTCACCTGCGCCGGCGCAGTCCCGCCGACATGGTTACGGGCATTCACCGAGCCTTCCAGGGTCAGCACCGCAAACACGTCCTGCTCGATCTGGTCGCTGAACTGGCGCAGTTCTTCCAGGCTCATTTCCGCCAGGTCCTTGCCGGTGTCCACGCCGTACTTCACGGCATGCCCGACGATCTCGTGGCAGTCGCGGAACGGCAGGCCACGGCGTACCAGGTAGTCCGCCAGGTCTGTGGCGGTGGAGAAACCGCGCAGGGCCGCTTCACGCATGATGGCGTGCTTGGGCTTGATCGCCGGGATCATGTCGGCAAAGGCTCGCAGCGAGTCGCGCAGGGTATCGGCGGCGTCGAATAGCGGTTCCTTGTCTTCCTGGTTGTCCTTGTTGTAGGCCAGCGGTTGGCCTTTCATCAGGGTCAACAGGCCCATCAGCGCACCGAATACACGGCCGCTCTTGCCGCGTACCAGCTCCGGCACGTCGGGGTTTTTCTTTTGCGGCATGATCGAGCTGCCGGTGCAGAAGCGGTCCGGCAGGTCAATGAACTGGAATTGCGCGCTGGTCCACAGCACCAGCTCTTCGGAGAAGCGCGACAAGTGCATCATCGCAATGCTGGCCGCGGCGCAGAATTCGATGGCGAAGTCACGGTCCGACACGCCGTCCAGGGAGTTGCCGCCCACAGCGTCGAAACCCAGCAGCTGCGCGGTGTATTCGCGGTCGATCGGGTAGGTGGTGCCAGCCAGTGCAGCGCTGCCCAGAGGCATGCGGTTGGCGCGCTTGCGGCAGTCCACCAGGCGCTCGTAGTCTCGGCTGAGCATTTCGAACCAGGCCAGCAGGTGGTGGCCGAAGGTCACAGGCTGTGCGGTCTGCAGGTGGGTGAAGCCGGGCATGATGGTGCCGGATTCACGCTCTGCCTGCTCCAGCAGGCCTTTTTGCAGGCGGGTGATTTCTGCCAGGATCAGGTCGATCTCGTCCCGCAGCCACAGGCGGATATCGGTAGCCACCTGGTCGTTACGGCTGCGACCGGTGTGCAGTTTCTTGCCGGTCACACCGATGCGGTCGGTGAGGCGGGCCTCGATGTTCATGTGCACGTCTTCCAGGTCGACGCGCCAGTCGAAGGTGCCGGCTTCGATCTCGCCACGGATGGTGGTCAGGCCGTCGATGATGCTGTCGCGCTCGGCGTCGGTCAGCACGCCGACCTTGGCCAGCATCGTGGCGTGGGCGATCGAGCCCATGATGTCGTGGCGGTAGAGGCGCTGGTCGAAAGTGACGGAGGCGGTGAAGCGCGCGACGAAGGCGTCGACGGGTTCACTGAAGCGGCCGCCCCAGGACTGGTTGGTCTTGTCGGTGCTCATGGATTCGCTCGTGATCTGCTGGAAAGAGGGCATGAAAGTGTGGCGCCGATAATAACAGGGTTGCCCCCGGAGGCGACGATGCCGGGGCGGGGCATTTTTATTTGTTTCCAAGATGGCTAAGTGCCTTGCCCCCGGACTCGCGCAGGACGAGACTGGAGCCAGGACCGATCGGGGGGGAAACTTGCGGTCCTTGGTCAAACAAAGCGTGTTTATTGAAACGATATTTGACGATTGAGCAATATCGTCTTCGCCAGCGTCTACAGTTGCACTGATAGAGCTTCGCGCTGACAGAAGGTGCACTGCACCAATGCCGGGCGATGAGGTCGAACTCCAGGCTATCCATTAGAGAGGGGGTGTTCGTATTGTGTATCAGCAAACCCTACGACGATGCCCGAAGGCAGCAGGCTTTGGGCGCGATTGAACAGGTCCGGGTAAATATTGGTGCCACTCTCGGGGCACTTTTTGCCGCTCGCGCTAGTCTTAGCGTGGATCGCCGTGACGGAAGTCACCGCACCTGTCTACGCTATCCTTGTGCGAGACTCACGCAGGAATCCAGCGCAATATGAATGTCCTGATCGTTGATGACGAACCCCAAGCCCGCGAGCGACTGAGCCGTTTGGTCAGTGAACTCGAGGGTTACAATGTCCTTGAGCCGAGCGCCACCAGTGGCGAGGAAGCCTTGGCCCTTATTGACAGCCTCAAGCCGGACGTCGTGTTGCTCGACATCCGCATGCCGGGCCTTGATGGCTTGCAGGTGGCTGCCCGCCTGAGCGAGCGAGAATCGCCGCCTTCGGTGGTGCTGTGCGCCTCCCAGGATGAGTTCTCTTCCGAGGCCCTGGATGCCAGCGGCGCCAGTTTCCTGGTCAAGCCGATCAATGCCGATGCGTTGCTTCGCGCCTTGAAAAAGGCCGAGCGTCCCAATCGTGTCCAACTGGCAGCCTTGACCCAGCCCGCAGCCCAGGGCGGCAATGGGCCACGCAGCCATATCAGCGCCCGTACCCGCAAGGGCATCGAGTTGATTCCCCTGGACCAGGTGGTCTACTTCATCGCCGATCACAAGTACGTGACCTTGCGTCACGAGGCCGGTGAAGTGCTGCTCGATGAGCCACTCAAGGCGTTGGAAGATGAATTTGGCGACCGCTTTGTGCGCATCCACCGCAATGCGCTGGTGGCACGGGAGCGCATCGAGCGCCTGCAGCGCACGCCGCTTGGGCACTTTCAGCTGTTCCTGAAGGGCCTCAACGGTGACGCCCTGATCGTCAGCCGGCGCCATGTCGCCGGTGTGCGCAAGATGATGCAGCAGCTTTAGCCCGAGGGCTGACGCGAGCTTCACCGCCCATATCCCGGTGCGACGCGGCCAGGGAGGCCCCGCACTTGCTGATTCAAATCAAAGCGCATTTGCCTGAGCTGTTATTATCTGCCGTATCTATTCAGTACGGATTGATCCATGTCCTCTCGCGAAATCCGCATCGCCACCCGTAAAAGCGCCCTGGCCTTATGGCAGGCCGAATACGTCAAAGCACGCCTTGAGCAGGCTCATCCTGGCCTGAAGGTGTCCCTGGTGCCCATGGTCAGTCGCGGCGACAAGCTGCTTGATTCGCCATTGTCGAAAATCGGCGGCAAGGGCCTGTTCGTCAAGGAGCTGGAAACCGCGCTGCTGGAGAACGAAGCCGACATCGCCGTGCATTCTATGAAAGATGTGCCCATGGACTTCCCCGAAGGCCTGGGCCTTTTTTGCATCTGCGAGCGCGAAGACCCCCGCGATGCCTTCGTTTCCAATACCTATGCCTCCCTGGATGAGCTGCCGCTGGGCAGCGTCGTCGGCACCTCCAGCCTGCGTCGCCAGGCGCAGTTGCTGACCCGCCGCCCGGACTTGCAAATCCGCTTCCTGCGGGGCAACGTCAATACTCGCCTGGCCAAGCTCGACGCCGGTGAATATGACGCGATCATTCTCGCGGCAGCCGGCTTGATCCGCTTGGGCTTTGAAGACCGCATCACCTCGGCCATCAGCGTCGAAGACAGCTTGCCGGCCGGCGGGCAGGGCGCTGTGGGCATTGAATGCCGCACCGCCGACAGCGAAATTCATGCGCTGCTCAAGCCGCTGGATCACCAGGACACCGAAATTCGCGTCACCGCCGAACGTGCCCTGAACAAGCACCTCAACGGTGGCTGCCAGGTGCCGATCGCCTGTTACGCCGTGCTTGAGGGCGAAAACCTCTGGCTGCGTGGCCTGGTGGGCGACCCGAGTGGTGGGTTGTTGCTCACCGCAGAGATTCGCGGGCCGCAAAGCGAGGCCACCAGCCTGGGTATCAAGGTCGCCGAGGAGCTGCTGGAAAAAGGCGCCGGTGCCATTCTGCAAGCGGTGTACGGCGAGGCCGGGCCGCAGTGATGCAATGGCGTGTGCTGCTGACGCGGCCTGCCGAGGAGTCGGCGGCCCTGGCGGCGACGTTATCCGAAGAAGGTGTTTTCAGCAGCAGCCTGCCGTTGCTGGAGATTGAAGCGCTGCCTGTCACGCCTGAACAACAGACTGTTTTTCGCGAGCTGGACCGCTATTGCGCGGTGATCGTGGTGAGCAAGCCGGCCGCGCGCCTGGGCTTGCAGTTGTTGGCTCAACACTGGCCGCAACCGCCGGCGTTACCGTGGTTCAGTGTCGGCGCTGCTACGGCGCAGGTGTTGGCCGAGCATGGCCTTGATGTCAGTTATCCCCACGACGGCGACGACAGTGAAGCCTTGCTTGAACTGGTCGCCTTGCGCGAGGCTATCTCGAAGCCCGGCGCCCGGGTGCTGATCCTGCGGGGCGAGGGCGGGCGGGAGCTGCTGGCTGAGCGTTTACGCGAGCAAGGTGCTAGTGTCGACTATCTGGAGTTGTATCGCCGTTTCCTGCCGGACTACGACCGTGCAACGCTGACCCAGCGCATAAACGTGGAACGCTTGAACGGCGTGGTGGTCAGCAGTGGGCAGGGTTTTTTACACCTGCAGGCGCTGGCCGGTACAGATTGGCCCCAGGTGGCACAGCTGCCGTTGTTCGTGCCCAGCCCGCGAGTCGCCGAGATGGCGCGTGCCGCTGGCGCGCAAGAAGTTGTGGATTGTCGTGGCGCCAGTGCCGCGGCTTTGTTAGTGGCGTTACGGAGTGTTTCCGTTCCCACTCTCTAATACGCAAAGGATGGATACGTGAGCGAAACAGCCTTGCCTAAAGATGAAGCTCAGCCCGCGCTTGATGCGCCGGTTGAGACACCGGTCACCAGCGCCCCGCGCCGTGGCAACGGCCTGGCCATCGTGGCCTTGTTGCTCGGCGCCGCCGGCGTTGCCGCCGGTGGCTGGGGGATCTGGCAGGTCCGCGCACTGCAGGCGAGCAGCCAGCAACAGCTGGGCCAAGTGCAAACCCTGGACGACCAATCCCAGAGCCTCAAGCAGAGCCAGCAGCAGCTGTCGGCCCGTCTGGGGCAACTGCCCGGCGCCGATGAGCTGGAAGAGCGTCGCCGGCTGGTGGCGCAATTGCAGGGTGATCAACAACGCCTGAGCCAGCGCCTGGAAACCGTGCTGGGGGCCAGCCGCCAGGACTGGCGCCTGGCCGAGGCCGAGCACTTGATCCGCCTGGCCAGCCTGCGTCTTTCCGCCTTGCAGGACATCAACAGTGCCCAGGCACTGGTCCAGGGCGCTGACGAAATCCTCCGCGAACAAAGTGACCCTGGCTCCTACGCCGCCCGTGAGCAGTTGGCCAAGAGTCTCGCCGCGTTGCGCAATATCGAACAGCCGGACCGTACCGGGCTGTACCTGCAACTGGCGGCATTGCGCGATCAGGTCGTGCAGTTGGCGGCCATCGCGCCGGAATACCAACTCCCTGAAGCGGCCAATGATGGGCGTCCGACCACCGACACGGACAGCCGTTGGAGTCAGTGGTGGGCGCAGATCTCGCGGTATTTCCGCATCGACTTCAATCCTGATGACAACATTCGTCCGCTCTTGGCAGGGCAAGGCCTGAACCAGGTGCGCCTGGCCCTGAGCCTTGCACTTGAGCAGGCGCAATGGGCGGCGCTCAACGGCGAGCCGGCGGTGTACAGCCGATCCCTGGGCGAGGCTCGCAGCGTGTTGCAGGACAACTTCAATCAAGACAACCCGCAAAGCAAAGCCATGCTGGCCCGTATTGCCGAGCTTGAGCCCAAGGCCGTCTCAGTGGTCACGCCGGACCTGGCCGCTAGCCTGGCTGCCGTGCAGGCTTACCTTGACCGTCGCCACCTGTCTGCCGAGGAAGCCAAGGCTTCCGCTGGCAAGCCGGCGACCCAGGAGTAAAGCCGATGAAGCGCTTCTATGTGATCCTGGTGCTGGCGATTGCGATCGGCCTGGCACTGGCCGTGGGCATTTCGAAACATACCGGCTACGTGCTGATTACCTATCCCCATGTGCTGCATTACGAGTCCGGGCTGTGGTCGACGCTGGTGGCGTTGTTTGCCATCGGCCTGGTGATCTATTTGGCCAGGGTGCTGCTGGGCCTGGTGCTGACCTCGGGTGGCGTGGTCAATCCGTGGTCGCGGCGCAACCGCAGCCGTCGGGTCCAGGTTGCCATCGAGCAGGGCCAGATGGACCTCGCCGAAGGGCGCTGGGCCAGTGCCGAGCGCCACTTGCACCGTGCGGCCGAAGCCGAACGCCAGCCATTGCTCTACTACCTCGGCGCGGCCCGTGCGGCCAACGAACAGGGCCGTTATGAGGAAGCGGATGGCCTGCTGGAACGCGCGCTTGAGCGCCAGCCCCAGGCCGAACTCGCGGTAGCCTTGAGTCATGCGCAGTTGCAGATGGACCGCGGTGACACCGATGGCGCCCTGGTCACCCTGCAGGCCATGCATGAGCGTCATCCGCATAACGTCCAGGTATTGCGCCAACTGCAGCGGCTGTATCAACAGCGTGGCGATTGGTCTTCGGTAATCCGGCTGTTGCCGGAGTTGCGCAAGGACAAGGTGTTGCCGCCTGCCGAGTTGGCCGACCTGGAGCGACGCGCCTGGGGCGAGAACCTGACCCTGGCTGCCCAGCGCGAAGAGCAGGGCGAGGCCGGGCAGCAATCCCTGGAGCTGGCCTGGCAACAACTGACTTCGGCCCAGCGCCAGGAGCCGCAACTGGTGCTGGCGTACGCCGAACAACTGCGCCAGTTGGGCGCGGACGCCAAGGCCGAAGAAGTGCTGCGCGGTGCCCTCAAGCGCGAGTACGACAGTCATCTGATCCGGCTCTACGGGCTGCTGCGTGGCAGCGATCCGGCGAAGCAGTTGAAGTTCGCCGAAGGCTGGCTCAAGGACCATCCAGGCGATGCCAGCCTGCTGCTGACCCTGGGGCGCCTGTGCCTGCAAAACAGCTTGTGGGGCAAGGCGCGGGATTACCTTGAAAGCAGCCTTCAGGTGCAGCGCAACCCTGAGGCCTGCGCCGAGCTGGCACGCCTGCTGGCACAGTTGGGCGACACCGAGCGCAGCAACCAGTTGTTCCAGGAAGGCCTGGGCTTGCTGGACAAGCGTTTGCTGGCGTCACCGCTGCCGGTACCGGCACGGGTTTGAAGTAGGAAACAGAGTAAGGGTTGCCTCAGAATTGTCTGGTGGCCAACCCTTCAATAACGCCAATAGCTGTAGTCAATACGGCTTGTAGTAAACTCCTACGTAGACGCGCGTTTAATCGCTCGCCTTCTGACGGGATATCCCTACGCTCTCGCGGAATCGTCTGCTCTGGCGCGTATTGAAAGGGGTAAGGTCTTTCCTCTACCGTAACTACCTATCTCTTGCGTTGCGGATAAACAATGTCTTTGGCCCCCTCACGCTCCCTGTTCCTCCTGGCGTTCCTGGCTGGTGCGCTGACGCTGGGCGCGTCCTTTTACCTGGAATACGCCGCGTTTTTGCGGCCTTGTTTCCTGTGCCAGGTGCAACGAATTCTTGTGGCTGCCTTCACGCTGATCAATCTCGTGGCGGCGATTCATGGGCCGAAGCGGTCCGGGATCTACCTGTATTGGGCGGCGAGCATGGGGTGTGCAGTGCTGGGCGCCATTACCGCCGTACGCCAGGTGCTGCTGCAAAATACGCCGCCGGAACAGTTGCCTGCCTGTTGGCCCGGCCTTCAGTCCATGATCGAGAACCTGTCGCTGAGAGAGACGTTGGCCTTGATCTTCAAGGGCACCGTTGACTGCGTGGAAATCAACTGGACGCTGTTCGACTTGAGTATTCCCGAGTGGAGCCTGCTGTTCTTCGTGGCGATGCTGATCCTTGGCATCGCGCAGTTCTCGCGGTTGCTGCTGAGCCAGCGTTTTGGCCTTGCACGGCACTGACAGGTAACCGCAGGTTGTAGGAAGGGATTAAACACTTGTATGAACTTTCTCTCCTGCGTACCTTGATGACATAGTCGTGCGGGCATAATCTGGCCCGCACGCGTTATTGAAACAGACTGTTCGATGCACCTTTGCCCGGTTGCCGCTTTAACCTTGAAGTGTTGCGCGGGCAGCGTGCGGCGCCCCTATAGGGAAGAGAGATCATCATGCTGGAACGTTGTCAGAATGCTCAGGAACGCTGGGGTGGGGTGCACAAACTGATCGATGGTTGGTTGAAAGCGCGTCACGAACTGGTTCGGGCCTTTGATGCTCTCGGTGCCAAGCCCGAAGCGCTCAGCGAGAACCGCAAGCCGTTGCAGGAATTCTGCGGCGTATTGGTGGACTACGTATCGGCGGGGCACTTCGGTATCTACGAGCAGTTGACCAGAGAGGCCGAGGCTTTCGACGATCAACGTGGCCTCGATTTGGCGGAGACGATTTACCCGCGCATCGATGTCATCACCGAGAAGCTGCTGGCGTTCAACGACCTGTGTGATGCCGGCCAGTGCGTTGCAGAAAAATTCAAAGAGCTGGGTGGTTTGCTTCACGAGCGTTTCGAGCTGGAAGATTGCCTGATCGAAGTGCTGCACAACGCTCACAAGGAAGAGTTGACGGCTAAGGCCTGACTCCCCCCGACACAAGAAAACGGTGCGCATTGCGCACCGTTTTTCGTTTGGGCTCAGGCGCCCGCCTTGAGCAATTCGATCTCGAATACCAGCGGCGTATAAGGCGGGATCAGTTCGCCTGCGCCATCAGCGCCATAGGCTTGGTCGGATGGAATCACCAGGCGCCACTTCGCGCCCACCGGCATCTGTTGCAACGCACTGCGCCAGCCATTGATCACACTGTCCAGGCGAAACCACTGAGGTTGTGTGCTCTTGTCGAAGACGGTCCCGTCGGGTAACCGCCCAACATAATTCACTTGCACGCGATCATCGGCCGCCGGTTTCTTCCCGCTGCCAGGGGTCAGTTCGGTCAGCAGGATGCCGTCTGCCAATTCACGCACACCACTTTTGGATTTTTCACTGGCTAAAAATTGTTGCTCGGCAGCGAGTGCCTTTTCACTTTGTGGTGCTCGATTGTCCGGCGCGTTTTGTGCTTCGTGCTGGGCAAGGATCTGTTCGATGCGTGTGTCGTCCAGGGCCAGTGGCTTACCTTGATAGGCCTGTTTGAGTCCGTCGATCAGCGCCTCTACCTGCAACCCAGGCATCTCCTGGCGCAGGCGCTCACCCAGGCTCGCGCCCAGGCTGTAGGCCAGGTCGTGGTCATCTTTGGAGGGGGATTTCTCGCTTGCGTTGGCCACGCAAAGCACCACGCTCAACACTAAAAAAAGGTAACGCGACATGGGCGTTCTCCAGCCGAAAGTGCGATGGATTATGCCAGTGTGAATGCTTAAAAAGTGGCGTGGATTTTCGTTATATCAATAAGAATTTTCGTGCGGTGCAACGCAAGCCAATCGATACTGTCAACATGCCCTAGCGGCGGTAAGAGCAGAGGGCTAGTATGAGCCGCACCCACGTCAGCCAGGAGGTAAACCATGTCGGCCAAACAGAAGCCTGTAAATACCCCGTTGCATTTGCTCCAACAACTTTCGGGCAGCCTGCTCGAACATTTGGAAAGCGCCTGTTCACAAGCCTTGGCTGATGCTGAGAAGTTGCTCGCCAAGCTTGAAAAACAACGCGGCAAAGCTCAGGAAAAACTGCACAAATCCCGCACCAAACTGCAAGGCGCAGCGACCGCTGGCAAAGCCAAGGCACAAGCCAAGGCCAAGGACGCCGTCAAAGAACTTGAGGACTTGCTCGACGCCCTCAAGGATCGTCAATCCGAAACCCGCACCTACATTTCCCAACTCAAGCGTGATGCTTCCGAGAGCCTGAAATTGGCCCAGGGTGTTGGTCGTGTGAAGGAAGCTGTAGGCAAAGTGCTGAGCACCCGTGCTCCGGCTAAGGCCGTTGCAGCCAGCGCAGCGAAGAAGCCAGCCAGCAAAGCAGTCGCCGCCAAGGCACCTGCGAAAGCTGCGGCCAAGCCTGCGGCAAAAGCACCGGCTAAATCGGCTGCCAAACCAGCGGCTAAAACTGCTGCTGCAAAACCAGCTGCAAAACCAGCTGCTAAAACCGCTGCTGCAAAACCAGCTGCCAAACCAGCCGCTAAAACCGCTGCTGCAAAACCAGCTGCCAAGCCAGCTGCTAAAACTGCTGCTGCGAAACCAGCTGCCAAGCCAGCCGCTAAAACTGCTGCTGCGAAACCAGCTGCCAAGCCAGCTGCTAAAACTGCTGCTAAAACTGCTGCTGCGAAACCAGCCGCGAAGCCAGCCGCGAAGCCAGCTGCTAAAACCGCTGCTGCGAAACCAGCTGCGAAGCCAGCCGCTAAACCCGCTGCCGCGAAGCCAGCCGCTAAACCTGCTGCTGCAAAACCAGCTGCCAAGCCAGCCGCTAAACCTGCTGCTGCAAAACCAGCCGCGAAGCCGGCCGCTAAACCTGCTACTGCGAAACCAGCTGCCAAGCCGGCCGCCAAACCTGCTGCTGCGAAACCAGCTGCCAAGCCGGCCGCCAAACCTGCTGCTGCCAAGCCAGCACCAGCCAAACCAGCTACTCCAGCTGCAAAGCCTGCGACCCCGGCTGCACCTGCTGCCAGCACCACAGCGCCAACCGCTCCGGCCAGCAGCACGCCTGCACCGGCAGCGCCAAGCGTCACCCCAACCAGCGCTTCCTAAGTGCCGGTAACCGCGGCGCGCAGCTGATGCAGCGTGTCGTGGTCAAGGTTGGCGGCTTCGGCCGCCAGTCCTTCAACCCATGCTTGATGATTCACCTCGGCCATCGGCCAACGCTGCGCCACACCTTCCAGGCGTGATAGCAGCAGCCTTTCTGCATCCAATTCCAAAGCCTTGACCCGCTCCCGTAACGCTCCCAGCTCAGCATCCTGCTGCGCCATGGCCCGCCATCGCGTGCGTACTTGCCGCAGCGGTTCAACCACCTCCGCCTGCCACGGCCCGGCGATCTGCCGCAGTGCCTGCAAGCGCGACGTTTCCGGCGCCACACCCCGCTGCTCCAGCCACAACCCGCACAACACCAGGCACACATCAGCCCCTTGCGCCTGCAAGCGCAGGCACGCGTCCTCGACGCCCGGGCGGGCGTAGGTCGAGAGGGCAAAGCTCCACAGGTCAGCGCACATATTCACACCCAAGCCAGCGGCCAACGAAGCTGGTAGACTCCGCCGCCATTATGATCCGACTTCAAAGCCTAACATTACAGCGTGGCCCGCAACGTCTTCTCGAAGACGCCGAGCTGACCCTGCACGCCGGTCACAAAGCCGGCCTGATCGGTGCCAACGGCGCCGGCAAATCCACGTTGTTCGCCTTGCTGCTGGGTGAGCTGACTCCCGACTCCGGGGATTGTCTGCTGCCGGCCGACTGGCGCATCGCCCATATGCGCCAGGAGATCGACACCCTCGACCGCATTGCGATCGACTACGTGCTCGATGGCGACCTGCGCCTGCGCCAGGTGCAACACGACCTCGCCGAGGCCGAGAAAGCCCAGGACGGCGCCGCACAGGCCCGCCTGCACTCGGAACTGGACAGCGCCGACGGCTACACCGCCGACGCGCGTGCGCGCAAGATGCTTGCCGGCCTTGGCTTTACCAACGAACAGATGGACCGCCCGGTCGCCGACTTCTCCGGTGGCTGGCGCATGCGCCTGAACCTGGCCCAGGCGCTGATGTGCCCCTCGGACCTGTTGCTGCTCGATGAACCGACCAACCACCTGGACCTCGATGCGATCCTGTGGCTGGAAGACTTCCTGAAAAGCTACCCGGGCACCTTGCTGCTGATTTCCCACGACCGGGATTTCCTCGACGCCGTGGTGGACAACATTGCCCACGTCGACCAGAAGAAAATCACCCTGTACCGCGGCGGCTACAGCGCCTTCGAACGCGCCCGTGCCGAACGCCTGGCCCAGCAACAGCAGGCCTACGAGAAGCAGCAGGCGCAGCGCGCGCACATGGAAAGCTATATTGCCCGGTTCAAGGCCCAGGCCACCAAGGCCCGTCAGGCCCAGAGCCGGATCAAGGCCCTGGAGCGCATGGAAGAACTGTCGGCGGCCCACGTCGATTCACCGTTCGACTTTGTGTTCCGCGAATCGGTGAAAATCTCCAGCCCGCTGCTGGACCTTTCCGATGCCCGCCTGGGCTATGGCGACAAGACCATCCTCGAGAAGGTCAAGTTGCAGCTCACCCCTGGCGCGCGGATCGGCCTGCTCGGCCCCAATGGCGCGGGCAAGTCGACCTTGATCAAAAACCTCTCGGGCGAATTGCAGCCTTTGGCCGGCCGCCTGGTGCGCGGTGAGAACCTGGTGGTGGGCTACTTCGCCCAGCACCAACTGGACTCCCTCGACGCCAAGGCCAGCCCGCTGCTGCACCTGCAGCGCCTGGCGCCGACCGAACGCGAACAGACCCTGCGGGACTTCCTCGGTGGTTTCGACTTCCGTGGTGCGCGCATCGACGAGCCGGTGCTGAATTTCTCCGGTGGCGAAAAGGCCCGCCTGGCCCTGGCCCTGATCGCCTGGGACCGGCCAAACCTGTTGCTGCTCGACGAACCGACCAACCACCTCGACCTGGAAATGCGCCTGGCGTTGACCATGGCCCTGCAGGAATTCAGCGGCGCGGTACTGGTGGTGTCTCACGATCGCCACCTGCTCAAGAGCACCACGGATAACTTCCTGCTGGTGGCTGACGGCAAGGTCGAGGAATTCGACGGCGACCTGGAAGACTATGCCCGTTGGCTGTCGGACTACCGCCTGCGCAACGCGCCGGTCAGCAACACGCCGGTCAACCCGGACAAGACCGACAAGAAGGCCCAGCGCCAGGCCGCGGCTGCATTGCGTCAGCAACTGGCCCCGCACAAGCGTGAAGCGGACAAGCTGGAAGCCGAATTGGGCAAGATCCACGAGAAGCTGGCGAAGATCGAAACCAGCCTGGGTGACAGCGCCGTCTACGAGCCGGCCCGCAAGGATGAATTGCGCGACCTGCTGGCCGAACAGGCCAAGCTCAAGGTACGTGAAGCGCAGTTGGAAGAGACCTGGATGGAAGCCCTCGAACTGCTGGAATCCTTGCAAGCGGAGCTGGAGGCGCTGTCCTGATGGAAGCGCTGCAACTGCCGCTGCCGGCCCAATGGATCGCGCCGATCTGGGTGGCCGTACAGATTCTGCTGATCCTGCTGGCCGGCTATCTCGCCCAGCGTTTCGTCGCCAAATGCCTGAACCGCCTGGGGGAACGTTATCCGTTCCCGCCGCAGTTGCTGATGCCGCTGCGCGGCGGCCTGCGCTGGCTGATCATGGGCAGCGCGCTGATCTTCGTGCTGGAGCGCCTGGGCGTCTCTGCCACGGTGTTGTGGACGGCGTTGTCGGGTTTTGTGGCGGTGGCTGCGGTCGCGTTCTTCGCCATGTGGTCGGTGTTGTCCAACCTGCTGTGCGCCATCCTGATCTTCACCGTCGGGCCGTTCCGCCTGGGCGATGTGGTCGAGTTGGTGGACACCGTCGACAAGCCCGGCGTCAAAGGCCGGGTGGTGGCGATCAACCTGCTCTACACCACGCTGATCGAAGTGGAAGAGGCCGGAACCGGCAGTGTCATGGTGCAAGTGCCCAACAGCCTGTTCTTCCAGCGCTCGGTGCGCCGTTGGCGCGGCAGCGACGTGCTGCCTTAACCTGTGGCGAGGGAGCTTGCTCCCGCTGTGCTGCGTAGCAGCCCCAAAAAAAGCCGGGAGCGCTACGCACTCCAGCGGGAGCAAGCTCCCTCGCCACAGCAAGCCCCCTCGCCACAAAGGCGCACCCCAAAATTTTTCTAGCCATTTCTCAGCCGGCAGCGTTAGTTTAGAAACATTCAGCAAACTAAGCTCTGAGGTGTGTAATGGCGCTCGACACATGGCTGGCCTTTTTCCTGGCCAGTTGGATCATCAGTCTTTCCCCTGGCGCCGGTGCCATTGCGTCGATGTCCAGCGGCCTGCAATACGGTTTCCTGCGCGGTTACTGGAACGCCCTGGGCCTGCAATTGGGCCTGGCGATGCAGATTGCCGTGGTCGCCGGTGGCCTGGGGGCGATTCTTGCCGCATCCTCCACCGCGTTTTATGCGATCAAATGGTTTGGCGTAGCGTACCTGGTGTACCTGGCCATCAAGCAATGGCGCGCGCTGCCAACCGACCTGAGCGATGACGCGGCGATTCGCCCGATCGGCAAGCCGATGGCGATGATGTTCCGCGGGTTCCTGGTCAACGCCAGCAACCCCAAGGCCCTGGTGTTCATGCTGGCGGTGCTGCCGCAGTTCGTGAACCCGCAGGCGCCGCTGCTGAACCAATACCTGATCCTGGGTGCGACAATGATCTGCGTGGACATGATCGTGATGGCCGGCTACACCGGGCTGGCGTCGAAAGTGTTGCGCCTGTTGCGCACACCAAAGCAGCAGAAACGCATGAACCGTACGTTTGCTGGCTTGTTCGTTGGGGCGGCGGGGTTCCTGGCCAGCTTGCATCGCGCAACGGCTTAACTGACGAAACCGGATCAAAAATGTGGGAGCGG